>CAJXUC010000031.1 GCA_913061315.1 uncultured Gammaproteobacteria bacterium | reverse complement strand
CATGACAGAGAACTTACTTGAAGTAAAAGTTGCGTTCTTATTAGTAAACTAATGACAGCCTTGTCGGTAGCAGAGGCTCAGATGTGAGTCCGTGAATGCTTGGCTAAGCTGAGCATTACAAGGTTTGCTCAGTTGCAACAGTCTACTAAATCAATTAAATACCTATCAATGACTACGTAATCTTTTGTGCCGTTTTGCAACCTCAATTTAATATCACAGGGTTAGGCAGTGAATCCTATTCGGGAGCCGCGGTAACATTATATAATCAAAGGGGTGGGTGCCTTGGAGGCAACTAAAACGCCTAAAGAAGTCTCCAATATACAATAAGGGTCAATATTTAAAGTTAACCTTTTGGCTATTAATACCACTCAAGCACTATAGAAAATCATTATGGTCAGTCAATTTAAATATCACAATAATTCGACTATTGAAGCGCTCCCATTATTGGCAGGTATCCTGCTAGCACTAAAGCGTTAACTGATGCGGTCGATCATCTGGTAATAACGCACTGAAGGCGCCAAGAACCATGGGTTGCCAGTGTAAAAAGGTCGGGTTTGAAACCGTTGTTGATCAAAAGCCGTAGCGCCTTCCTTTTGGCCTAGCAACTGCTGGCCCAGTCGATGCCCCAAGTAGCTTGCCAAGCAGATGCCAGAGCCGCAATAACCCATCGCATAATGAATGCCCTCTTTTTTTCCAAGATGTGGCAACCCATCGAAAGTATAGGCCACGAATCCCATCCAGGTATTTCTAATTTTAACATCTTCCAGCTGTGGAAAAATACGCAGCATTTCTTGACGTAATGACGGTAGACTTTTGATGGGATCTGATTCATATACAGAGACTCTGCCTCCGAATATCAAGCTGCGTCCATCGGGGGATCGTCTAAAGTAAACCACTATTTTGCGAGTATCACTGAACACCCTATTGTGTGGCATCAATTTTTCAGCCCGTTCGATAGGCATCGCCTCAGTAGCCAACATGTAGCTGCCAATTGGAATAACCCGCCGCTGTTGCCAAGCGGCAAGATTACCGCTATAGCCATTAGTGGCTATAACTAACTCGTTTGTTTGAATAACGCCCTGAGATGTTGTCACTCGGAAACCTGTCTTATTAGCTTCTATATGCATTGCAGCGCAATGGTCGATGGTTTCTGCTCCACTGTCTTGCACTTTTTGTAACAGCGCTGAATGGTACTTGGCAGGGTCTAAAGAACAATGACTATCAACAATCAATCCTCCATGATAATAACGGCTGTCAATTTCGCTCGATTGGTCACCTGGCCCAATGATATTCAGCGTCTGCTCAAGCCCCGGGGTCTGTTGCTCAGCTTGTGCAATTAGTTTTTTAAATTGACGAGGGCTGTGAGCGGCAACAAATCGACCGCAGCGCTGATAATCACAGTCAATTTGTTGTGCTTCTACGAATTCTCCCAGCCACTCAAGTGCCTTTCGTGCTTCGCGGATCAGTGACAGGGCTTGGTCACTGCCATAGCGACGTTTAAGCTGGTTAAAATCTGGTTTTATTTCCCCACTGATCTGGCCGCCATTGCGGCTACTGCATCCCCAGCCAAGGTCTTCAGCATCGATTACGGTGGTATGACGGCCCGCCTGAGCGGTCTGTAACGCACATTGCAATCCTGTATAACCTGAGCCTATGACCAGTACATCAGTTTGAGTCGGCAAAGTAGCTCCGACCGTCTGCGGCCGAGGTGTTCCGTTCCACCAGTAAGGTTTAGCGGCAAAATCTTTACTACAAAAAGCATAACTCATACGGCATCCATTTTTCTATTGGGTACATTTAAATATAGGAGCGGATTGTTCTAGATTGCAGGCTATAACATTTTGATACCGTCACATAGACTTTTTTATGCCAGCTTATGGGTGTGGGTAAATACCGATTGATCAAAATTAGTAGTTCATTAAAAATAGCAATCTTAAAATTTTTGGGTCTGTTTGGATGAGTACACTAATCCAAAGCCAGGGCTCACGCGTACCATTAATACTATAAAAAAGTAAAGTACCTCGTTCACTTATAAAATAAGGTCATTACCATGCGTATTTTTGTTAAACCCCTGTTAAATAGTTTACTGGTTCTATTGTTTTTATTAGCGGTTAAACCGCTATACGGTGCAGCTGAACCATCAGTTGAGAATTTAATTTTACCTCAACCCAGCGCTGAACTGCAGCCTGGTGACGTTGTTCAAATTGTAATAAATGCCCTTGCAAGCAATGACTTCCCATATAGGGATGCGGGTATTGAAACTACTTTTAACTTTGCTTCGCCCTCTAACAAACTGCAGACGGGACCCTTGCAGAACTTCACTAAATTATTGAAAGGGCCAACTTATGGTCAAATGCTCAATCATCGAGACAGCACCCTCAGTGAAGTTATCTTGGACGACAATAAGGCGATCCGATTAGTGCAGATTATCAGTGAAAATAATCAAACACTATATTTTGCTTTTCGATTGGGATTGCAGCAACAGGGTAATTACTCAGGGATGTGGCTCACTGAAGCAGTTTGGCAAATGGATAACCCTTCCAGTGACGTAGTCGCTATGTAATTAATGCATTAGTTTTTGACAATAGGTGTCGACTTACAGTTAATCATCGGGCAGTAAGACAAGCTCACTTTCTGGCAATTATTAAAATTTTGTCTGCTGCTTTTATCGTTTGGTTTAATGGGATTTAACTGTCTTACTCGTTAATAATGCCACATTCATACCACGATATAGGTCATTAAGAGGGCACCAGAAATTTATAAAATTCTCTTGCTTACTCTTCAATAATGATCAAGTTATTTTTTTAATTTTCGTGACATAAAGATATCAAAAATATCGATCGCCTCGTTCGATATTTATTGTTGGTACACCATCGCATCCTGTCGTACTTTTGTCGAATAAATCAATCTTATTTAACGTTCATTTTTGGGTGACGATTGTTTGCTCAAGAAAAAGTGATTTGTTTACTTTTAGCCTAATCTACAAACAATACTCGCTTTAAATCATAGGTGCAGAATTATTTGTAACCCTTTACCCGATCTTGTGTATAGAGATAATGAAATATGACGGATGATAAAAGAGGCATTATTTTAGTCATTGTTTCCATGACTATTTTTACTGTTCAAGACGTATTGATTAAATTTCTATCAACCGATGTATCGATGTTCCAGATACTGTTTTGCCGATCCATCATCGGTGTACTGTTAATCTGTGTTTATTTAAAACTGAGTCACAAACCACTAAAATTTGGCACTGCTTATCCTATTCTTAGCACCTGCCGTGGGTTATTGTTTTTCTTTGGTTATTCAGCCTTTTACTTTGCACAGTCTAAGGTTCCAATTGCAAATGCGACCGTTTTGTTTTTAGTGAGCCCATTTTTCATTACTATCATGTCTATCATTGTATTTGGAAGTCTGGTGGGTGTTAGCCGATGGATTACCATGATTATAGGTTTTTCAGGGGTTATAGTGATAGCACAACCAGAGTCTGGAGATTTCAATTTCTTTTATATCTTGCCAGTTATTACCGCTTTAACTTATGCCGTATCGATGGTAATTGCTAAATTGACGGCGAAAAAAGATGATCTATTTCAACAGGTAATCTACATGTATTTAATCACGGCCACAGTGAGTGGTGTAATTGGTTTGGGCATGGGTGACGGTCGATTCAACACCGCAGAGCTTGTTGAATACCAATTTTTAACGCAAAGCTGGCAGTTTGATCAAATAGCAGTACTAGTGAGTATTTTAACGGTGGGCATTGTAGGCACAATTGCTTTCTTGCTGTTAACCAGTGCCTATCGAATGGCCGATCCTGCCGTTATTTCTCCCTTTGAATATTCGGGCTTAATTTTAACTCTGTTGGGTGGGTTTATTTTTTGGGGTGATATTCCGACTTTAAACGAAGCTTTGGGTATGGTGTTAATTGTTGGATCGGGATTATTATTGTTTTATAGGGAGAATCTCAAAAAACAGACAGTGGCCTCAGAGGCGCCGCTTCGATAATGCTCATCACGATATAAGATATGGGCCATAACTTCTGGATAATCTATAGTAACCGTATAAGCGAGAGGGCTTAATCTTCTCTTAAATCGGTTGATTCATTTTAGTCCTGCTCCACTGAGGTTGCTCTTAACCAGTATTGAGTCAACTCTATGCCGTTAGTTCCTATAATCAATATGACATTAAACCGCTGATTTGATTTGCCGATTGATATTGGTAGGTAGGCCTTTTATACTTTCAGATTGGCACATTAAAACTAACTGATAAATTCTAAGCTGCTCAAGGGGTTTTCAGCCAAAGTCGTATCGTTGGTTAACTTCCTTGAACAAAGATAATTAAAGAATAAAAAATTAGGTTTGTGACAAAATATAATTTGGCTTCAGGGCAAATTTAAATCTTAGTTTTTACCGATATATTTCAAAATAAAAAATCAATAACAAGAGACAGAATATGAAAAAAATTAAACGAATTGGACTAGCAGTATTTGGCCTTATGTTGGTAACCTCGGTGTCTGCTGAGACCCGTATTACTTACAAATCAGCCAAAACAACGTCCTCTTACTATCAGATGGCGGTACAAATTGCCGAGGCTGTGAAGACTGGCTCAGGGGGTGGCATAATTGTCACAGTGGAAGAAAGTCAGGGTTCAGTTCAGAACGTTATGGAGTCGGCGGTACGCTCTGGTAATTATGTATTTACGACGCCTCCGGTACTGGTGAAGTTGGCCAAAGCTGGCAAGGCCATGTTTGAGACAAAGCAGAATCCTAAATTTAAAGACATTCGTGCCTTGTTTCCTATCCCTTCTTTGACCATGCATTTTGTTATGAGCGATAATAGTGGTGTGTCAGATTTTGCGGGTATGGAAGGTAAAACTATTTTGCTAGGTAAAGGCTCTTTTGGTGCTAAAGAAGGGGCTAAATATCTCAAATTATTTGGTCTCGAAGGTAAGGTTAACCTAGCAGAAGTCGAGCTATCCAACGCGGTGCCTGCCCTTAAAAATGGGCAGATTGATGGCTTTGTTACGGCGGGTTCTTATCCTGCACCCAACGTAATAGAAGCCGCTGCGGGTACTGGCGTTAATATTATATCGTTGAACGATGAACAAATTAAAGCCAGTAAACGAACCCGATTGGTTATTCCTGCCGGCACCTATGCAGGGCAAGATAAAGATATTACCACGACGTCTTTACCCGTAGTTGCCTACACTACCACTCAAATGGATGACGAGACTGCTTATGCTTTAACTAAAACTTATTGGCAGCAAAAAGCGGCCATGAGTGCTTCTGCTAGCTGGTGGAGTGCAGTTGATGAAGGTTTACTGGGTAACATCAAAGGGCAGATTCATCCTGGGGCAGTAAAATATTATAACGAAGTTGGTTTTGCTTTAACCACAGCTCAACAATAAGTGCAGGTTGAAGACGGGCCTGGCTTATTTGACAGCGACCCGTTCAGTATTGATTGCCTCAATGTTTAATTATCGTTCACTGATTTGGCCTGCGCTTGGGGCCATTTCAATCATCTTTCACCTTTGGCTGATTTTCTCTGGCCTGATTCCTAACCTCATCAGCCGGCCCTTGCATATGGCCCTTGCATTGCCCTGGGTGTTTATTTATATAGCAAAATCACGCTATCAACGTCTGACTGGCAGTCTGTTTTGTTTTATCGGCGTTGCGAGCTGCCTCTGGATCGCAGCCAATCAGTCTATGCTGGGTGATCAGTACGCTTATCTCAGCAATTCTTTTCAGTTGACGATTGCGGTGTGCTTGTTACTGGTGACGCTAGAAATGGCAAGGCGCGCTATCAGCTGGCCACTGCCTGTAGTGGCCTTAATTGCATTAGCATATGGTCTGTGGGGACAATATATTCCAGGTGAATTTGGCCATCCAGGGACACCAACGGCCAGCTTCCTAGGTACTCTGACCATTGCAGAAGGCGGTATATGGGGCAAATTAACGGGGATCTCAGTCAATATTGTTGCCATCTTTGTTATTTTTGGTGCGGTACTGAATGCCGGCGAAGCGGGGCAGGGCTTTATGAATGTGGCTGCTGCCGCTGCTGGACGTTTACGCGGTGGTGCGGCGAAAGTATCGGTCATCTCGTCTGCCTTATTCGGGTCAATATCGGGGTCGGCTTCTGCCAATGTTGCCTCGACCGGTGCTATCACGTTACCCGCTATGACTAGACTGGGTTACCCCCGTCCCTTTGCTGCGGCCGTTGAAGCAGTGGCTTCATCTGGAGGGCAAATTATGCCCCCACTGATGGGTGCTGGTGCGTTTGTTATGGTCGAACTGACAGGTGTACCTTACAGCAGCATCATGATTGCTGCCTTACTTCCAGCGGTACTTTATTTCTTTGCGGTCTGGGTTGGAATCGACGCTTTTGCCAGTCGCTATGACTTAAAAGCAGTTCCGCTGGATGAGCGACCTGAAATGAAGCTTGTAATTATTACTTCAGCTTTTTTCTTAATACCCTTTTCAGTCCTGCTATGGGGTATGTTTGGAACTAACCTAACACCCCAATATGCCGCTTGCTTGGCTATTATTGTGGGTGCGGTTCTATTGTGGATTGATAGAAATTTAACGTTTGATGTCAAGCGCAGCCTAAAACGAATAGAAAGTGTTTGCCTTAAGAGTGGTTTGCAAATCGCCACCATTGCATCCATTATTTTGTGTGCATCCATAATTATTGGCGTACTGGGTATTACGGGTTTAGGAGTGAAAATTACTTCATTGATTCTGTCTGGTTCGGGTGGAATGCTATGGCCAGCTTTATTACTCACTGCGCTTGCTTGTCTTATTTTGGGAATGGAAGTGCCCACGACTGCGGCTTATGTTATTTGTGTTTCTGTTGCGGGTCCGGCGCTGATTAAACTGGGACTCGGGCCGTTACAGACGCACCTATTTATATTTTGGTTTGCATTGTTGAGCACCATTACTCCACCGGTTTGTGGTGCTGTCTTTATTGCCGCAGGTATGGTGCAGGAGAACTGGTTGAAGGTAGCCGGTATTGCGATGTCATTGGGCATAGGGTTGTATCTAATTCCATTGGGTATGATTGCTAATCCAGCTTTAATTGAGCTTGGGACTGCGGTCGTCCCATCCCTACTGGCAGCCGCAAAAATGGCAATTGCTTTAGGAATGATCTCCTTTGGAATCATTGCGCCAAAAGCGTTATTGATTCGAATTTTGTTGGTGCTTGGTGGCCTGATGATTCTTTTTGTTTAAAGAATTAACATCAAACTGGAATGATCAGTTCAATTCATGACCAGTATCTGTTATTAACTATGCAAACTAATCAGGTTGATTATTTCAGAGTAAAAATCATTGCCTTGAGTTACTTAAGCGGATTCCTTTATGGCCTCTAATAGGGTTTAATTAGACGGTTGTATAATCAAATATAAGCCTATTACGGATATTGAAATATGAGCATAACAATGGCCCCATCGCTGAATGTTTTTGGTGAAAAACTCATCTCTTGTAGTGAAGCCCCAATGACCGGGTTTTTTCGTGATGGCTGCTGTAATACCAGTGACCAAGATGCGGCTTCACACACCATATGCGCGGGCGTAACGGCTGAATTTTTAGCGTTCTCTAAAAGTAATGGCAATGACCTCAGCACGCCCCGTCCAGAGTATGGCTTTGCGGGCTTAAAACCCGGCGACTCATGGTGTTTGTGTGCTTCACGCTGGCTAGAAGCCCATGAAAATGGCGCTGCACCCCATATACACTTGACACGTACTCACCAGTTAGCATTAGACATTGTGCCGATTGAAACCATGAAAGCTTTTGCGGTTGACGTAAACTAAGGCGTTAATCACCTCAATGATCTGGGCTGCTGGCGGCGTAGACGCAAACCCCAAAAGCTACAGTCATACGCTCTAACTGTTTATTTTTAGCGATTATAATAATCCATTCTATGGCTACTAAAGAAGCCCTTGCTTTCGAACGAACGTTGTTCAACGTTGAACAGTTGCGCTGGGTCAATAGAATAATACTCGTGAGTGCAGATCAACAGAGCGAAGCTGAAGTTATCAGTCGACTGCGTCAAGCGAAATCTAAGATTGATGAACGTCACCTTCTATGGTTTGTGTTTTCTGCTGAACGACTGACAAGTAATTATGAGGGGGAAATCAGTCAAAGCTTTGTCCGTGATATCCACCATAAGTACTTCAATAATCAGGTTAAGTTTGTGCTGATAGGCAAGGATGGTGGCATAAAAGACCAGCAACCTGTGCTAAGACTCAACTCAACGTTGGCACTAATTGATACCATGCCGATGCGGCAGTCAGAAACCAAGTAAGAAAAAATTAATCGATGATAGCAGCCTAAGCGGTAATTTTTTTTAACAGTGGCGCCGCATCAGAATAAAGCCGTAACTGAGCTAAATCGTCTCCTCTGGTTTTCCCTGGGTTTACAATAGCGACTGGCTTGCCCAGTTTTTGCGCCTGTCGGCAGAATCGAAGCCCAGACAAAACCGATAACGAGCTTCCCAGCACTAACAACGCATCTGCACTTTCTAACGCGCTCATACAGCGCTGAACGGTTGGACGAGGCACGCTTCCACCAAAAAAAACGACGTTGGGCATCAGATCGCTACCACAGCGTTTGCAGACTGGCGGAGTGAGAGAAGTAATGAGTGATTCAGGAACTTCCATATCGCCATCAGGCCGAGGGGTTTGCAAAATCTGTTCGGGTAGATTGTTCTCCTCCTGCAACATTGACTGTACGTCGCTGCGAGTGAAGTTTGTGGCGCAACTTAGGCAACGAACCTGATCAATTCTCCCATGCAAGTCCACCACATTCTCACTCCCTGCTTGCTGGTGTAGCCGGTCAACATTTTGTGTAATGAGTAATTCAACTTGGCCCCGCCGTTCCATCTCTGCTAATGAAATGTGTGCCAAATTCGGTTTGGCATCCCGCATCAAAGGCCAGCCGTAATAAGAACGAACCCAGTAACGCTGACGTGTCAGTGCATTGGTCAAAAAATCATGCGCCTGGATAGGCGTACGCGATAGCCACTTGCCTGTATTATCACGGTAAGTTGGTATGCCTGAGGCTTGGCTAATACCTGCGCCCGTGAGTACCAACACCCTTGGATGGTTGTGCAGGAATTCATCCAACAGAGTACTTTCTTCGGTTTGAATATTCATGACCTATTTATACGCAGAACAAAGTAATACGGATGCCTTGGCATAACCAATGACTGCCAACAAGTGACCGTTAAAGAATAAATTAATGACCGTTAAAATATCAGTATCGCTTGCTTCGGTGATAGGTTAAGGGGTGACGCTCGTGCCGGCGCAATTCAAAACGTTGTTGATGAGATAGCGGCATAGATTAAGAACTTGCCCGAGCGAAGCCAGCGTTTGTTTGCTCTTTACCTGTTACCAGACCAGCAGTTTAAGAGAAACGGCTTTCACCGACGCCCTCGAAAGAAAATCATAGGCTACCTTTATATCCCCATGCTCTGCTTAAATTAGGGCATCTCCATAAGCCAGTTTCCGGGATAGTTTGATAATATTTCTCGCGGATACCAATAGAGGGTAGGGTAT
The DNA here is from genome assembly GCA_913061315.1 of uncultured Gammaproteobacteria bacterium. Taxonomy (GTDB): domain Bacteria; phylum Pseudomonadota; class Gammaproteobacteria. The sequence continues at coordinate 30,258 of CAJXUC010000031.1, read as the reverse complement.
CGCTATACGCTAGTGACCATTTTTGTTTAAAAATAGCGAAAGAACTCGGGAGGAATGGTTAGGGTTTGGAGCATTTGACTATTAAGAAGACGGTTGACTGAATATTGGAGATGATTTTAAAAGTCGACACCCGTGGATAGGGCTTTAATGCTTCCTATACTCTTTTCTCAAAATATTACGGTTTTTTTCGATTGAAGGGCTTAATAAAAATCAGTAGCATCAATTGGCGACAGATATTGGTGCTGACGCTGATCTTGATCCACAGACGATGAAATATCATGCAATGCTCCAACTACGTTATGAAGAAATTGCCAGAGCGAAGTGAACCTGACGCTTTATTCCAGCCCAATGCGATGCTATCAAGGCACTTAGTTTGTGTTTTAGTCGAATGTTATTTTCACACCAATTAGGGGTTAGTCAAACAGTAATATCCGTCATCGACATACTATTAACACTAGGGGCTATGCCGTGCCTGTTTTGGAAAACCAATCGAGCCAATTTCTGCCATTAGGGCTAAGTGTAACGAATAGAGCGTTAGGGTAAAGATAGATTCACCCTAGCGTGCGGGCTCACTAAGCATCTAAGTAGTGGTCTATTTCTTCGGCCACTAAGCGACCTTCGTCGATGGCTCTAACCACCAACGATTGTCCCCTGCGGCAATCGCCAGCGGCAAATACCTTTGCCGTGGAAGTCTGGAATTTTTTATATTCCGCCTTATAGTTTGAGCGGCCATCCAATTCTAGTTCTAAGGCGTCACTGATATAATGTTCAGGGCCAAGAAAGCCCATTGAAAGAAGAATAAAGTCGGCTTCCCAAAATTGAACAGTACCGGGTACTTCTTTGAAGTTTTTGTCAACTTCGACCGTGTTTATACCTAATAGCTTACCGTCTTCATCTCTAACAAATTCTTTACCTGATATTGAATAGACTCGTGGGTCCTGGCCAAATTTCTTGGCTGCTTCTTCGTGTCCATAATCAATTCGGTGAATCTTCGGCCACAATGGCCATGGGTTATCATCTGCGCGAGCTTCGGGAGGTTTTTCCATGATTTCAAAATTAACCAAAGACTCGCAGCCGTGCCGCAGTGAAGTTCCTATACAGTCGGTCCCGGTATCACCACCACCAATTACGATTACCTTTTTGCCCTTGGCAGAGAGATACTCGCCATTGTTCAATTGAGAATCGAGGAGGCTTTTAGTATTACGCCAGAGAAAATTCATAGCGAAGTGAATGCCGTCGCCCGCGCGGTTGGGTATGTTTAAATCACGCGGAGTTGTGGCGCCGGTAGCAAGTAAAAGGGCGTCGGACTCTTTCAGTAATTGACTTACCAAAATTCCTTTTTTGCCGGCCCCGCCAATGTCAGCGTTGACTACAAATTTAACACCTTCCGCTTTAAGCAAATTAACCCGCCTGTCGACCACCTTTTTTTCAAGCTTCATATTGGGTATGCCGTACATCAGCAAGCCACCAATTCGATCATCTCTTTCATATACAGTGACTTCATGGCCGGACAGGTTGAGCTGAGCAGCTGCTGCAAGTCCGGCAGGGCCAGACCCCACAACGGCTATTTTTTTGCCGGTTCGTTGCGTTGGCGGATTAGCAACAACCCAGCCTTCTTTAAAGCCTTTGTCGACAATGGCACATTCAATATTTTTAATCGCGACAGGAGACTCATTAATACCTAACACACAGGCTCCTTCGCAGGGAGCAGGGCAAACTCTTCCAGTAAACTCTGGAAAGTTGTTGGTTTTATGCAATCTTTCTAAAGCTTCCTTCCAACGGTTGTTATAAATCAGATCATTCCATTCGGGAATTAGGTTATAGACTGGACACCCTTGTTCAGATTGGCAAAATGGTACGCCACAGTCCATACATCTGGCACCTTGTGTGGTCAAGTGCTCTTCATTGTGATCGGTATAAATCTCTTTAAAGTCTACGAGTCGCTGAGTTGCATCACGATAGGGTGCAGTTTCACGCTCAAATTCCTTAAATCCAGTAGGCTTTCCCATTTCTATCCTTAATCTCTTTTGTCATTAAACGAGCATTCAAGTCTCAAGCTGCGGTTACTGCCTGTTCTTCAAGTACGCGCTTATAATCAGTTGGCATCACTTTTACGAACTGACGGAGTGATTGCTCCCAATTTTCTAAAATAGATGCCGCTACTGGCGACTCGGTGTAGTCGGCATGGTTGCCAATTAATACTTTAAGCTCAAGAATGTCGTTGGCCGCCGTTACGCGATCGAGTTCATAGGTTTCCATATTGCACTGTGCTGCCAATGCATTCTTCGGATCCCATACGTAGGCTATACCACCACTCATCCCTGCACCAAAGTTGCGACCAGTTTTGCCAAGAATAACCACACGGCCACCTGTCATGTATTCACAGCCATGATCACCAATACCTTCAACTACTGCTGATGCACCACTATTTCGAACCGCAAACCTCTCTGCTACGATGCCTCTAAAATAGGCTTCGCCGCTAGTGGCTCCATAGAGATTTACATTACCTGCAATAACATTTTCTTCAGCTTTAAATGTGCTTTGCTTGGGTGGGTAAATAATAATCTTGCCACCGGAAAGACCTTTGCCGACAAAGTCATTGGCATCGCCTTCTATGGTAAGAGTAATACCTTTGGTTAGCCATGCTCCAAGACTCTGTCCTGCTGAGCCATTGAGTTTAATATTGATTGTATCATCGGGAAGCATCTCTGCCTTCCAGCGCTTGGCTACCTCATTAGATAGCATTGTGCCAACAACGCGATTGATGTTGATAATTTCGTGTTCAATATAAACTTTTTCCCCAGTTTCTAAAGCCGGTTTCGCTAGTCGGATAAGCTCGTTATCCAGTGCTTTTTCTAGGCCATGATCTTGATCTTGGGTTTTATAGAATTCAGTGCCTTCGAAAATCACTTTCGCAGGCTCTAGCATTGGGCTTAGATCCAGACCGTCTGCCTTCCAATGGTCTATGGCATCGTCAGTTTTGAGCAGATCAACTCGACCAACCATTTCATTGACCGTACGAACACCGAGTTCGGCCATGATCCCACGCAAGTCTTGTGCTACCATCCAAAGATAATTTACGACATGTTCGGGCTTGCCTTTAAACTTCTTACGCAGTTCAGGGTCTTGTGTCGCTATTCCAACCGGGCAAGTATTTAAATGGCACTTACGCATCATGATGCAGCCAAGTGTGATGAGTGGCGCTGTTGCGAAACCGAATTCTTCAGCACCCAGCAAAGCAGCCACAGCGATATCGCGTCCTGTCTTTAACTGGCCATCAGTTTGTAATACCACACGCGACCTTAGATTATTCATAACCAAAGTTTGATGCGTCTCTGCAACGCCCAACTCCCAGGGTAAGCCAGCGTGTTTAATAGAGGTAAGAGGTGAAGCACCGGTGCCGCCGTCATGGCCGGCAATTACTAAATGATCTGCCTTGGCTTTTGTGACGCCAGCAGCAACTGTTCCGACACCTATTTCAGACACGAGCTTAACACTTATACGGGCTTCACGATTTGCATTCTTAAGATCGTGAATGAGCTGGGCAATATCTTCAATGGAGTAGATATCATGGTGTGGAGGTGGGCTTATTAGCCCGACTCCTGGAGTGGAGTGTCGAATGCGCGCGATGTAGTCATCAACCTTACCGCCGGGCAATTCACCGCCTTCACCTGGCTTCGCGCCCTGAGAAATTTTAATCTGTAGCTCATCTGCATTGGTGAGATACCAAGTGGTTACACCGAAGCGGCCAGAGGCAACCTGCTTAATTGCGGAACGCTTTGAATCTCCGTTAGGCATTGGCTCAAACCGAGCGGGGTCTTCACCCCCTTCACCAGTATTAGATTTTCCGCCCATTCTGTTCATAGCAACAGCCAATGCTTCATGGCTTTCTTTCGAGATGGAGCCAAAGCTCATCGCGCCGGTGGCAAATCGTTTGACGATTTCGCTAACCGGTTCAACTTCATCGATACTGATAGTCTCATTCACTGTTCGATCAAACTTAAGCAAGCCGCGTAATGTGCAGCGACGAGTACTGTCCTCGTTTGAATGTTTTGCAAATGCAGCGTAAGCCTCTGGGCTATTATTTCTCGCGGCTAACTGCAAATTAACAATAGTGTTGGGGTTCCACATATGGGCGTCGCCACCAGAGCGCCAAGAATAGTCACCTGGGTTGGTTAGCTCAGGGATTCTGTTACTGTCTTTATCAGGGAAACCAATACTGTGTCTGCGTTTTGATTCTTCAATTAAAACGTCAAAGTTAATACCTTGAACACGGCTTGCTGTGCCAATAAAACAGACCTTGATAATATCGTCAGCAAGTCCAAGGGCTTCAAATATTTGTGCGCCTTTGTAAGACATCAACGTTGAGATGCCCATCTTGGCCATCACTTTAAGCATGCCCTTTTTGATGCCTTTCTTGTAAGCGGCAACAAGCTTATCTTCTGTTTTATAGGCATCACCAAGCAAACCTTCTTGATTGGCTTTCCACAATGCCTCAAACGCGAGGTAAGGATTTATTGCGTCCGCCCCATAACTGGTAAGTAAGCAGTGGTGATGAACTTCTCTGGCTTCACCGGTTTCCAAAATTATGCCGATTTGGGTGCGTTGATGACTGCCAATCAGATGGTGATGAACAGCGCCGCAAGCAATTAATGTGCTTAATGGAATGCGTTTGTCAGACGTTGCCCGATCAGACAGAATGACAAAGGAAAAGCCACTATCAATGGCGTCATCAGTCTCAGCGCAGATTCTTTTTATCGCTTGGCGATATCCATCGGCTTCCTTGACATCAAAAGTAGTATCGATCAGCTTGGATTTCATGCCCTTGAAATCCATATTCTTAATATCGATAAGTTGCTGATTAGAAAGAATCGGATGCTTGAGGCTTAAGCGTCTTGCTTGTTCGGGCCGCGTTGTAAGCAGGTTGCCTTCAGGTCCGATAAAACATTCCAGCGACATTACCACTTCTTCGCGTATGGAATCGATGGCTGGGTTGGTAACCTGCGCAAACAGTTGCTTGAAATAGTCATAGATCATTCGCGGCTTGTCGGAAAGACAGGCAAGGGCAGAATCGTTGCCCATTGAACCCAGAGGGTCACGTGCCTCAGTTACTAAAGGGATCAACATGAAATTCATGGTTTCGCTTGTATAGCCAAAAGCCTGCATGCGCTGCAAAGTGTGTTCACTATCAAGACTATGATTGGAACTGCCACTGGCGATGTCGGCCAAGGTTACTTTCTGATTCGTCAGCCAGTCGCCGTAAGGACGCTTGCCTACAATACCAAGTTTAAGTTCCTCGTCTGGAATTAAACGACCGGCCTCAAAATCCAGAAGGAACATTTTCCCTGGCTCCAGCCGACCTTTCAATTTCACATTTGCAGGATCCACATAAATCACACCAACTTCAGACGCCATAATGACGTTGTCATCGTGGGTCACATAATAACGGCTAGGGCGTAATCCATTTCTATCCAAGACTGCGCCAATGTAGTGGCCATCAGAAAAAACGATAGATGCTGGACCATCCCAAGGCTCCATCAAAGCGGAATGATATTCATAAAAATCTTTTTTGGATTGAGCCATATTGGCATCGGACTGCCAGGCTTCTGGAATCATCATCATTACGGATTCTGGTAATGAGCGGCCAGACAACAGCATGAATTCGAGTACCGAATCAAAACTGCCTGAATCTGAACAATCGGGTTCGATTACTGGGAAAATGGATGAAAGTTTGTCACCAAATACATCAGTGTTGGCTTTGCCTTCGCGACCAACCATGGCGTTAACGTTGCCGCGCAGGGTGTTAATTTCGCCATTGTGGCTCATAAAGCGATTGGGCTGGGCGCGGTCCCATGACGGAAATGTGTTGGTACTAAAACGTGAATGCACCATCGCTAAATGGGTTTCAAAATTGGTGTTGGTTAGGTCTTTATAAAAAGGAAATAACTGACCCGGCGTCAACATGCCCTTATAAACAATAACCTTGGTTGAAAGGCTGCAGGCATACACTTGCTTCGCTTCGGTCAAGGACTCATCGTTACGAAGGAGGTGTGTAAAGCGCTTTCTAATAACATAAAGAACCCGTTCAAATGCGTCTTGATTCAGACCAGAGGCCGCAGCAATAAATAGCTGGTCAATATAAGGCTGTGCGATTAAGGCTGCGGGACCCACATCGGCGCCAACTGCATCAAGTGGTACCTCGCGCCAACCGATAAGGATTTGGCCTTCTTCGGCGATAATGTCGTTAATCGCTTGGCGGCAAAACTTTCTTTCTGTGACGATCTGTGGAAGAAAAATATTTCCAACGGCGTAAGCACCCACTGCTGGCAATGTAGTGCCCAACTGCTCGGCTGCTACTTTTGCAAAAAAGGTGTTTGGCAACGCCATTAAAATGCCCGCACCGTCACCGGTATTGGCTTCAAAGCCGCAACCACCACGGTGGTCCATTCGTGAATTGAGATGGTAGGCGTCCAACATGATTTGATGACTGGGTTGGCCTTTAATGTTGGCTACAAATCCAACACCACATGAGTCTTTTTCAAAAGTGGGGTCGTAAAGTCCTGTCTTCTCAGGGTAACCAAATCGAAGGGATGGCTTGTTTGCGTTGCTCATAGGTTAGTTAATCTCGTTGTTTGTCGACTCTTAATATACTTACTCCCTCCCACATTATCCTCCCGATGATGACAGTTAGCTTCTCGGTACTCAGTCAGACATTAACCGACGTGTCATAATAGAGCTAGGCGGCAGCTGATACCTACTGCGCTAAAGCCATTGTGAATGAATTTAGCGTTTAAAAAAGGGCCAATAAAAATAACACCACAACAGAATATGTCAAGGGAGTTGGGCCTTTCCGCAGATTCGGCAATTCGCTAACCTACTGATTATCCCTAATTAAGCGGCGCCACGGCCTAACAAAATGGCAACCTATAAAATTTTCCCGTTGCTCCCTTATTTCAGATTGAGTCATGTGCTCTGACTATAAAGAGCCGCTTACACAACGATAATATTGGTTCGACGTGTTGGCCGGCAAAAGCCATTTGGAGCTTTAAGTTTCTCTTATTAAAATAGAGTGAATTTCAATGCTATTTAGAGCTATGAAATCGAAGTGAATTAAAGCGTAAAATGACCAAGCATAAAAGCTCTCCTTAGAAATAAATCTAGTAATTAAATAAATATATAAAATACGGTCAGTTTTGTGATTTGGATCAAAAAATAACGTCGCAGTATGATTGTGATAGCTTAATTTGTTAATAGTTCTAACTAAGTACCTAATTACCAGGCCCACTGGAATTCACGTCGAACACAATGGGAGCTGCAATTGTCATAGGGAGTGATATCGATAGAAACCCCCGCCCTCTCTGGTCTTGGTATCACACTTTTTTGTGAATGCGGGTTTGATTATCTTAAAGCGAGAGCACTGAAGTCAATTTATTTCGATGGGTGTCTATGATTATGACCTAAAAGCTCCAAACAATCTTTTTGAAATAAAAAAAAGGTCCATGTAAAGAACAGTATGAGTTCTTTCTAACAAATGAGAAGGGCTTGGACCACTAAATGCTTTTTTACAGCAGACATTTGACAGGTCATTCAAATGGCAAGCAATGTCATTTAAATAGGGGGGTGACGAAAGTCAGAGATGCTTTCTCCACACTGGAAGTGTTTTTTTATTCAGTTGCGTAGTCCAGAACAGATGTAATAATATTACCTACATCAACCATATGCCGTAGTAAATTCCGTGAGAGTGAGAACCAAAGACTGTTATGTTTGCAAGGACGCAAAGGACGTCCTTTATAGGTGTCAATACCAAGACTTGAAGGATTGGGTGTTCCTCTGTGGAAAGTGCCTCACGGAGGTTAAGGCAGCGTTTGAGGGTACTTACCAATACGGTGGAACTTGGAAGAGTAAGAAGAAATAGACGCACCCTCAAAACTGAGAATGTTTTTATATTCTATAAATGCAGAAGAGATAGTTCTATAAAAGTGGAGGAATTTGAGAAAAGTACGATTAGAAATATGTTGATTGGCTCCATCAAAAACTATATCAAAATAGGTTTGATGTCCAAGTCTTATGGCAGAAAAACTAATGTCAATTGACTGGTAATGATCGAAGGTTTAGCCGATAAGATAAAAAATAGTCCGATATGAAAAAAAGCAGAACAAACGACAGGTCCTCTTCAATTGCTGAGACCCTTTACAGCATTTCTAGTACCAGCTGGATTGCTAAGCTGAGCAGTATTAAACCAAAACATCTATCGAGCCAAACAGCTCTTCGTTGGAGTTTTTTAAGCCAACGCTCATTTGAAAACACCCAGGCAACTATTACATACCAGCCACCGTCGATAATCATCGCTGTTGACGCATAAATAACTTTTGCAATTATAGGGGTGTCCGTGCCAATGACCTGACTGAAAATAGCAATAAAAAACACAGCGATTTTAGGGTTTAAAAACACAACCATAAAACCATCGCGTATGGCGTCTTTTGTGTCAACTTCAGGCAGGTTTTGGTTAGGGTTCGATTGGCTCAATAAGCCTTTAATACCAAGCCACGCCAGGTAAGCAGCACCGCTCCATTTTAGAGCAGTGAACAATGTTTCAGACGTCATGATGACTAGAGCAACGCCAGAAATACATGCGAAGGCATATAAGCCGACTCCTAGGCCATGCGCAATGGCAGCACTGATGCCCTTATTTCGGCTTCCACTAATAGTGTGTTTTAAAACCACTGCCAATGAAGGGCCTGGAGACATAGCACCCAAACAGCAAATACCTACAATAGTAAGCCAAGAGGTTAGCGTCATAATGAATAGTCAGTTATTAAAATGGTTGCGCAGTTTGTTTCACTTTAATGAAGTTGGCAAGTTCCAACCTTACCAGACCAGCGCATTAAATATGCATCTTGTTGTATAGCAAGTATACCTAGTTGGTCGATACTGATACGACCCAATCGGTGAGTTTCGAATCAATATTTGAGAAGCGATGCACCCTGAAAAATATTCCCTGACTCGCAATAAACGCCCAGTAATAAAACACGTTGATTTTTTCGACTATAGATTGGGTAGTTTTTAAGAGTGCCTGTCCGTTGTCGTTTTTTTAGGCTGATAAAATAATAAAAAGTCTACGACGTCAGAAAATTAATCATTTACCATTAGCGATACCCTGCCACCTATTGGGATCAGCGAGTAGAATTATCAATCTATCTTAGAATCAGACAAACACGCTAATTTGTGGCAGTGCTCTAGTTTCAGTTAATGCATCGGGTGTAATGTGATGGTTTGCCTGATCTTGTCGGCAAGGTCTTTGTTCTTTTTTGTATCTGTGAAGTATCCCCGCAAGAGAAGGTACTCAACCATATTTATCACGCTTGCTATATTCGATTTGATTATTCTTATCCACAATCAGTTTGGATAGGTTCTGTTTCAACGTTTGACCAAATGTATGATTCCTTTGGCCTGTAACCATTCTGCCTAATTTGATTTAATGTTTATTGATTGAGCGCTTAAACAGTAATGCCATGCGTTATCCTAACGAACTTGCAGTGGCCATTGAGGTCATTAGCTTGGAATAGTGTGGGGGCGAAAACGACAGAGTTGATAAGGGCATTCATTCGATACTACAGGCTAACCGTCTTTGAAGTTCTTAGCCATAGAGTCACTCGACTAACTTCTGAGCCACTGCAATCTATAAGGATGTCATTTTATCATTGGCAATGCTATCGTAATTTTTACAGTGATTTTATCACCTTGGCATTATGTCAGACTATTCAGGTAATCACGAAAGAGCCAACGGGATTATGAAAATATTTCGACTTAACGCTTAAGCCCACATCGCTTGAGGAAATCAAACAACAGCCACTCTGAGCGGGTCACCATCCCAACTAAGAAGACAATCCAAATGCCAAGCAGGTCAGGGGAGACGTTAGCGAAAGAAGTAAGATTTAGTTTGCATGCCGAGTTAGCCCTTCAGGCTCGGGAATGCGATAAGCTGAAAAGGTTGTGCTGTTAACTATCACAGCCTGCCGTATCGGAAAAAGCGTATCGCTGACATCGACTGTCAGCATCCCCTATCCGCTCAAAACTTCCTCTAAAGATGGCACGACCCATGTAATATTCAACCCGCTAGATTTCATTGCAAAACTGCCGTCACCGGTTCCCAAACCGAGGGTGAACCTCAAGCGCTTCAACGGCGTATTCGTTGGGGTACCACATCACCTAACAGCAAACACCAACTCTAGTCACAACGGTCAAAAAAAGGCAAAGGCCGTACCCGATCAGGAAACGAAAACAAAACAAAAAAACAACAAAACAACAGCACCCTAGCTTTTCAACTTATCAGTTACTATTTTACTGGCTGAATGATAGAACTCTTTTGGCAACTTTCAAAGAACCTGTCCGCTGCTCTTATTCAAAATGCTAACACCATTGGCGGATAGATTTGTAGCTGATATCTCAGTTCCATATGTCAGAATTTCTTCTAAAGCCCAAAAATTAAATGTGAAACGACCATAAAGCCAAACGGCATGTGAAATAATCTAACCAGAGTGCTGAAAACCGTAATAGATATTTTTTCCATCAGTTCAGACCACAGTTTTGGCGTTTCTTTTGCTAATTTGACAATGCTTATAAACCTTTGATTTAGTATTTAATATTCATGAATCATACCTATACGATTTAAAAATAGGATAACCTCATTAACTTGGAACCAATTAGAACTTACCTTGGGACACTTAAATGACTGGTACTAAAATTAACTCTTCCGATTCGATCTTTGGACATTCAAATATTGGTGATACTACAGCAGAAGCACCGTTCTTTGGTGCCAGTACCTTCTTAAGAAGACCGTATAGCAGAAAGCTCGAAAATATTGATATTGCGGTTCTTGGAGTACCATTCGATCTTGCAGTTTGTAATCGTCCAGGAACAAGATTTGGGCCAAGGGCAATACGGCAAGCAAGTCGTGATGTTTCGAGTTGGGACAAACAATACCCCTGGGGTTTCAATCCATTTAATCATATTAATGTGGTTGATTATGGAGATGTAATATATCGATACGGAAATGCAGGTGAAATGGTTGAACAAACTCAAGCTTGTGTTGCTGATATTCTAAACCAAGGATCACAAACTCTATGTCTTGGTGGTGATCATTTCGTGTCTCTCCCTATTTTACGTGAAATTGCTAAGAAACATGGCCCTTTATCGTTAGTACATTTTGATGCTCATACTGATACAGAAAGAAACAATAATCCCTATGATCATGGTTGTATGTTCTATCGTGCTGTAGAAGAAGGAATTGTCGATCCGACTAGATCAGTTCAAATTGGAATTCGAACGCATTATGATAGTGAAAAGGATAAGTTTACCGTCTTAGATTCTTCGACAGTTCATAGAATCGGTATTGAATCTACCGTCGCCCAGATAAAGCAAGTTGTTGCTGACCATAAGACCTATCTGACGTTTGATATAGATGCTCTTGATCCTGCATTCGCACCAGGTACAGGTACTCCTGTGCCTGGTGGATTAACCTCTAATCAAGTACTTGAAATTTTCCGAAAAATGAAAGGTATAAACTTTATCGGGATGGATATAGTTGAAGTTGCACCTGATTATGATCATAGTGAAATTACCGCGTTGATCGCTGCTCAGCTTGGACTTGAATATTTGTGTCTACTCGCTTTCTCAAAAATGTGAAGTCATAATTAATAGATCAAGTTTAGTCAATTTTACCCATTATGCCTAAACACATAAAATTGGCTTGATAAAAATTGGAAATATAATAATCATAATTTTTTTTGCATAATATCTACCCTAATGATAAATATAGTAATCAATTAACTATAAGCGAGTGTTATTAATAGATTCACGAACTTTAATTGGTTTAGGCATAAAATTCACTAATAATAATTGGAGAGAAAAATGATTGGCGATAGAACACCTGAGGTTGAAGCGTTTTGGTCCAAAGTCTGCGAAATACATGGTATATCAAACGATAATTATCATACCAAAACATTTGGTGATCCAAGATACGCTGAATATGGTAATCACGTCACTGAACTTGCAATTGCGGAAACTAAACGAGCCACCGCACATCTTGCGCTGGATTTTGAATTAAACCAGGTCGCTCGAAGAAAAACTGGGGATTATTGGATTATCTTGTGGGAAGACTTTTCTCCAGCCTGCGTACTGCATTTAGTTAATGTTGAAGTTAGACCATTTAAAGACGTTGATGCAGCGTTTGCTGCACGTGAAGGAGAAGGTGACGGGAGCCTAGAATATTGGAAACGCATTCATGAAGAGTACTTCAAATTGCAATTGGCTGACTGGGGCAACGATTGGTCCGATGATCTTCCAGTTGTACTAGAGTCGTTTGATTTGTTGATGGTTAATGACAATTGATATCGCGCTAAACATCGCGGTATCTTTTTGGTTGTTGCATTAACTCAAAAACCAGCTCTTCTGCGCCAAAACCTGAACGGCCTAACGACATTGCTTGTTGTCCGTTGTATTCAAGAGATTCTTTGACCTGTGGAATACTCAGGTAGCTAGCGCTGATAATGATCATGATCAGTTTAAAATCATGATCTTCTAGTTGGGACAAAAATGTATTCGGTTCTGTTACATATTGATTGAGTATTTTGATTAAAGGAACTACCAGTTCATTCCTTGCTCGAAGAACGTGATCCAATGGGGCATTTTTAATATCTAAGCCACTCGATGGGGGGTGATTGTAGCCACCGGGATAAACGACATTTGAAATTTCGGCAAATGAGTTTCTTTGTTTATCACTCAGGGCTAAAGTCATATTTTTGCCCGTTTTATTGTAGATCGTGATTTTATTATATATTTAGCTGTTCGACGAGCAAGGGCCGCAATAGTTGCGGCTGGGTTAACTGAAGATGATGTAACAAAAACACTCCCGTCCACAATATATAAGTTTTTAACATCGTGACTTTGTAGCCAAGGGTTCACAACAGACTGATCGGCATCTATTCCCATTCGACAGGTTCCAAGTGCATGCCAACCATTGTCAGTCACTAAGCTGGATGCGCTAGTCTGGTGAGCACCCGCTTCACTAAATGATTGAACTGCTTTTGCGGTCATAAACTTAAGTATACGTTTACTATTCTCAGAAACTTTATAAATTAGTCGAACAGTCGGATCACCGTTAGAGTCAATAAAGTTGGGGTCTAATACGAGTCGATTCTGTCTGTTGGGCAAATCTTCAGCAGTAATGCCCCATACTGCTGAGCGTCCCAACCAGTTGTCAATGCGTTGATGAAGGGGTTTGCCCCAGCATCTGGATTCGTCAATGGGATAAAGTGCTGCTGACAATGGGCCTCCTGATGGTGATAAGTTCCACTTTGCACCTCGAACAAAATCATGCTCTGGACGCGTCTCGGCAAACTCGAGTGAATAGATGCTTTGGCCCCAATGACCTTGCCAACTCATCATAGGTTCGTCAAAGAACCCAATGACTCTAGAAAGAGGGTGCATCATCAAATTTCGACCCACTTGGTCTGAATGATTTGCGAGGCCATTAGGAAATTTTGGGGAGGTTGATTTTAACAAAAGTTGTGCTGATCCTATGGCATGGCTAGCAAGAATGACAATTTCAGATTCTATCTTGTGAGTATTGCCAGATGCATCTTTAAATAATGCTCCACAGGCAAGTCCGTGTTGATCCAATAATATACGCGAAACACGAGCGCCCGTTTTAAGTATTGCACCACATGCAATGGCCTCAGGCCAGTGAGTTTGATCGACTGATCCTTTGGCACCCTCGTTGCAGCCTGCTCGACAAGTAGAACGTTGTACGCAGGGGCGACGTCCTTTATAGGGTAAAGAAGCAATTGCATTGGAACCAGGCCACCAATGCCAACCCATTTTATGGTGTGCGTTAGCAACCCGTTCACCCCAAGGTTGTATCGGTAAAGGTGGCATTGGATACTCAGGAAAATCGGGGTATGCAGGGTCACCAGCAATTCCTGAAACGCCGAAGTCAATGTCATTTTGATTATAATGGGGCGCTAAATCATGATAATTTATTGGCCAATTTTTGCCTACACCGTCGAGGCTATGGACGTTAAAATCACTAGGTAGAAATCGCATCCAATGGGCGCTATAAAGTATAGTGCTACCCCCCACACCGTTATACAACATGGGCTTTATATCGCTGGTGTCATCGAGGATTGAATAGTCAGCTGGTGATTTCCTTACATTTGGATTGGCATGCCAGGGGCCCATTGACAGAAGTTCAAAGTCTGGTTTATCGCCTGGGTAGTCTTCACGATTATTCCATTGCCCTTGTTCAAGGCAGGTAACTTTAATATTGGATCGGGCCAATTGCAACGCGGTAACAGCACCAGAAAGTCCAGCACCAATAATTAATATCTCTGTAGTAGTTTTAGACATCTCAAGCTAAACTTAAATCAGATTGTATTTTTGAACAAGCAGAATTTATCTTACTACCATACTTTATTGGACTTACGATTATGCAAAATAAAAAATGGACAGTTGGTGTTACACATCTTATCAGGCCCCCGTTTGACGCAGAGCAGCAGGCATTTTTTAATAAGGCGGACATTATTTATTTCGATACACGTGATGAAAATCAGTTTGATAAATCTGACTTGGAGAAGTTAGATGCCTTTCTAGTTTGGACGCCCTCCATTGGCATTCAAACAATTAAACATTTGAAAAAGTGTAAAATTCTGGTTCGTTACGGCGTTGGATACGACAAGATTTCATTGAATATTTTATCTGAAAATAATATCGCTTTTTCCAATAATCCTGAGTATGGTCCTGAAGACGTTGCTGATACTGCAATGGCATTACTTTTGGCTTTACAACGCCGTATAGTTGAGCACGACAACAGGTCCCGAAATTATGACGTTACTTGGCAGGAAAACCATCTTGCTCCAGTTAAGCACTCGAAAAATATGACATTGGGTATTGTTGGTCTTGGCAGAATCGGTACTAGTATGAGCTTAAGGTTAAAGGCTTTTGGTTATCGGGTAATTGGATATGACCCTTATATTAGCAACGGTATGTTTCGAGCAATTGGTATTGAACGAGCTGAATCATTATCAGAGCTATCTGATCAGATCGACGCACTCTCAATGCACTGTCCTTTAACGGATGAAACTCGTGGCATGATCAACAATGAATTTTTAGCACAAGTTAAACCAGGCTTAATATTTATTAATACTGCTAGAGGACCACTGGTTTCAGACCTCGATGTGATTGAATCAAACCTGAGATCTGGGCAGTTGTCGGCAGTTGGACTCGATGTTTTACCTGTAGAACCACCCAATAATCACAGTCTAATTCGCGCCTGGCGAGAGCATGCTGATTGGTTGACAGGACGTCTACTGATAACGCCTCACAACGCCTTTTATTCGGATCATTCGATGCATGAATGTCGATTGAATGCGGCACAAACTGCCAAACTCTTTTTAGAAAACTCCATTCATCGAAATTCGGTGGGTTAAATCACGTTAATTGAGAGTTATGTCCCTAATACAGGATTGATGAACGGCCCTCTAAGAGCTTCATACTGTGCTGCGATAGCGAGTAGTTTGCTCTCCTCGTATGGCTTCCCTACCAATTGTAGTGCCGTTGGCAGTCCATTGACGCTTATACCAGTTGGAATCGATATAGCCGGTAATCCAAGATAGTTGGCAAAACGAGTCATAGTGGCCATTGTTGAAAAATCACTATCAATTTCTGCAGACTGCATTGTTTCAGGTGGTTTAAATTCAGGTGCAGTTGGTATGGAAACAGGCAGCATTAAGATATCAATGTTGGACATAATCTTTTCGGTTAAATGATTTAACACTGAACTACGAATTGAAAGCGCTTTAATATAGTCAACAGCATCGATTTCAAGACCGCCTGAGATGACGCTGCGAACTGCAAAAGACATAGCTGATTCATTATTAAGCAAGGCTTTTCGATGCATAGCTGCCCCTTCACTTTTAACGATGACCTGTTGCATTCGAGTGTAGAGATCGAGATCTGGTAGAGTAACATCCTGAATCAATAGTCCAGATTTTTCGAGCAGGTTACGGGCTAATAAAAAGTTTTCATCTCTTTCATTTAGTTGGTAAATTGGATCTAAATTAACAACACCAACCATACAATGGTTGTTATCAGCCGACGCTATCAAGTTACAATCAACTGAAGTAGCATCAAATGGGTCTAACCCTTGGATAGCAACCATGACTGAATGAGCATCTTCAACACATCTTGTCAGAGGCCCAATACAATCCATTGACCAAGTGCGGGCCATTGCACCATATCGACTAACAAGGCCATAAGTTGGTTTAAGACCGGTAATCCCACAAAAAGCAGCAGGAATTCTTATTGATCCACCAGCGTCTGAGCCAATTGATGCAAATGCTAGACCAGACGCGACAGCAGCGGCACTACCACCGGATGACCCACCAGTTATATGTTCAAGCTTCCATGGGTTATTACATCGACCCAAATGAACATTATCGCCTGTGCCACCTGCTGCAAGTTCATCCATATTTAAAGTGCCTAATATTACAGCACCCGCAGATTCAAGTTTTGCAACTACGGTGGCTACCTGATTGGATTTTGCGCGTTGGAGTAAACTGCCAGCACTTGCATGATGGTTATGAAAATCAAAAATATCTTTTATTGCTATCGGAATTCCATGTAATTTTCCACGCCACTGACTATTTCTAATCTCAGAATCAAGTTGTTTAGCCTTTTCAATAGCGTACTCGTGAAAGACATTGTTGTAACAGTTGATGAGTGGGTTTAGATGATCGATTCTGCCTAATATTGTTTCGGTGACAGATTGACATGTGATTTTTCGATTTTTAATTTGATGACTTAATTCTGTCAACGTTAGGTAACAAATTTCATCAGACATCGTTTTTGGGAACTGTCAGAGTGTCAAGATAAACACGAAACTGCCAAGGGTCAGGTAATGGCCCAACGGGTAGACTAAATCCTTCTTGAAGTTGATTAACTTCTTCAAGAGCCTCATTGGAATGGCCTTCATTTGACAGGATTTTATTTGATATTTCGTAATTTCCAGACATTATTGTATATTGTATCTAAAAAACTAAACCATTAAATCGTAAAACCAGAGGATTTACCAGAGGTAATGAAACTCCAAGTTGATAGCAATCTAATGAAAGACCACGATTCAGAAGATTTAGTGAATGATGAGATTCAATCGCTTCGTCGTGACCGCGATCGGTTGTTGCAGGGTTTGGACTCATTGCCTGGGTTAGTTGGTTATGTAGATTTAGATTTAAAAATTGTCTTTGCTAATCGACTGATTGAGCAATGGTATCAACGGCCGTTAAAAGATCTGGTTGGCATGCACTTAAAAACACTCTTTACAGAAGAGCATTTCTGCACGGTCGAGGCTCTACTAAAAAGGGTCCTATCGGGTGAAGCAATCAATGAAGAACGCGAGATTTGTTATCCAGATGGTATTACTCGGATGGTACATCTCAACTACATGCCCGATTCCGGCTCTTCTAGTGTTATCGGGTACTTTTTTTTAGTTCGTGACGTAAGTCAGCGACACAGTACCGAGTTAGCTCTAAAAAAAGCCAATAAGTTTTTGGATCAAGAGGTTCGTTCTGCTACTGCTGAACTTCAACTCAGGAATGATGAGTTACTGGCTGAAAACTTGGCTCGTCGAGAGAGTGAAGATCGTTATCGTATTGTTTCGGAGCTAACGTCAGATCTAATTTATGTCTATCAAATCGATAAAGAAGGATCAATGAAAACGACTTGGTTCACGGGCAGACTCAGTAAAGAATTTTCTCCAACGCAGACTGAAGATGGACACCAACGCATGTGGGGGCCTATTGTCCATCCTGATGATGAAGATATTTTAACTCACAGATTTGAACGTCTAATGAATAATTCAAGTTCAGTTGATGAATTCAGAGTGATTGATAAGAAAGGCGAGACTCGTTGGATGCGCGCATATGGTCGACCAATTTGGGGCAATAAAGAACAGCGTGTTGTGCAAATCATGGTGGCTACTCAGGATATTACTTCGACTAAAAATGTTGAACAGCAATTAGATCGTAACCGTCAAATGCTATCTGCAGCGCTGGACTCGATGTCGGAAGGGTTTATGCTGTTTAACGATCAGGGAGCATTGATAGAATTTAATGAAAAACTGAACCAGTTGTTTCCTAAAACAGCACCCTATTTTGTAAAGGGCGTTCATTTTGATGAGCTGTTAAAAAGGAGTGCCTACTCAGGTGAGGTGAAGGATGCTTTAGGTGACCCAGAACAATGGATGCAGAAGCGGTTAAAAAAATTCCCTAGTGAAAGTGGATCGGTGGAAGTTGAGTTAGCCGATGGTAGGTGGATTTTGTCCACTGATCGACTGACTCGTGATAATGGTATTGTTGCCATTCGCTCTGATATAACTGATAGAAAAAAGGCTGAAGCTTTGCGACGTTTCCAAGAAGCAGAGCTTGCCCACATTTTACGACGAGCATCTATGGGAGAAATGGCCTCGGCATTAGCCCATGAATTAAGTCAGCCCCTTGCCGTTGTTGTTAATTATGCGAACGGTTTATTACGACGATTGGATGATGAGTCGGGGCTAACCAATAATCAAACCCGCGAAGCCCTGTCAAATATTACGAGAGCGGGCCAACGTGCAAAAGATATTATCAGTCATGTTGGTGATTTTGTAAGGCAAGGTGATCCTGAGGTTACTCCACACAGTATCCGGGCGATTATCAATGGTGTTCATCAGTTACTCCGAGATACCGCTGAACGTCATAGTATTAAATTAAATATACATTTTGTACCGAAGGACTTTTTGGTAGCAGTGAATAAAATCGAAATAGAACAAGTATTATTTAACCTAGTGACTAATAGTATTGATTCGATTCAACAAGCTGCCTGCAATATTAGACAGATTGATATTGTCTGTAAATTTGATGATGAATTTTTAACTTTAACTATCAGTGATACTGGACCCGGTGTTGACCCTGCTATACTAGAAACCATGTTTGATACTTATATAACCACAAAATCACGTGGGCTTGGAATGGGGCTGTCCATTAGTCGTACTATTATTGAGGCCCATGGTGGAAGGTTATGGCTTGATGCAACATTTTGTAAAGGCGCTAGACTATGTGTTCGACTACCAATAACAAGAAATGATAAAAAAAATTAATAATACTGGCATAGTCCACATCGTTGATGACGAAATTGACGTTTGTCACTCGGTTAAGTTCTTGGTTGAGTCTATCGGACTCACTGCGATTTGTTATTCTTCAGCATCGCAATTTTTTGATCAGCATGAAGATGGTGGCGCGGGTTGTATTGTTCTTGATTTACGAATGCCAGGTATTAGCGGCCTTGAAGCCATCGAATTGATGTCTGAAAACGCAATTTATGAGCCTGTTATTGTGATAACTGGGCATGGTGATGTTCCGGCAGCGGTTAGGTCCTTAAAATTGGGTGCTATCGATTTTTTAGAGAAACCTTGTAATGACCACTTATTAATTGAAAAAGTCAATTCGGCTATTGATATGGATATCAAAAACAGGGAGTTACGATCTCATTTTGAATCAATTGAGAATAGCTATCAGTCATTAACTGACCGTGAATGTGACGTGCTTAAATGTTTAGTCGCTGGTAATTCGAATAAAGAAGTTGCTCGAAATCTTTTAGTCAGTCCCAAAACTGTAGAACGTCATCGATCTAATTTAATGCGAAAATTAAGTGTTGGTTCCTTTGCCGAATTAGTGCGTGATTACGCATCTTTGGTCGAGATGTAATATTAATCCTCATGATAACGGTTGGAATAAAATCCTGAAATCTTACTTTTCACTAGCTTTAATTTTACTGTTAACGCTCGGCACTTTAAGAGGGGGCGCGACTAGTATTTCAAAGTATGTTTCTATTAATGATATTCCGCCCTTGTCATATGCCATGTGGCAATCCATGGTTGCAGCAATTCTTTTGATTTCAATGGGGTACATAAAAACGAAACGATTTCCGCCTATTTTTACACGTCCCATATTTTTTGTTACTTGTGCATTGGTAGGGGTTGCGATTCCGAATGTTGTCTTCTTTTACGTAGTTCAAACACTGTCTGCTGGAACAATGGCAGTGTTACTGACTCTGGTCCCATTATTTACTTATGTTCTAGTGCTGACTTTACAAGTTGAACGTTTTGATGCTGTTCGTGTAGGAGGTATAGCGATGGGTTTTAGTGGCGCATTAATTATTGCGACGCCCAGTCTAACTGATGGTCTCAATTTTAACTGGACTGTCATTATCGCAATGATCTGTCCATTAGGTTATGCCGGCATGAGTGTCTTTATAGCACGCTATCCCGTTCGTCATAGTCATCCTTTTTTGTTAGCTGGTGGTACACATCTTGTGGCTTTTTTGTTCTTATTGCCAACTGCAATTTTAACTAATGAATACTTATCAATTTGGAAAGATCCAGGTCTTATTGAAAGTCTGGTTGTGGTACATGGAGTTATTGCTGCAGTGGCTTATTCACTTTTTTTTAAGATTGTTGAGTTAGCTGGCCCTGTATTTTATAGCTTTAGTACCTATATCATTGCAATTACAGGAATTTGTTGGGGATGGTTTATATTTGGAGAAACCCACCACTATTCATTTTGGTTGGCGGTCGTATTAATTTTAGGTGGGTTAACAATTGTTAATCTTCGCCGTAAGGAAAAGACACCTGTCATAGGTGTTTAAAAGCCTCTTTATAGTCGCAGAACAAATGTCGATAATTCGTTAAAAAACTATTGAGTGTGAGAGTTGAACGTGAGTTTCTCCCAATAATTTCCAAACTGGAAAATGCAAAAATATTGAATTGTAAGCAATCCATTTAGCCGTTTCCTTTGCTAGATTTTTCTTTTGACTAGTATTGAGATTTTGTTGACTAAATGAATTAAAAGCTTCAGCTTCTTCATTTGAGCAAACGGTTTAAATGGGATCTTGTTCATCTGGTACTTTTGAAAAAAATCCTTGCACACCTTACATAGCCTAAGTTGTTACCGTGAAGCACCTTAATTGATTACTAATTTAAGAAAAACTTTACCTTACCGACGCTATAGATACTAAAGAGGGTAAATGACAATGCCTATCAGTGTTAGCATTAGTTTCCAGCAGATAGCATGAGTCCCAGCGTTAGCGCTAGCTGAAGCTTCCCAAAGTAAGATAGTACTATCCAGTTTTGGGGAGCATAAGATTCAATACACAGCTTGCTGGACAAAGGTGCACCACCCTGTATATTTTATTTAGGATGCAAACGGTGCAAATGTTTGAATAATACTATATCAATCAATGATTTAAAATGTAAGCTGTTGCAGACTGGCAACTTTTATAGTTCCTAGCGAAACATTCTTTGGCTAATTTCTGAGCCTCTACAATCTGTGATGCCACAATAAGAGTTTTTTACAGTTGATGGTGGTGCCAGTAAGAGCACAACCCCAACCGACCAAGGCAGAATCATCAGAGACGTAAGTTAAACCTGGGGATATCAGTTCTGAGAGGCTCACGTCCATCGCGGTTCCTGTGCCGTTGTTAGTGCATCTATAAAAACTAAACGATCAAAAACAATCACCTAACATACTTGCCCGCTTGAGTAATGCCTCACGGGTGGCGTCGTCTGCAACAGCATCGTGGAATAGCTCGACACTGTAATTCTCGATTCCGCAATAACCCATAATTCCTGCACCCAGCTGAGTATGAATTGCGGAATCCATGCCGTGCTTAGCAAAGCGCTCTGCACTGGAAGCACAGGTGCCAATCAGCAGTCCCTTTTGTAGCGGCAACTTTTGTGGACCGTAGGCAAAACCAAGATTCCATACCCGATCAATCCAACCTTTGAGCATCGCAGGGAATGACCACCACCAAATTGAGCAAACCATCACAATGGCCTGATTTCGCTCAATACGGGCCATCTCTACCAGTACTTCAGTGGAATAAATTTTGTCTAAATTATCCCAGCTGGGCTCATCAATTTCGCGCATGACTGGATCAAAACCTTCTCGATATAAATCAACGCGTTCAATCTCATGGCCCGCAGCAATCGCTTGCCTAGCAAACACATCGGCGATAGCGGCTGTAAAGGAATCCGCTCGAGGATGACACAAAACTAATAGTACTTTCATATTGAAACCAAAATTTTTAGTCAGAAAAACCAACATTGTACCGAACGATATTAGAGGGCGATACGTGGATAAAAAAGGACACTTAGGAGGCGCGTCTAAAGTGATGATTCCTCTTTTTTGTATATCGGGGGGCTAAACGTGAAGCTGTAGGTATATTCCCCGCCTCATACCGGATTGTGCACCGTTGTCACAACAGACGTGTTACAGAAGTTACAAAACACGACTCATTACAGGAACCGTTATAGGACTGAGGTGGGCTGGTTGTATCACTCAAACGGAATCAGTGGGTTACAAGGGTGTTAATCGAACTGCATCTTCTAGGAGAGGGTTCAAAGGGTTTTTATTTAGTCACAAATACCTTTAAAACGATGCCAAGTCATCGTGTCAATGGACTCAACTAAATGAATGGAAATCGTGCACCGAGGCTATTTCATCATCAGACATATACTGGGTGAACTATTAATAGGCGCACTTGTGAATAATTCTAATTCGGCCAACACTTTTTAAAGAGAAGTCACCAGAAAATTTTTGTCTTAGGGATAATGCCTGTTAGGGTGGTTGAAAATCATATATTCTTTAAAATAATGCTGAACTCGCTAGACTTGATCCGCCATCAACGAACAGTGTTTGGCCGGTTACATAGCCTGAATCAGGTCCCATAAAAAAACCGACTGTACGAGCTATGTCATCAGCTGAAGCAAATCTTCCTAACGGAATACGATTGAGCTTTCTAATTCGTTCTGAACTTCCTTCTGGATTATTACTGCGAAAGAATTCAGTATCGACTGGACCTGGTGCTATTGCATTTACCGTAATTGAACTTTTTGCCAGCTCTAATGCCCACGTCCGGGTCATGCTGATCAAGGCCGCTTTAGAGCCCCCATAGGCCGTTCGAGTTGGAAGACCCAGTGCCAGCTCACTCGAAATATTGACAATGCGACCACGACCCAAATTTTTCATAGAGACAATACAGTGTTTAGTGCATTGTATTGCTGCGCCAAGGTTAATTTGGAATACTGAATCAACTGTATCAAGATCTATATCGGCAATTAATTCAGGGCCAACGATACCGGCATTATTCAATAAACCGGTGAAATTATAGTGTTGGCATAGCGATGAGAGTAATTTGTCTAAAGCTTTCCGATCAGCGAGATCGATTGAGTAAAAATCACCAGGGAAGTGAGATGGTTGGTTTCGCGCTAGTCCAACAATATGGTGACCTCGTTTGACCAGTAATTCTGCACAGGCCCATCCTATACCTTTGCTTGCACCGGTAATCAATGTAACTTGATCTAGTTTTTTGGCCATCATTTTATTATTCACTTATTTATTATAAAAGATTAATTTCGACACGATTGGATTGGAAAGTGCTTTGACCAGCCACGTCTGCGAGGTTGTCAGATGTTGTCCAGTTTACGGTTGTTTGTTGATCGTTATTTTGCCAAAAACCATTGACCGCAATAGCAACGCCACAACGGACATTGTCACTGACAGAGGCCATTCGATCACAATATCCATTGGCATTACTCAGGCGAATTTTTTTATTATCTTCGATACCCATTCTTAAGGCGTCAGCACTATGAATTAATACGCTTGGTGCCTTCTCTCGGTCTAAAAGTTGGTCAAGGTTGGCCATACTTGAGTTCACAAAATGATGAGCGGCTGGTGATACTAGGTATAAGGTTTTTGATGGATCCAGTTCTAAATCAACAGATGGCATTTTCCAGTCGGGCACTGGTGAAAGGCCCGCTTTTTCATATGACTGAGAATACAACTCAATTTTTCCGCTGGGGGTTGAAAAGTGCCCATTTGAAAATGGTATCTCCTGTTCTGATGCAAAAGGCTGATAACCATTTTCCTTTAAGGTTTTAAGTGAAATATTATCAAGCCGATGCGTGTCGTTTTGGGTTGCCTTTAATATTCCGTTTATTATTTCATCAGGCGTTTCATATAACCATTCATCCTCGAAGCCCATAGCACGTGATAGCAATTGCATTAGGTCCCAATTGCTCTTCGATTCACCTATGGGTGGTATAGCGGGGTGGTTGTAACCCAGATAAGTATGGCCATAACCTCTGTGCAAATCGATTTGTTCAAGTTGTGATGTGGCGGGTAAAACAATATCCGCATAGCGTGCTGTATCGGTCATGAACAGATCATGAACAACTGTAAATAAATCCTCTCGCATTAATCCCTTTTTTATTTCTGAGGTTTTGGGTGCGGATATCATTGGATTCGAACAAAATACAAATAACGATTTAATAGGATTTTTTGTTCTTGTGTTATTCAATTCGAAACCCAGTCGATTCATATTGACTGTTCGACCCGGAGCGGGGCAATGTTTCCATCGGTTAATCGATTCATCATTCCAAGCAAAATAGTCCCCAGTCGAACAACTGAGCCCGCCTCCCAGTATTCCATATTGACCCGTTAAAGCAGGGAGGCAAGTGATTGCTCGAACAGTTTGACCTCCTTGGATATTCCGATTAAGAGAGTCACCCATACGAATCATAGTAGGTGACTGTTGCACAAATAATTTAGCAAGGTGTTTGATCTGGGACACTTTAACACCCGTAATTTTAGCTACACGATGAAGATCAAATGTCATAACGTGATCTCTAAATTGTGGCCAACCATGGCAAAATTGATCTATCCAGACTTGATTATGATTTCCACTAACAATGATTTCACGCGCGAGGCCCAGAGCCAGAGCACCATCGGTGCCAGGAAAAGGTTGTAGATGAAAATCAGCAGCTTTAGATGAACGCGAGTGCCTAGGATCTATAACTACTAACTTGCTGCCTCTAGCCTGTGCCTTTTTAACAAATGGCATCAAATGTGGTGCTGTACTGGCTGGATTATGGCCCCAAAATATTATTAATTTAGAGCTCTCAACTTGTTGATAAGGTGGGCTCATTCTAGCCCCTAGGGTGGCGCGAACTGCATGGCGAGTTGCAGCCATACAAATAGATCTTTCGAGCTGACTGGCTCCGAGTCGATTCCAAAATCGTGCGCTGGCCACCGTCATCTGAACTAAGCCAAGTGTACCGCTGTAGCTATAGGGTAATATAGCTTCCGCATTATCAGATTGAATAATTCTATCCCACTGTTTTTTAATGGTATCGATTGCTGTCGACCAACTAATAATCTCCCATTGTCCTGACCCTTTAGGTCCTATCCGTCTAAGAGGTGTTTTTAAACGGTCAGGGTGATAGACCCTATCTAAATAAGGAGACACTTTGGCGCAAAGCCAACCATCCGCAATTGGATGTTTTTTTTGTGCGGAAATTTTAATCGCATAACCATTTTGAACTTCAGTCTGAATGCCACAGGCATCGGGGCAATCATGGGGGCACGTGCCTAGATGTGTAGTAGGAGAATTTATGTTTGTCATTCACTTTTTTAAGATCAGTATCAATCTTATTATTATTACAGAGCCAGACCATTCTGAGGAACGGGGGAAAACCCTTAGTTATTTACAGGTAACTATGTATTTGAGTGCGGAATATACCGAGTAGGCAACCAATACAGTCAAGATTATGATGGTTAAATATTTAATATAGGCAAAAGGGATGGACTCGATGAAAAATGACATACCAGTAGTCGACTACAATCAAACTACCAAAGACTACAAATCGAGTAGGCAAAATAAATTTGGAGGGTACCACAAAGCAAAGCGTCCACCAGAAGATACTGAATTAACACATGTCGGTATAGGAACACCCTGTGGCGAATTTTTTCGACGCTCTTGGATACCCGTTGTAATGACCCAAGAACTTGTTGACGTACCTAAACGAGTTCGCATTTTGGGTGAAGATTTGGTCGCATTTAAAGATAAATCGGGCGATTATGGATTATTGCATCTCCATTGTAGCCATCGAAATGCTTCACTTGAGTTTGGCGTTATAGAAGACAAAGGTCTACGATGCTGTTACCACGGCTGGTTATATGACACCGACGGAACAATTCTTGAAATGCCCCTTCAAGATTCAGAAGGGGGATCTAAAATATGTCATGGAGCCTATCCTGTAAAAGAATATAAAGGATTGATCTTTGCTTATATGGGACCACCAGAAGAGAAACCTGACTTTCCAATATTTGATACAACACAACTTCCTAATGTCGAAATGGTGCCGTATTCGATCGACTATCCCTGCAACTGGTTGCAAATCTGCGAAAATACTATGGATCCATGGCATACGGTTTTTTTGCATGCCAGAGTTACTGATATTCACTTTGGTGATACTTGGGGAATAGCTCCAGTAACGAAATTTTATGAGAAAGACCATAAGGTTTATGCAACGCTAACCTACCGCGTTGAAAATATGATCTGGGTTCGATCACAAGAGACGATGTCACCGTCTTTTAGTCAAGTTGGTGCGTGGTGGGAAACTGGGCGTGAAGAGAAATACTTTAAACGTGCAAGTATTACCAAGTGGACAATTCCCCATGATGATGATCATTGTATGATAATTGCTTGGCGTAGTTTTGGTGAGGGAATTGATCCTGAAGGACACGGAATTCGTGAGGATTGTGGTAAAAATTCAGTCGATTTTCCAGGCCAAACGGGTACAGAACCTTATGAGTATCGACAACGTCATCCTAACGATTATGAAGCTCAAGTATCACAGGGAGCCATCAATTCTCATGCAGCAGAAAATCTAAAACACACTGATAAAGGCGTGTTTTATTTGCGTAGAAAATTACGCAAAGGTATTCGGGCTGTTCAACGAGGGGAAAAACTGCCTGAAATGGATCGAGTGGGTAATGAGTGGCTAACGCATGTCCAAGATACAGTATTGCCTATTGGTATTCATCCTGAAAATGACGAAAAACTCTTGGAACAAGTGACTGATATGGTAATGGATATTGTTTTTGAGGGTGATCAATTTAGCGGTAATGAGCGTGTTGAATACATTGAAACTAAATTGAAGAAAATCAAACATGATCCAATTTTTAAGGGGCTTTGAAGTAATGATATACCTTGGAAATTCTTTTTGTCTCACCGAAAAAAAGTCAATATGAATACACGTTGGGAGCTCGTCCTTTTACCTAGTCTTATCTTTGTTGTTGTGCTTATTGCTGGCTCACAGTATGTATTTTTAGAAGGTAGCTTTTATAAGGATCTTGGCCTTGGTCGAGTAGGGACAGACATTGATGTTTCTAACTATGTTCGTTTTTTTACCGATTCTTTTTATCTAAACACACTTTGGATCACCGTTAAAACTGCTGCATTAGCAACTTTTTTTACATTAATTCTTGGGTTTCCAGTTGCCTATCTAATTGCCCGAATGCGTTCACGATGGTCTATGTTATTACTGGCAGGAATTGTTGTTGCAACTTTCGTTACTATTGTCATTAAAGTTTTTGGCCTGATGATTATTTTTTCTGCAGATGGCCTCATTAATAAATTTTTAATGGGTGTTGGTATTGTTGATACCCCATATACCATTATTGGAAATCAAACGGGTGTTGTAGTTGGTTTAATGCATTACACATTGGGATTTGGTGTTCTATTACTCTATAGCGTCATTCAGACTATTCCACGTTCTTTTGAAGAAGCGGCTCAGATCCACGGTGCTAGTCGTTGGAGGATGCATTATCGCGTGTTGTTGCCACTCAGTATTCCTGGGATAACTATTGGTTCACTCATGATTTTCAATATGTCGATGGGTGCTTTTACGTCCGCTGCTTTATTAGGTGGTGGTCGGGTTTTTACGTTACCAGTATTGATTCAGCGAACGGTAATGATGGAAGTTAAATATTCTATGGCTGGGACTTTATCGGCTGTACTTTTAGTTACAGTGTTGTTAATTAATTTGTTGGCAATTATATTAATACGGCGCTTCAGAGCGGCTCGACTGGTGATTGCATGAATACAACGTCGCAACACAACACTGAACCACAGACAAGGCAATCTACCGAGGCATTAATAGCGGCGGGTCGTCGAAAAGGTCCCGCACCAAAGCTTGGTTTACCATGGGGTAAATACTTTCATTACCTGTACTCAAGCTTTTCTTATATTTTCTTACTATCGCCGATGATTGTTGTTATTGGCGCCTCCCTTCATGGAGGGGAATATTATACAGCAATTAAATTCCCACCCGATGAACCATCATTCCAATGGTATTCGAAGATTCCCAAAGGACAGATTGAAGCATTGGGGCTGAGTTTTTTATTAGCTTTTGGCACGGCAATTGGAGCTTGTATTATTGGAATCCCAGCTGCGTTGGGTATTGTAAGGGGGAAACTACCAGGGCGAACACTAATCTCTACAATATTTCGTGCGCCCCTTCAAATACCTGCCATCGTGACTGGCATTGCCTTTTTACAGTTATTTTATTTAATTGGTGATGCCACTGGGCTGTATATTCAAGGCACTTTTTGGGGCTTGTATTTAGGCCATGTATTTGTGGCCACACCCTATGTGGTCGGTACTGTAACGGCAATTTTACAACGATTTGATACTCGACTAGAAGAGGCAGCATTTAGTCTGGGTGCAAATCGTTGGAGCACGTTTCGAAGAGTAACACTGCCTGTTATTAAGCCTGGAGTTTATGCAGGTGCTTTGTATGCTTTTATGGTTTCCTTTGGAGATGTTCCAATCTCCATATTTTTAACTGCACCTGGATTTGTAACTTATCCTATTGAATTATTTTATGGACTTGAGAATGACTTTGATCCTAGTATTTTAGCGTCAGCATCTCTTGTCATATTCTTTTGTCTAATAGCCTTATTGGCTATGCAAAAAATTGTTGGACTCGATACGCTCTTACGGTCTGGCAGCCGATAAATAACGGTTTTTTAAAACTATAAACGAAGAGGAAGGTCATGAAACATAGTATAAAGTTTAATCGCACTCTATTAAGCGCAGCTATAATTTCACTCGGTGTATCATTTGCATCAGTATCTCAGGCTGGTGAATTTGATGGTGTGACTTTAAAAGTCGCTACTTGGGGTGGTTCTTGGAAAGAGAATATAATAACTAAGATTGCACCTAAATTTGAGGCATTGGGTGGTACCCTTGAGTTTGTGACCGGAAGTCCAGCTTCAAATCTTGCAAAGTTAATTGCGGGCCGTGGTAAAGCACCCTTTGATGTCATGGAAGTAATGGATTCACAAGAACAAGAATTTTTTGTAACAAATGACTTTATTCAAAAAATTGATTATAAAAATATGTCCAATGTTGCACATCTTCAAGAGGGGCAATATAACGATTGGCGTATTGCTTCTTGGCATACTCAGGAATCCATCTGTTTTAATCGTGACAAATTTGCAGAACTGGGTATTCCTACGCCAACTACCTATGCTGACCTTATTAACCCAAAACTAGCGGGTAGAGTGTCAATTCCTGATATTACATCTGGTGGCGGCATGGCTAATTTTGGTGGTATTGCCCATGCGGCTGGTGGAGATGAAACTAATATCAAACCAGGTTTAGATTTGATTAAACAGTTGAATGCTCTGAAATTTTGGTCACGTGGTGGTGAAGTAGTAACACAGTTTCAATCAGGTGATGTGTATGCTTCAATTGTTCATGCCGGTTGGTGTGTTCGTGCCCGAAATGCGGGTGTAAACGTTGCGACAGTTCATCCGGTAATTGGTGATAAGGCTGTAGGTGTTCATAAATACGGATGGTTAGCCATTATGAAAAGCAGTGAAAATGTAAAGGCAGCTAACTGGTTCTTGAATGAATATAACGATGCAGATTTTCAACTAGAGTATGCAAGAAAAAGTGGCGTGGTTCCAGTGAATGCGCTAGCTCTTAAAGCTTTATCGTCAGATCCCGTCTCGGCTGAAATGTTGCAGTTAAATCCTGCGGATATTGCTCGTCAGTTACGTGTTGATTATTCAAAGGTTGATAAATCTGTCTGGATGGATCAGTGGAACCGTTCGGTTTCTGGTCAATAGGGCAGTAATAACTTTAATGCTATCTCTATTTGCCATCGATCCTAAAGATCGATGGTTTTTTTGTAGAGTAATTAAAAAATTAGTTAAATTTTGTAAATAATTAACTTGGATACGTTATGTCTGCAGCAGTAAGTCTTAATCCTGTCTCTTATACACATCTCCGAGCCCACGAGACGCTACGCTATCTCGT
>CAJXUC010000030.1 GCA_913061315.1 uncultured Gammaproteobacteria bacterium | reverse complement strand
CTACACGTAAGGAGTCGTCGGCAGCGTCAGATGTGTATAAGAGACAGCTATATTTGCGGGTTTAGTGAACAAAAATTCTGATCTGGATGATTATTCTATTCGGCAGATTATAGGGATTGATGTTGAAGAAAAGATTTTCGCGATCGGTGATTATTTGCAGCACAATGACGAAATTATTTTTTGTCGGCGGGATGGTAATTCTGCCATTGAAGATATGGAGCGCATGCTGTTAGATTTAAAATCGCGGTTACGGACTCCCATCAAGGGCGGGGTTTATGTTTCATGCTTGGGTCGGGGGAGACAGCAGTTTGGCGAGCACTCCGAAGAGGTTCGGTTTATCCACAGTGTTCTGGGCGATTTTCCGCTGGTTGGTTTTTTTGCGAATGGTGAGATACACAAAACTGCGCTTTATGGTTTTACCGGTGTGCTGACTCTATTTGTTTAACTTGACCAACCCTTGCCAACCCTAATTGTCTTTGGTTACTTCCTTGGCAGATTTTGGCTCACCTTTGGGCCAGGCACCCAGTGGATAGGGATGGTATTCGCTATTAAAGGTGAGGAACTGAAGGATTTGATAGTTGTAGGTTGCAATGCTCTGTCCAAGCTTATGCAGGCGCTCGTTAGTTTCACCGGTAATCAGCTTGTGGACGAATTGAAAGATGATGACACCTAACAAGACAAAATCAGCAAGACCTGCCAAGAACCCAAATAGCAGCATGTAAAGCCCTCGTATCCAAGTGGTTGTCTGCTTTAAGTTTTCTTTAGTGTCGTTATTCATCATTCCTTTTTATCCTTTTCCTAGTTGGTTAAATGATGCCTAGTATACGCATATTTGGAGCATTGTTAATCCGGCTTAACTTTCTGTATTTAACCACTCTTTTAGTTTGGGTTTTCTGCCCCGATAACCATCCGTCAGTTTATGATTTAAAGGCGATGTTGTGCGATCGGTTAGGCCTTGGTGAATTGTGTTTGAATAATGCGGATAGTTCTTACCGTTTTTTCGCTCTATCATTTATAAATCGACTATAAGTTTGCAGTGTGATAGATAATATAAATAGATCTTTCAATCAAATTAGACTGCGATTATAGTACGCCACACAGACATAAGCTGTAATAGGAGAGAGCCAAATAGGCCGCCGAAGACGCAACCGCCCGGAAACGCTCAGGCAAAAAAGACTGTTGCAGCTGTTTGACTCTGGAGAGTGGTAGCTATTACCCACCGAAGGTGAAAGGTTGATGAATTTAACTGGTATAAAAACTAGGCTAAAACGCTATCAGCTCGATCTCTCAGGTAACCGGACAGAGGGGTTTTTCTACTAACTACTTTAGGTGCGTTATGAGTAAAAAGACTCCATTCTATCAATCTCATCTTGATGCATCGGCCAAAATGGTCGATTTCGCTGGTTGGGATATGCCGATTCATTATGGCTCACAAATTACTGAACATGACATTATTCGCACAGATGCTGGTATGTTTGATGTATCTCATATGACCGTGGTTGATGTTTCTGGGGCTGATTCTGGTGCCTACTTACGTCACTTACTGGCAAATGATATCGCTAAGTTGAAACAGCACGGTAAGGCGCTTTACAGTTGTATGTTAAATACTGAAGGGGGTGTGGTTGATGATTTGATTGTCTATTTTTTAGGTGATCAGTTTTATCGGGTAATTATTAACTCTGCAACGCGGGATAAAGACTTAGCTTGGTTGAAGCGGCAGGCGGATGATTTTTCTGATGTGGGTCTGACCGTGCGTGATGATGTTGCAATGATTGCAGTGCAAGGGCCAACAGCGCGTGAAAAGACTTTGTCATTATTCGAGTCTAATCGTTCTGAACTTGAGTCTGTCGGACGCTTTGAAGCTGCCACGATTGGTGACTACTTTATTGCGAGAACGGGCTATACCGGTGAAGATGGCTTTGAAATTCTGATGCCGTTAGATCAGGCCGTTGGTTTTTGGCAGCAGCTTTTAAAGGCCGGTGTAAAGCCTTGTGGTTTGGGTGCGCGTGATACGCTGCGGCTCGAAGCGGGCATGAGCCTGTACGGTACCGATATGGATGAATCAACCAGTCCGCTGTGCTCGGGTCTAGGTTGGACGTTATCGATATCAGACGATAGACACTTTATTGGTAAATCAGCGCTTTTAGCAGAAAAAGAACAGGGTGTTAAGCAGCAGTTGGTGGGTATTGTTTTAAAAGATAAGGGCGTTTTGCGTAATCACTTGAAAGTGGTCACAGTAAAAGGAGAGGGTGAAATTACTTCGGGTAGTTATTCACCCACGCTAGGTAAGTCGATTGCATTGGCTCGAATCCCAGTGGGTGTGACGGGTGAGGTTGATGTAGAAGTACGAAATAAAATGTTGAAAGCAGAGATAGTTAAAATTCCTTTCGCCCGTAACGGCAAATCTTGTATTTAATGAGTAGGAGAAAAAAATGAGTAATGTACCTTCCGAGTTAAAATTTTTATCATCACACGAGTGGTTATCGGTCGATGGTGATATTGCGACGATTGGTGTTTCGGATCATGCCCAAGAGTTATTGGGTGATTTGGTTTTTGTTGAGTTACCAGAAGAAGGTAGCACCGTGTTAATTGGTGATACAGTTGCCGTTATCGAGTCGGTTAAAGCGGCATCAGATACCTATGCACCTATTTCTGGCGAAGTGGTAGAAGTGAACTCTGAGTTAGAGGACTCTCCAGAAAAAATTAACGATGATCCCTACGGCGATGGCTGGATGTATAAAGTTAAGATTGATGACCCTAGCGAAGTGGCTGACATGTTAGATGCCAGCGCCTACGCAGAAATCATTGCTGAAGAAGAATAACGCGCATTGCTATCTGAGTGGCTGTTGCTCCGGTTGGTTCTAATTGAATCAACCAGAGGACGACACTTCACACTTGCCCAATAAAATAACGCGCCGATGAAGTCGCTAAGTAGAGATTCTCAACTCAGCGATAGAGGCAGTGGTTGATCGGATAGGTGAAGAACAACATGGGCTGTCTGGCCGGGCAAAAGATATGGGGTCGGCAGCCATTATTTGAGCTGTTTTGTTGTTTGTCGTGGTTTGGAGCCTTGTTCTGCTCGGTTAGACTGTTAGCGAATAATTTTTAGAGGCGTCCTAAAATCCACTAATGTTCATCGAATCTGACTGATAAGAGAACAAATCCCAGTTTTGCTTAATTAAGTCGTCTCATTCAGGCATAATTTCATTTCTTATTGCCTGTACCCGTTTGTATGATTGCCTATCCTGAAATTGATCCTGTTGTTGTTGCCTTAGGCCCCTTAAAGGTTCATTGGTATGGGCTGATGTACTTATTGGCCTTTGGGTCTGCATGGTGGTTGGGTAAACGTCGCGCCCAAGTCGCTGGCGCACCCATTAAGCCAGCAGAAGTCGATGACTTAATCTTTTATGGCGCGATGGGCGTCGTCTTAGGTGGTCGGTTTGGCTCAGTATTGTTCTACAACTTTGATACTTTTCTGGCTGATCCCCTGTATCTTTTAAAAATATGGGAAGGCGGTATGTCTTTTCATGGCGGGTTTATTGGCGTTTTGGTTGCAATGGAATGGTATCGGCGCAAACTCAATTGTCATTTTTTCCAGCTCACTGATTTCATTGCACCGTTGGTACCTTTAGGAATAGCCGCTGGACGCTTTGGTAACTTTATTAATGCCGAGTTATGGGGAGCGCCATCCACGGTTCCTTGGGCCATGAAGCTCTCTTGTGAACAATTTCCTGCGGATCGATTCATTGATTTTGCGGGTCCACTTTGTTACAGCGCGAGGCATCCATCGCAACTGTATGAAATGTTACTTGAAGGTTTTGTATTGTTTGCTGCACTTTGGATTATATCGTCAAAACCCAAGCCAGTCATGATGGTTTCAGGGTACTTTTTAATGCTGTATGGAATAGCGCGAACCAGTGTTGAATTTATTCGCTTACCGGATGCGCATATAGGCTATTTGATGCAGACAGACTGGCTGACAAAAGGTATTGTGTTATCAGTGCCGATGATCTTAGCGGGTCTAATTATAATCGCTTATGCACGTAGAGCAGGTAGCAATGCAACCATATCTTGAGTTAATGCAACAGGTGTTAGACAGTGGTAGTGAGAAAACTGACCGTACTGGAACCGGTACGCGATCTGTTTTTGGTCATCAAATGCGCTTTGATTTAAGTCAAGGTTTTCCGTTGATAACCACTAAGAAGCTCCATTTGAACTCGATAATTCATGAACTGTTATGGTTTTTACAGGGGGATACAAATATCGCCTATTTGAAAAAAAATAAAGTTCGAATTTGGGATGAATGGGCCGATGACGAAGGCAATTTAGGCCCCGTTTATGGGGCGCAGTGGCGTTCATGGCAGGCGCACGACGGCCGCGTGATTGATCAAATTCAACAATTAATTGATCAAATAAAGACAAACCCTGATTCACGCCGATTAATTGTCAGTGCGTGGAACGTGGGAGAAATTGATCAAATGGCTTTGCCACCATGCCATGCTTTCTTTCAGTTTTATGTTGCCGATGGGCGGTTATCCTGTCAGTTATATCAGCGAAGCGCAGACATATTTCTGGGCGTACCTTTTAATATTGCATCCTATGCTTTGCTGCTAATGATGGTGGCTCAGGTGACTGACTTAGAGCCAGGTGATTTTGTCCACACGTTAGGTGATGCTCATATTTACAATAACCATGTAGATCAAGCTAAATTACAGTTAAGTCGTGCGACCTATCCATTACCTACGATGGTCTTAAACCCTAAAGTGACTAGCCTGTTTGATTTTCAATTTGAAGATTTTCAATTGAAAGATTACCAAAGTCACGAACACATCAAGGCTGCGGTTGCAGTTTAAAATCGCAACCGTTGTGGCTAGATATTTATTACTATTTTATAAAATACAGGGATTCTTATGACAGATTCAAACCTCAATAATATTCAGGTCAACGTCCAAACTCGGTATATCGAAGATCAATCGAATCCTGAGAAAAACTATTATATTTTTGCTTATACCATCACCATTGTTAATCAAGGGCAGCAACCCGCTAAACTATTAACTCGGCACTGGGTCATCACCGACTCTAATCACAAAGTTCAAGAAGTCAGAGGTGATGGCGTGATTGGTGAACAACCGGTTTTGAAGCCGGGTGAACAGTTTGTCTATACCTCGGGCACCATGTTGGAAACCTCTGTCGGCACAATGAAAGGCAGCTACCAAATGGAAGCGGATGATGGCTTTCAGTTTGATGCTACAGTTGAAGAATTTGTGCTGTCAACGCCAAGAGTGCTGCACTAATTTGATCAGTACTATTTGATGGCTGTCTATGCAATTGGTGACGTACAGGGATGTTATTCTAAACTGCTGCGCCTACTGGAAAAAATACAATTTGATCCCGCTAATGACTGGTTGTGGTTCTGCGGTGACTTGGTCAATCGTGGTCCAGAATCATTGCAGACCTTAACGTTTATTAAGTCGTTGGGTGACCGAGCAGTGTCTGTGCTAGGCAACCATGACTTACACCTACTCGCGCTCTATCACAGCAAGCGAACCCTTGATAAGAGTGATACTTTGTCGCAGGTACTCACCAGCCCGCACTGTGATGAACTGATGAACTGGTTACAGACCCTGCCGCTGGTTCACTATGATGACGCACAAAAAGTAATGATGATGCATGCGGGCGTTCACCCCAACTGGGACGTGCCGCAGGCCCTTGCCCTGTCTCTTGAAATAGAGCAAGTATTGCAGGGCAAAGAAAGCCAACTTTTTTTTAAAAAAATGTATGGCGACTCTCCTAACTTTTGGTCCGATGATTTAACTGGATTTGAACGTCTGCGTTGCATCACTAATGTATTTACTCGAATGCGGTTTTTAACCCCTGACAATCGACTTAACTTCACAGCTAAAGGTTCACCTGAGCAACATCAGGACTCGAGTTTAACGCCGTGGTATGAAGTTAATAGTCAAATAGGTCCTGAAGTTAAAGTGGTTTTTGGTCATTGGGCGACATTGCTGACCGGCCAGTATGGTCGTCATTTTGCGTTAGATAGTGGCTGTGTTTGGGGTCGATGCCTGACTGCATTGCAAATAGATGCTGTGGAGCCTTGCTGGCATAGTATTGATTGCCAATAAAGCTAAAGGCCAGTATTGATTAGTCGATACTTTAGTGACTAGAGCGGTAGGATGTGATGAGAATTATCCAAGTGTATATAATTTTTAGGAAAATTTGGTTTTTGACTATATTTCAACCGAACTGAGTCATCGTTATAGCGACAGTAATGAAGATTTTTTTGAACGTAACTTGCTATGCACTGACACGCTTACCTTCGCGGTATATATGCCATGAAGTCGACATGGCTTATTATCTGGCACCAGGGGAAAGGGAGGAAATGATCAAATGAGTAAAGGAAGAAGTGAATAAGGCGGCGGAATTTATGTATGTCCAATAAAAAAGCGCTACTAATGCATTTTTCTTTAATCTGATGTCAAGCTAAGCCAAAAATCAATGTTTAAAATGGCCAGCCATTTCATGTAAAGCTCGAACCGTATATTGCTCGTTGCCAAGTAATATTAACTATTTGATCGGTACATAACCCGCTTGAATTGTTACCAAACGTTGACGTTTAACCCAGTAGGTGCCATTAGTTGAGCCCAAGTAGAGATTAAAATTTTGTCATTAAAAATTTTTAATCTGGGATGCTGTTTACTGACAGCAAGGTCATTGATGCTTATATGACCTACCTGCCAATAATGATATCTTTGTTGCTTAGACTTTCGATCTCCACTTGTGTCCTGCGGTTCATCTTTGATGCCAATGGCTTTCACTGAGTGAGGAAGTCCTATCCCAATCAGTTTTATTTTTTCCGTGAAAACTTCATAAATGAATGAGCGTGAATATTTTTTTCATCGGCCTCAAAATCTTCTCGAAAGTCTTCTGACCACTGGGTCATGTCCATTTCTGGAAACCAAGTATCGCCAGAAAAGGCATGGTGAATTTGAGTTAAATACAGAAAGTCTGCCTGTTCTAACGTTTGCAGGTAAAGACTGGCACCGCCGATGAGCATTGCTTCTGGTGCATCTTCAGAAACTAGTGACATTGCTTCTTCAATATTACGGGCAATGTCACATCCTTCGGCAGTAAAAGCACTATTGCGAGTTATGATAATATTTTGACGACCGGGTAAGGGCCTGCCAATCGAATCGAACGTCTTTCGCCCCATAATAATGGGCTTGCTCATTGTGGTCCTTTTGAAAAAAGCCAAGTCAGCGGGTAGGTGCCAGGGCAGTGCGTTGTTATTGCCAATGAGACGGTTTTCGTC
This sequence comes from uncultured Gammaproteobacteria bacterium, assembly GCA_913061315.1. GTDB lineage: Bacteria > Pseudomonadota > Gammaproteobacteria. The sequence goes on along the minus strand of CAJXUC010000030.1, from coordinate 32,857 downwards.
CATGGCCCAAATAAGTGAAAGTAGGGGTTTAGTCATCTGAGTCCTGGCTAAGTTTAGTGTTGGTTAGTCGAGCGAAATCTTCGCCAGTTAGGCATTCTGCTCGCAGGCTTCGATCTATTTGAGCTGCTTCAAAACAGCTAGGATCGATCATTTTTTTGAGCGAATTAGAAATGGTTTTTCGGCGTTGTCCGAAAGCTGTTTTAACTATTAATGAAAACAGTTCAAAGTCCTTTACTTCAATCATTGGCTGAGGATGCGGTATTAATCTAATAATAGCCGAATCAACTTTCGGTGGTGGCGTAAAGGACTGTGGTGGCACATCAAATAGATATTCACACTGGCAATAGTATTGCATCATGATCGAGAGTCGGCCATAGTTTTTATCACCAACATTCGCAACAATACGCAATGCGACCTCTTTTTGGACCATGAAATGCATATCACGAATGTGCGATATCGACGCCATTAAATGAAACATGAGGGGTGTCGAAATATTGTAAGGTAAGTTGCCTGCAACTCGATACTGCCGATTATCAGCTTTTGCTAACGCATTTAAATCAAACTCTAGAATATCGCAATTGATAATATTGAGATCACCGTATTGAGCTGCGTTGCGTTGAAGGATAGGGATTAAGTCTCTATCAAGTTCCACCGCGGTTAACTGCTTACATTCTGCTAATAAAGGCAAAGTCAGGGCACCTTGACCTGGTCCAATTTCTAATAAATGGTCTCCTTCAGCAGGTGCGATAGCACTGACGATTCGGGCGATAATATTTCGATCATGCAAAAAGTGCTGGCCGAATCGTTTACGAGCTTGGTGCATAATTATTTTGGGTTGTTATTCTTACAGTTAATTTGAAAGATCGCAGAATCAATCGCTGCCATTAAACTACCGGCGTTAGCTTGATCGGTGCCGGCAAGATCTAGAGCTGTGCCATGATCGACAGAACTGCGAATGATTGGTAATCCAAGCGTGGTGTTAATCGCGTTATGAAATCCTGCATGTTTTAGCACGGGTAAACCTTGGTCGTGATACATCGCCAAAACGGCATCAGCATCCGCTAGAGCCGCTGGAGTGAATACAGTGTCAGCAGGATACGGGCCACTGATATTCATACCTCTTGATTGCAAGATTTTAATGGCGGGGATAATTGATTCGATTTCCTCATGACCCAAATAACCGTTTTCACCCGCATGGGGGTTGAGTCCACACACTTTAATAAGGGGGTTTTCGAGACCAAACCTTGAACGCAGGTCGTGATCAACGATTTCGCTAATTTCAATAATTAACGCCGTCGTAATGGTGTCAGGGACTTCACGTAAAGGCATGTGAATGGTAGCCAGAGCCACTCTTAAACGGTTGGTTGTGAGTAGCATCACGGGCTTTTTAACACCACATATTTCAGCAAGATACTCGGTGTGCCCGCTAAACGGGATACCGGCTTGGTTGATGATGTCTTTCTGAACGGGGGCAGTGACCATGGCATCAAACTCACCTGACAAGCAGCCTTTGCAGGCCAGTTCGAGGGTCTTAAGTACATAGTTTGCATTGTCTTTATTGAGTTCACCAGCCTCACAGGGTGCAGCTAAAGGCACGTGCATGATTTCTAACAAGTTTGGCGCCATGTCTTTTTGGGTTGAGTCATAATCAATATATTGTTGGGTCGAACCTAACTGATTGGCACGTTGCTTTATTAACTCTTGATCGCCAATAATGACGAGTCTAGCATCAAAATTATCGCGCTTTATCTGAGCAATGATATCTGGACCGATACCTGCAGGCTCACCGCTAGTGATGGCTAAGCACGGTCTTATTTGAATTGACGAGGGTGAACTAGACATCAGTGTCTTCTCCTGTGTCAGGATCAGAGATAATTACATAAGCCTCAGCTCTTAATCTTTGCTGCCATATTTGAAATGCTTCTCCTTGCTTTTGCCTCAGTAGCTGTTCTCGCACTTTATTGAGTTTGACCTCGGCTGTTTCATTTAAGGTGCGGTGTCCGGTGACTTCAACAATATGCCATCCAAACAATGATTTAAATGGCTTGCTAATCTCTCCCGGCAACAGTGTGTCGGTAACCGCTTGATATGCCTCTACCGTTCCCCCTTGCGCCATCCAGCCAATATCACCCCCTGCTGAAGCCGAAATATAATCGACTGAATTTGACTTTGCCAACACGGCAAAGTCTTCGCCATTTAATATTCGTTGACGTAATTCAACTAAGCGGTTTCTCGCTTTTTCTTCGCTAATAAGGTCATTGGCTCGAATCAAGATATGTCGTGACTGAGTTTGTTCTGTGAGTATTTGGTCAATAGCGCGACGTTCATTCAAAGTGATGATATGAAACCCACTTGGGTTGCGCAATGGACCCGCAAAATCACCGGGCTGCATTTTGAGTACCGCGTCTGTAAAAAGGCCCGGTATTTCAGCTCTGCCCCGCCAACCAAGGCTGCCGCCCTGTAATGCGGTAGATCCAGATGAAAACTCATTGGCTAGAGAGCTAAACTCAATACCCTGCCGAAGCCTCATTAAAATATCATTAGCGGACTCTAAAGCGAAGTTTATCTCCTCGGGTGAGGCAGCATCAGGTAAGGCAATCAAAATATGAGAAATGTTATATTCAGCTTTTTCCAAGCCATCACCCGATTGTCCAATAAAGCCATTCAGTTCGGCTTCGCTGATGCTGGCAGTCCTGGCTGTGTATTGACGACGCAATGCGCCTAACAGCATTTCTTGTCGAATTTTTTCTCGATATTTGATGTAGTTAATACCTTGAGCAATCAAAAACGTCCTGAACTCAGTTAAGCTTTTTTGATTATTTTTAGCAAGATTCATCATTGCCTGATTGAGTTGACCATCGCTGATTTTGATGCCTCGTTTCTTCGCCCGTTGCACCAAAATTGACTCGTTGATCATCAACTCCATTAATTGACGATTAAGCACCTCTGCTTTGGGTAAGCGCTGGTTATTGGTTGCGAATTCAGCTCGAATTATTTCTAGTCGACTGGCCACTTCACTTCGCGTAATAATGTCTTCGTCAACAATCGCTACAATGGCATCAATCGCGATTGGCGCAGCTAAAACTTGAGCTGTTAAAAAGCTACCAGAAAAAAAGAAACAAAAAAATAGAAATACAAATCGAATCATTGGTTCATGCCATGGTTGAAGTCGGTGTGAGCGACTCCCTAAAAGTTAGGATTGTAGCCAACGATGGCATTTGCCAGTTGGCTGTCTAGTACTTGGCTCGACTGACCAAGCCCTTTTAACGTTAATTCAATAAAAACAGCGTTGTCTGTTTCGGTGAACGAATCGTTACTGGTTTGGCTGGCGAGCATTTTAATCCCCCAGCAGCAAGATTCATAGTTTACGCCCAATAAATTTTCGTCAGGTTTATTGAATAATATCGATTCTGAATACTTTGCCACCATCGTCCAGCGGGGATTAATAGGATAGACCATCGATATGGCTGCCTGTTCCAGAGCTGTATCGTCAAAAAAGTACTCGAGATTGGCGGCAAAACCATCCTTTAAATAATGAACTGACAATGTTTTTTCAGATATTTCTTTCGTTGTCTGTTCATAAACTAGTTTTGTGTTGATCGATAAGTTTCTGTTTGGATTGACCGTTGTCTCGGTAATAATATTCGAATTGGGTAGCGTCTGCGGTTTATTTCCACTGATTTGAACGCGCCGGTCATTGGCATAAAAAATTTGACCGATGCGTGAGTAAAGTAGCTCTGCCCCCGAGTCATTGTCTAAAAAACGCGTTCCAATACCCAGTGAAATCTGATTCGCATCACCAATGCGATCAGATCCACTAAATCGATTAGATTTGAAAAAATTATTGTATGAATTCGACAGCAGGGCTGAATTAAATACCGGAATATGGCTTTGATTCTCATAGGGTGTGCGCAGAAAGTAAAGCCGTGGTTCTAATGTCTGTGTCCAGTTACTCTCAGTATTCATTTCTCGATCAAAAAGCAATCCAGTATCTAGGCTGAAGATTGGAATTTCGCGCTGAATTGAATTATCGCCCAAATTATTATTGTCTAACTGATAATCGGAGAAGGCATATTCAAGTTTAGGCTTAAAAAAGTACCAACTATCCGATTGATTCCAACTTAAATAGGGCAATAAATGGGTACGATCACCCACAATATTGCTCTCGTGGTCAAATCTTACCCATTCGTTGATTGTGTTGAATTGAACACCATTATCGAATTTTTTAAATCGGCTATTAACCGTCAGTTTTGGGAGCTGACTATAAGGTTGTTTTGTAGTGCCGGGTGTCTGGTAAGTTTGAAGCAGTAAGTTGCTTGTCCATAGTTTGGTGCTATGGCTAAGTAATATCTGCTGTTCTAAGTGTGTGACATTGTCGTCAATATCATCTAACGATTTAAAATCATCAAAAAATGTATCGTCAGAAACGTGACGCAAAGCTATATCAGCGGTTATATTTGAACCTAAATTAGCGTGGTGTAACCATTTTTGAAATGAACGATTATCATTTTGCTTTTGATCGTCAAGTATTGAAAGGTATAGTTGACCCGTGTGATGTTTAAAAAGGTAGCGGTTTTCAGTGTTGATTTGCAAGCCTCGTTTACCATACCAAATTGGGGTAATAGTTGCATCCAGATTAGGCGCAATATTCCAATAGACGTCGATGGAAATTATGTCACCACTGTCAGTTGAGGAGCCGATCGTTGGAGCAAGAATGCCTGACATACGGCGGTCATCAATTGGGAATTGAAGGTATGGGAGATAAAGTACAGGTAAATCCTGAATATAAACAGTAGCATGCTGGGCAGTACCGAGTCCTGACTCTTGGTTAATGTCGAGCTGGTCTGCGGTCAAATGCCAGTTACTGTTACCCGGATCACAGGTAGTGTATTGAATCTTTTTATAACGACTGAGCGAGCTACTAAACTGAATAACTTCGTTTGCAGTACCACGAACATGCTGCTCGGATAAAGTAAATGAAGAAGTGGTAAAATAAGCCGATTGGTCTTTTTGATTCATCGTCATAAATTCAGTCCGCAACTGAGAAGTATCACTTTCAAACGTCACATTACCAGAAGCTTTGACTTGTTCAGTCACGTTATTCATAGTGAGCTCATCGGCGAGCAAAACCTGAGCGGGACGAGTGAGTTCTACCTGGCCACTGAAATAGGCAATGCTTTCGTTTTGTTGAGACATAAAGTTTGCCTCAACTTGAGTGGCTTTGCTGGCATTAGTGCTTGCTGCTTCAATGATTGAAAAGCTAGGAACGCCGCAAAGGCCCCAGTCTTCTTCTGCCCACACACTACTGCTAGAGATGCTGCCGAGCAATATAATGGAGTAAGGCAAATAACGAAATAAAGACAAGACGATCCGTGCACTAATAGTTGTTAGAATTATAATTTTCTGTCGAAAGCAAAAAACTATAATTTAGCAGCTTTCTGTTAGTCTTGCTTTAATAAAAAATCAGTTTGGACTGACTACTGTTGGAGCCTTTATACAATGATGTTAAAAAAGAGGTCAGAGCTGTTTAGAATGTGAGCAAATTGGACGGCCAACAATCAGTTTTTTTTGAACTAGTCACTAGTAGTAATAATTTTAATTCAATAACACCTTGTAATGTTAGGTTCCTATTAGTTCTTTGACAAGGAGTGGGTTGACTGACCGAATTAATCGAATTAATCTGCTAAATAAATTTTCACATTTAACCAAACTGGATTCAAGGACCATTGAAATGAAATGTAAAGCTGCAGTTGCCTGGGAAGTTAAGAAGCCGCTAGAAATTGAGGAGGTCGAAGTTGAAGGCCCACGTGAGGGCGAAGTTTTGCTAAAAGTAATCGCTTCGGGTGTTTGCCACACCGATGCGTTTACCTTGTCGGGTGATGATCCTGAAGGTGCTTTTCCTGCAATCTTAGGCCATGAAGGGGGTTGTGAAGTGGTCGAGTGTGGTCCTGGCGTGAAGGATTTAAAGGTGGGTGATCACGTCATTCCTTTATATATTCCTGAGTGTGGTGTTTGTGAGTATTGTCAATCGCCTAAAACCAATCTGTGCCAATCAATCGCTTCAACCGTTTGGACGGGTTATATGCCGGACGGTAGTCGTCGTTTCTCGAAAAATGGTAAGGCGATTCATCACTACATGGGGTGCTCTACTTTTAGTGAATATACCGTTGTGCCTGAAATTGCGTTAGCCAAAATCAACAAGGCCGCACCGCTCGACAAAGTTTGTTTGTTAGGTTGTGGTGTTACTACCGGTATTGGTGCGGTATTAAATACTGCCAAAGTAGAGCCAGGTTCGACTGTGGCGGTATTCGGTTTGGGTGGTATCGGCTTATCGGCCATTCAGGGTGCAGTGATGGCGAAAGCCAGTCGAATATTGGCAATTGATATTAATCCAGCCAAGTGGGAAATTGCAAAAGCACTGGGTGCCACTGATTTTATTAATCCAAAAGAAATCGATGGTTCGATCAGTGAGTATATTCAAGAACTAACCAGTGGTGGCGTCGACTACTCGTTTGAGTGTATTGGTAACGTACATGTCATGCGTGATGCACTTGAATGCACGCACATGGGCTGGGGTGTCTCAACAGTCATTGGTGTTGCAGGTGCTGGAAAAGAAATTAGCACTCGTCCATTCAATTTAGTGGTTGGCCGCACTTGGCAAGGTACGGCGTTTGGTGGTGTGAAAGGGCGTTCACAACTACCGGGTTATGTGGATCGCTACATGGCAGGTGAAATAGAGTTAGATTCTATGGTGACCCACACTATGCCTCTAGAGGATATTAATCGCGCTTTTGACCTGATGCACAGTGGTGAGAGCATTCGTTCGGTCATCATTTACTAGACTAACCGTTTTGTAAAATTAGACTTTAGAGAAGTGAAGACGAACATGAAAGAAATCGAAAGTGTTAAAGAAAGTGGTGGTTATTTAAACCGTTATAGCCATGATTCAAGCGTCAATCAATGTGAAATGACGTTTTCTGTATTCTTGCCACCCCAGGCTGAGAATGGAAAAGTACCGACTCTCTACTGGCTGTCAGGGTTGACCTGCAATGATGACAATGCACGAACTAAAGCGGGCGCTCAGCGTTATGCTGCAGAACAGGGCATTGCCATTGTATTTCCTGATACCAGCCCGCGGGGTGAAAAAGTTGACGATAAACCCGACCGTTATGACCTTGGTCATGGTGCTGGTTTTTACGTGAATGCAACCGAAGCGCCCTGGTCAACTCATTATCAAATGTATGACTATGTGGTGAATGAACTACCTAAACTGGTTGAAGCGAACCTGCCCTTATTAGCGGGTATTAAATCGGTAAGTGGGCACTCTATGGGTGGCCATGGTGCTCTCATTTGTGGTTTAAAAAATCCAGGTGCATATCGATCAGTGTCGGCATTTGCGCCGATTGCTAACCCCGTTAATTGTGACTGGGGTAAAGGTTGTTTTGGGTTGTATCTTGGGGAGAACGAATCAGATTGGCAAGCTTACGATGCCACTTGCCTAGTGAATGGTGGTGCGACAGTGGCCGATATATTGATTGATCAGGGTGGGGCTGACGAGTTTTTACACCAAGGCCAACTGTTACCGGATAATTTCAAGACTGCCTGTGATGCAAAGGGACAACCTTGTACAGTTCGTATACAGCCTGGCTATGATCACAGTTACCATTTTATTTCCAGCTTTCTGGCTGACCACTTCGAGTTTCACGCCAAGCACTTAAAGTGACCAGCAGTGATTGCTGACTCTATTAAGCACAGGTACAGCCTAATGTACTTGGGCTTAATGGTTTAAGGGCTTCCGCATGGACGGGCATTGGCTAGGCTTCGCGACTGTTTTCCACCACTGTGAGTTAGACGGTTGGTTGAGTAACTGTTGATGATCATGAAACGCATACTGCTGTTGATTTTGTTCTAAAAAACCCCAGGACTTGCCTTTTACGCCGTGTATAAACAATGTCCAGCATTCGATATCATCAATTAGGTTGATCCGATGAAACTCCCTACCGTTAATCCAATTGAAGCTGCCAGCCTCAATTATCTCACTGCATAGCTGATTATCGTTTCTAGCATCTGCCATTCGAATCTCCTCGTATCGTCCTGAAAGCAATAAAGAGCAGGCCGATTGCCATGGGTGATTGTGTAAGCCACGTCCGGGATCGCTAGCGATGAATCGATGTAAATATATCTGGCAACCAAATGGAAGCCGAAGTAAGTGATAACGTTCAAGATATGGTGCTTTATCTGGACCATTGATAATGCGGCAACGACAATAAGCAGACAGCTTAAACAGAATTCGATTGATAATAGACATAAATGCGCCTTGATTTCGTGTGTGGTGCTATTATCATGGCTTACTGGCTCATAAGGTGAGCTAGCATCTAGAAACTTCAAAAAACATAAAGAAGGCGAGTCTATAGTGGATAGAACCGAACGTTTTCATATTATTGATCAAATGCTCTGTAATCAGATCAACGTCACGCGAGATCAGTTCTTACAGGCCTTGGAGATATCTTTAGCCACCTTTAAGCGAGATCTCGAGTACATGCGCGACAGACTTGCAGCGCCCATTGTATGGAACCGAGATCTAAACGCTTATTGTTATGACCAAAGTGAAGTTGAATCAAGTCAATACCAGTTACCTGGACTATGGTTTAGCACGGGCGAGATTCAAGCATTGCTCACCATGGACGCTTTACTTGAAAGTCTTCAGCCCGGTATGTTAACAAGCCATATTAAGCCGCTGCGTTCCCGAATCAGAATGTTGCTAGACAAGAGTGACCATAGCCCCGACGAAATTGCCAAACGTATTCGTATTCTGCCTGCCACAGCAAAGCCAATGAGCCCCCAGCATTTTCAAGCCATTAGTCAAGCTTTGCTCAACCGTAAGCGGTTGATAATGACCTATCATAATCGCCAGAACGACAGTGATACCAGCAGAGAAATATCACCACAAAGGCTGACTCACTACCGAGACAGCTGGTATTTAGATGCCTGGTGTCACCTCAGAGAGGGTTTGCGTAGCTTCTCTGTCGATGCCATTCGTCAATTAGAAATAATGTTACAACCAGCGATAAATATTGATGAGAACGAACTCAATAGTACATTTGCAAGTGGTTACGGTATTTTTTCAGGAGTCGATACAGAGCAAGCTGTTCTGCGCTTTAGTCCAAAGCTTGCGCGTTGGGTCTCCCATGAGCTGTGGCACCCAGAGCAAACGAGTGAGTATGACGACAAAGGGTATTTTATACTTCGAGTACCCTATAGCCAAGACACTGAATTGCTAATGGATATACTAAAATACGGCGCACAAGTTGAGGTGCTTGAACCACTTAAGCTGCGCAATAAAATATTAGAAGCGATTTCAAGTTTGGGGATGTTGTATCAGAGTTAGTTGTTACATAAAAATTTAATTTGTAAATAACTTACCAAAGATCTATTTCAATATTGTCCAGTAGTCGAGTTTGACCGAGCCCAGCAGTCACTAAAATGACGAGTTTTCTATCTTTAGAACTTGCTGGTTTTAAGGTTTCGGCGTTGCAGATCGAAAAATAGTCAGTGTCAAAACCCGCTTGGTTGAGTTGAACTTTAGCTTGCTCCTCAAGCTGATTAAAGCGTCGTTCTCCTTGTAAAATTAACGCGGCAGTCGTCTTCAATGTTTTGTATATCAAAGCCGCTTGTGACGTATCCGTTTCGGTTAAATATTGATTACGAGAACTTGTGGCCAGTCCGTTCGCTTCTCGGGTTGTTTCCTGTCCGATGATTTCAACTTCGAGATCTAAATCCCGCACCATTTTTCGAATGACTTGATATTGTTGGTAATCCTTTTTGCCAAAGACAGAAATGTTAGGTTTAACGATATTGAAGAGCTTTAAAACGATAGTCGCTACCCCCGTGAAGTGACCTGGCCGATGCGCCGCTTCGTAGGACTCCGTAAGATCGGTGACCAAAATCTGACTGATTTGGTCAAGTCCGTTGGGATAAAGTTCAGAGGCCGTTGGCATATAGACTAGATCACACCCAATGGTTTCTAGTTGTTCAATGTCACGCTCTAGTGTGCGTGGATAATGGTTGAAATCCTCGTTTGGCCCAAACTGCATCGGGTTGACGAAGATACTACAAATGGTGCGATCACAGAGCGATTGGCCTTTTTCAATTAAGGATAAATGGCCTTGATGTAGGTTACCCATAGTTGGAATGAACGCAATCGATTGAGCATTGTCCTTCCAGTGTTGTGCATATTGACGTATTTCTGCAACTGAACTAGCTTGGTACATGTTGGGCTACCCGACTATTATGCAAAACAGTGTGATTGATCAGGAAATTGACCCCGTTTCACTTCATGAACATAGCGACTAATCGCCGCCTGAATGCTCGGTTGGCCTTGCATAAAGTTTTTTGAAAACTTGGGTTTTTTACCACTGGTGACATTGAGTATGTCGTGTAAAACTAGAATTTGGCCATCCACGTCAGTTCCTGCACCAATACCAATGACGGGTATTTCGAGAGTTTTAGTAATGAGGGTGGCTAAGGTGGCTGGAACACATTCAAGTAGTAATAGGTCGGCACCGGCTTGTTCTAAGTCGCAGGCAGTGGCGAGCATTTGATCAGCACTATTTTTGGTTTTACCCTGTACCCGGTAACCACCCATCTTATGAACCTGTTGTGGTTGAAGCCCAAGATGGGCACAGCTTGCAATGCCATAACTACAGAGCATTTCGACGGTTTTTATTTGAGTGATGCCCCCTTCAAGTTTCACCACTTGCGCTTGCGTGGCTTTTAATACATCACTGGCATTGTCGAGCGCCTGCTGAGGTGAGTTGAGTGAGCCAAACGGCATATCGACCATTAACATTGCATTATCTAGTGCTGCATTAACCGCTCGAGCATGGTATTTAATATCATCTAAAGTCACTGGAATGGTCGTGTCGTGTCCCTGAATAACCATGCCTAATGAGTCGCCCACTAATACCACCTCTACCCCGCATTGTTCTACCACCTTGCCAAAGCTGTAGTCGTAGGCGGTGAGGCAGGCAAACTTTTCACCTTGTTGCTTAAGCTTTTTAAGGTGAGGAACAGTAATTTTGTTATTAAGTGGTCGAGGTATATACATAAGAGTTCATTCCAACTAATACGGAAATGATGACTGATTATAATAATGACGTCCAGACTGTACTTGATTGATTTCATCGATCAACGCATCGTAATCGGCATCATTATTAATCAAATCAATTGATTGAGTGTTTACGGTAAGTAGTGTTTTTTCATCGTAATTATGAAAAAACTGAGTGTAGGCATTTGATAGCTTCGACAGGTAATCTAGGGTGATGGGTTTTTCATAGGATCGGTTTCGGATCGCTATACGTGATTGCAGTACTTCAACGGGCGCCTGTAAATAAATAACTAAATCAGGCCGTGGGGCATCAATCGTTAGCCGCTGATAAATGTCTTGGTAGAGTTTCAATTCGTCTGGAGTGAGTGTCAGTTCAGCAAAAAGAGGGTCTTTATCGATCAGGAAGTCAGCAATGTGTGCATTTTGAAATAAATCAATTTGACGGAAATTTTGAACTTGTTCGGCTCGTTGTAATAAAAAAGAGAGCTGAGTTGATAGAGCATAACGAGCTGGATTTTTATAAAACTGCGCAATAAACGGATTGTCGTCTACTTTTTCAAGCATTAAACCCGAGCCGAATGTTTGAGCCAATTTTTTGACCAAAGTCGTTTTACCGACACCAATGGGGCCTTCCACTACAATATATCGATGGTGATTTAGCATTCTATCTGGTTGGGTTGTTAGGTATCACGTCGATCTTATTCAACTGAATCGATGGCGCCTTATTGATTAAATATTGCAAGCTGCCTAATCCAGGAATGAGTTGCTCACCTGATATTTCAAGCATGGGCGTCAAGACAAAGAGTCGATTAGCCATCTCATGATGGGGTACGTTCAAATATGGATCGTTCATTACACGCTGTCCAAATAATATAATATCGAGGTCGAGAGTTCTAGGTGCCCAGTGTAATGCGGGGTCCCGCTGTCGATTAAACGCCTGTTCGATGGCTTGGAGTTCACGCAGCATCGGCATTGGTTCCAGCGTTGTTTCTATCAGCGCAACGGCATTAATATAATCATCCTGAGGTATATCACTGACAGGTTCAGACCGATAAAGCGATGATTGCTGAACCAATGTGCAGTCTTGAATATCCCTCATTCGGTTGATTGCGTCTGTTGCTATGGTAATCGAATCACCGATGTTACTGCCGATACCGACATAGACTAGCTCAGCTTTCATTCGGTTTAGTATTGTTTGAATGGCTATTTCCCGATTGGGTAACAGGTTTTCGTCGTCGGCGTGGTCGAGGCTTTGTGTATTCTGCTGCTTGGCGTTCGATAACGGGAGCAGTATTGTTCTTTTGGAATTCAGTCCACCAATGACAAAGGTGGGATGGCATTAAACCAACCATAGTTTGCAGACACATAAAATCATAAGCAGCCCGAAAACTAGGGTGCCCATGTAGTCTTGAGGGTTGTTTGCCTTGAGTCCGGTGAAATTTTGGCTGGTTGGTCCAAATGTCTTTCGCCATTTGACTATAACGACGCGGTATTGAAATATGCTTTATTTGCCGGCTCATAACATCGCCACCGGCTTGGAACAACGCAGGAACCATTTTCAATTGATCTGATTGGATTTCTTGTGCCTGTTTATGCACTGCGGGCCAAAGCAAACTGGCAAAGATAAAAGCAGGTGAAACATGAAGTTCATTGTTAATACGGGCATCGGTATTGACGAGGGCTTGGTCAATAAAATCGAGCATTAATTCAGAGGGTTCTGCGATCAGTATTTCGTCAAGCGCTGGAAATAAATATTGAAGTAAATTATACGTCCGCAATAGTTCAAGCACACGAGTTGCTTTGCCACTGTGAAATAACTTAACAGTTTCATCAAACAAGCGCGCAGCCGGAATGCCCGTGAGCAGCGGACCACATTGAAATATTGCCTCAGCTGCCGACGTTTCAATTTCAAAATCGAGTTTGGCCGCAAAACGAACCGCACGAAGCATTCTAACTGGATCTTCTTGGTAGCGGGTTGCAGGGTCGCCAATTAATCGAAGGATGCGTGCTTCAATATCAGCTAAACCATTCGCATAGTCGAGTACTGAGTAGCCATCAATATCGTAATACATGGCATTTACAGTGAAATCACGGCGTAAAGCATCATCTTCAATATCACCAAAAGTATTGTCTCTAAGGATACGGCCTTCGGAGCTCAATTCGTTTTTAGGTGAGTCATCCGTATGACTTCTAAAAGTGGCGACCTCGATAACCTCTCGGCCATAACGAATATGGACCAAACGAAAACGGCGGCCAATAATGCGACTATTACGAAATAAGCCATGGATTTGTTCAGGTGTTGCGTCGGTGGCTATATCAAAATCTTTAGGCTTTTTTTCTAGCAACAGGTCACGTACACCACCACCTACTAGGCAGGCTCGATAGCCTTCACTTGATAGCCGATATAAAACTTTTAACGCAGCCTCAGAGATTTGCTTTCTGGATAGCTGGTGTTGACTACGGGGAATAGTTGTTAAGTTGTATTGGCTCGATTCTTGGTTACTCACTGTTCTAATCTAATCCTCTATAATGCCTTAATCATATCATTTCATTGCTTTAAAGTTTAAATAGTTTTACCGAGTACCCAGTCATCGCTGACGGTGTTGGCAATCAAAAAGGACAAGAATTTAAGCACTCGGGTCAGTCAAATTAATTATTATTGGGCTAACGACGAGTAAAGGCCTCTCACCAACCCTCTATGTTCAAAGTAGCCGCAAAAAAATGGACTCAAAGCACCATTGCCCTGAGATCATTCCCTTTTGATTGAGCGTCTAAATTAGTCTGAACCCTACCCTTTACGGGTCTAGCTTTTCCCACTGCTCATAGAGCGCTTGGAGTGACCCTTCGTGTTCTGATAGTTGTTGCTGTAACGGCTGAGTAACAGTACTGTCCTGGTCATAAAAGCCGGGTGCTGCAAATTGTTGATGCATTGCTTCGATTTGTTTTTCAAGCTTTTCTATTTTGACGGGGAGTAGACGGAGCGCCTTTTCATCCGCAGCATTCAACTTGGCTTTTGGTTTTGGCGCTTGAACAGGTTTATTTTTTGACTTGACCTTACTGTTGATTGCCTGAGGGGATTCAGTCGTTGTCGTTCGCTGCCTTATCCAGTCGACGTAACCGCCCACATATTCGTTAACCTTGCCTTCGCCTTCAAACACTAACGTGCTTGTTACCGTGTTATCGATGAAGTTTCTGTCGTGGCTGACAAGTAGTAAGCTGCCTTTAAATTCGACTAGCAACTCTTCGAGCAATTCTAGAGTATCCATATCTAAATCGTTGGTGGGTTCGTCCATCACTAGGAAGTTAAACGAGCGAGTGAATAAACGCGCGAGTAGGAGTCGGTTTCGCTCGCCACCCGATAGTGCTTTAACCGGCATGTTGATTTTCTTTTCGCTAAATAAAAAGTCTTTGAGATAGCTAATGACGTGTTTTGAAACACCATTAACTTCAACATGGTCTGCTTTTTCGACCAAATTGTCTCGAACTGACTTTTCTAGATCTAGCGTTTCACGGTGCTGATCAAAGTAGGCTACCTCAAGCTTGGTACCCAGCTGGATATCTCCTTCTTGTGGGGCTAGTTTGCCTAATAAAAGTTTAATGAGGGTCGATTTTCCACAGCCGTTGGGTCCGATGATGCCAATTTTTTCACCGCGTAACATCTTAAAAGTGAAGTCGGTGACGATAGGCTTGTCTTGAAAGTGGAATTTCACGGCCTCGGCATTGATAACTATTTTGCCTGATTTCTCTGATTTCTGGGTGACGAGTTTCACTCGACCCTGAAGTTCTCGGCGGTCTGAACGATCGCGACGCAGTTGCTCTAAAGCTCGAACACGGCCCTCGTTACGAGTTCGTCTGGCTTTAATACCTTGACGAATCCAGACTTCTTCCAATGCCAGCTTTTTATCAAAAAGTGCGTTATGGGTCGATTCAACTTCTAGTTGAGCTTGCTTCGCTTCCAGATATCTTTCGTAGCTACCGGGCCAACTGGTTAACTTACCCCGATCAAGATCAATAATTCGAGTCGACAGAGATTTTAAAAACGAACGATCGTGAGAAATAAACAGCAAGCTGCCTTTGAATTGCTGTAAAAACTCTTCGAGCCAAATGATGGATTCAATATCAAGATGGTTGGTTGGCTCGTCTAGCAGGAGTAGGTCTGGTTCTGCGACTAAGGCCATGCCCAGTAATACACGTCGTTTCATACCACCGGATAGGTTGTTGAACTCTGTGTCGGCGGGTAAATTCAGTCGTGACACTGTGGCTGAAATTCGATTCTCTAAATTCCACGCGTTATTGGTTTCAATAATGTCTTGCAACTCTTGCATACGCGGCAATACTGATATATCAGTCGCAACTTGGAGTACCAGGTGGTGCCATTCAGTGATGACATTACCGAGTTCTCCAATGCCTGATGCAATACAGTCATATACGCTGCCTTCAATGCTAGCTGGAACTTCTTGTTTCAGCTCAGCGACACGTAAACCTCGTGATTTGTTGATCTCACCTTCATCGGGTTTGATCTGCCCTGAAAGCATTTTCAATAAGGTTGATTTACCGGTGCCATTTCTACCGACCAGACAAATGCGTTCACCATCTTCAATGCTGAGATTAGCCATATCCAGCAATGGCTGGTCGCCATAACTATGGTAGAGGTTGTTTGCATTTAACAGATTCATGAGTTTTTTTGGTTGGCTAAAAATTGTTGGACCAGGTCACTACGTATTTAGGTAGCTGATATAGGCAATGGTGGACGCGACTATTCGTCAACGCCACCACTTTTAACCATAAGCGCTAATCTATCATTGTCATAGTCTAGCTCGAGCTTAGCAGCAGCGGCATCAGCAGCGGCTTGTAAATCAGGACCACATTTTGATATAACTTGACGCCATTGTTCTAGATAGGCATCAGTGCCGGCCATTTTTGCACGCATAGCCGCTTTGTCGATGGCAATAGCGAAACGTTCGGTTAATACGATTTTGGCATTTTCACGACGTTCCTTTGCAATGACCTGTGCAGGTATATCGCGCCAGAAAACAGTGGTTAATTTGGGCATGTTGTCAGTTCCTGAAGATGATGCTTGAATTGAACAGACGGTTCAATAAAGCGAGTATAAAGAGGCTTTACGGTTTAATCCAGTAGGACGTTTATGCGATCGCCATTTTGCTTCCTGGTAGCGTCAGCTAAAGCGTCTGGTGTGAATAAAACGGACTCAAACGGTCATTTACTTTTGTTGATTAACCGACCGTCATTGGTCGGCAGCAACAGGACGATTGAATATCAGAATCAGCTTCTGAGACAGCCCGATTCAGTTGCGCTTGATAGTGTTCTACCTCGGCAGATAGGCCTTGCCTTGTTAAGCACTCGACATAGCCGTGTAATGCCCAAATATTGTTTGGGTGTTGAAGGCATCTAGGCAGATTGTTTCCGATACCTAAATCATCTCGATAGTGTTCGGTCGCCTCGCTGACGTGGCCTTGCTCTAATAGCAATGCACCCAGCGCATGGCGGGGTGGATGCATCCAGGGCCAAGGTTCAGAGTACTCGAGTTCGTCAGATAACCGAGATGCCTGTCTTAAAAAGTCAAACCCCAATGCATGGTTACCGGCATGGTATTCGACTTCGCCGTTCATCATCGCCCTTGCAACCGCGAGTATATTTTGAGTTGGATTGTTGGCCATCATATGCCAGTCGGGCATACTCGCACTTAGCAGTTCAAATTTTAGCCGCTGAAGATCGGCATCGGCATGATTACCCAGTGCGGCGTGAGCAATGGCTTTGGCATAATAGAGTAGTGTTGTTGTGACTTGGTAGAGGCTGTCCGTATCAGAATTGAGGCTAGATGTTGCATCAGGCAAGTCTTCGTCAACAATGGCTTGCCAACGACCAAATCGAATGAGTACATGCACGCTGGCAGAATAATAGCCCTCGAGGGTAGTCGCCAGATAGCGCTTGTCTCCTTGGAATAAGTCTGGATTGATAATGGCTCTGGCGCTTTGGGCGGCTTCCATCGCTGTTGTAAACTGTCCTAGAAACATAGCTGCTGACATTTTCATATGGTAATTATGCAAGCATGATATAAGGTAAAATTCCTCTTTACCGCGAAGTGCGAGGTATGCCAAATCAAGTTCAATCGCCCGATTATTTGATTCAACCGCTTGTTTATAATGGCCGCAGAGCATGTCGATATGAGTCGACATGTGAGTCAGATGTCCACTGTCGATTTTTATACTGCGTAACTGATCAGCGACTTCTAACGCATCTTCCGGTGTTGGCGACATTTCCACAGCGTGAATATACAGATGCAAAATACCTGGATGTTGTTGTTTAGACAGAGCAAGACCGTGTTCTAAAATTTGGTACACTTCGCCGGTGTGCGCACCTGGCGTGTGCGACCCTTTTTTAATGTTCCAAAGTTGCCAACGATTGAGGTTCATCAATGCTTCAGCAGTTAGCGTAATGATATCTAAATGTTGTGGAAACTCCTCCAACACAGCGCGCATGTTTAATGCATAACGGTGTTCCGCTTGTTCGAGGACTTCGATCGTAGCGGAAGGATCATTCGGGAATTTCTGTTCCAAGGCCTTAATGAGCTTTTGTTCAAGTGGGGTATGGTTATAACTCAGTTGAAGTGCTTTATGGCAGGCTTCATGACAGGTTATGATTGCTGGCCCTCGCTCAAGTTGGCTATAATAACCCCAAGGTTTGTTGTAAAAAGGACCCTTGGCGTATGCAATACCCCAATAACCCATGGCACAGGTAGGGTCTTCAGTGATGCTATTTTGAAAACAGCGAATGGCCTCTTCATGATTAAAGCCATAACACCAGGCCAGCCCGCGATCGAACCAACGTTGTGACATATCTGATGATGTTGAGATCAGAAAGCTATGACTACCAAGATCGAAATAACGTGCCATGTCGGTTGATCGTTTAATCATTAATCATTGAGTATATTAAAAAAATTGAACAATACTGTGGTTTATATCCATGTATCTGTTGCGTTTAGTTAACTTCAAATCTATCGTGTTAAGCGACAAGTCAGTCAACCACTCGGCTCACATACTTTAAGGAAACTCAAGTGAATAATAATCAACGATTTGATATTACTAGCACTCTTCAAGCTATGAAGGCGGTGGTAACAACGGGTGTTGGTGGCTACGAACGACTGGAATACAAAGATGTACCAATGCCGAAACTTAACGCGGGTGAGGTATTAATCGAAGTGCTCGCAGCGGGTGTTAACAATACTGAAATTAATACTCGACTCGGCTGGTATTCAGATTCAGTAACCACCAGCACTGAACAAGCATCGGATCATGAAGTGGATGATATAGCCGATGGGGGGTGGAATGAGCTAACCCCTTTTCCTTTCATTCAGGGCACTGATTGTTGTGGTCGAGTAGTAAAAACAAGTTCCAATCAGTTTGACTCTTTAATAGGTTGTCGTGTTTTAGTTCGAGCCTGCATGCGATCCAATGGATTTGATTCGTTTGAAAACCGATGGATGGGTTCAGACTTTGACGGCGCATTTGCACAATATGTTGTGGTGCCTGCCAGTGAAGTTTTTAAAATTGATTGTGACTGGAGTGATGTCGAATTAGCCACTATTCCCTGTGCCTACGGCACAGCAGAGAACATGGTTCACCGTGCCAGCGTTACTAGTGCCGATACGGTACTAGTTACCGGTGCTTCGGGTGGCGTTGGGTCCGCGGTGGTACAATTGGTTAAGCGCCGTGGCGCTAAAGTTATTGCATTATCGAGTGCTTCGAAGTTTGATCATTTGCAACAATTGGGTGTCGACCAAATACTTGAAAGAGGGTCAAATTTAACTCAGCTGTTAGGTGATCGTTCGGTCGATGTAGCATTTGACAATGTGGCAGGTGAGGGTTTTGGGTCAATATTAAAAGTGTTGAAACCGGGTGGCCGATACGCTTCTTCTGGTGCCATTGCTGGGCCACTGGTGGCGCTAGACATGCGTCATTTTTATCTAAAAGATTTGAACCTTATTGGTTGCACTGCTTGGGATGAAGCCGTGTTCCCAAATTTAATTTCATACATAGAAAGAGGTGAGATTAAGCCATTAGTTGCAGGGACGTTTGATTTAAAAGATATGGCTCAGGCACAGCAACTGTTTTTAGAAAAAAACCATTTTGGTAACTTTGTTCTTGTACCATCGGCCGACTAGCGCTATTGCTTGATTGATGCGGTAAATAACTAATATTGCTCTGCAATATAAATAAATAAAGGAAGTGTCACGAACGATACGATCACTTGAAAAGTGAGAATGTTGGACATCAATTCGGCATTGCCGCCCATTTTGCGCGCCATCACATAGGCCGATGCAGCGGTGGGTACTGCACCAGCAATAATAGCGACTGTGCGAGGTAAACCTTCTAACCCAACTAACGAGGCTATGCCGATAACCATCAGCGGCATACCGATTAGACGAATTAAAACGCCAACAGTGACTAACAGTTTATCTCCGCTAATTAGATCCAGTCTCAACCCAGCACCGACAGCCAGTAACGTTAGCCCCAAAGCACCGTTACCAATGATGTCGATAGTATTAAAAAGGATATCTGGCATGCCAGTCCAGTTTAGAGCCAGTCCAACGCCACAAGCGATAATCAGCGGGTTGGTGATAATGCGAAATAATATTTGTCGACCATTGGCAACGCTGCTGTTGCTGCCATAAATTGTCAGCACAATCACATTAGCGATATTAAGCACTGGCACCATAATGGCTAGGGCCAGTGCCGCCAGTGTAATACCAGGATCACCGTAAAGTGGCCCAATAATAGCCAGCGCAACAAAACCATGAAACCGCGTTGCGCCTTGGAATAAGCTGCTAAAAGTGGGGCCGCTATTGGGGTATCGAGATCTTAGTAGGTGATGCATTAAAATCAGTAGAAAAGACATGCCTGCAATAGCCGATATTAATACCAGCATGAAGTCGAGCACAGGAACACTGTTTAAGTTAGCTCGACTTAAAGTACGAACGATGAGAAAAGGAAGTAGTAAATAGAAGCACATGTGCTCTATCGCTGACCAGACCTGCTCACCGGCCACTCGAGTCCGAAACATTAAATGTCCCAGCGCTATGATAAGAAAAATCGGTGCTATGGCGCTGAGCGTAGTGATCAATTAATCGTCCTTTAAGTTAGCTGTTAGCGTTAACAAAAACTAGTTTGTGCTTGAATATGGCTTGATTGCTCGCCAGCTAAATAGAGCAGAAGATTCCTTTATAGTCTGAAATTGACGCTTAAATTTAGCTGCCAACAGGGGGGGCGATAACTCTGGACTACCAAAAGCAGAAAACAACGAATATTCCGACCCAGCACTTTTTTCACCTCCGATGAAGCTGCTGCCCGAGTCATCACAAAGGGTTCTCAGGGTGCAAACAAATTCATCTCGAAGGCTATGAATGTCGACAATTGCTTGTTGATAAGCCTCAGCATCGTCACTGGCGAGTGTGATACGGTTATGAGGATCAACACCACAAGGATTGAGATGCCCATAAACAATAATCTGACCCGTGAGTTCGGTATGAGACTTGATGTACTGATCAACTGATTTAACGTAATTTTGATTGGCTCGCCAAAGTTGATCCATCGCGTCAGCGACGCAGTCTTGATTGAGCCTAATGTTAATGTCAGTGTGATATTTAAAAATAAAACGTCCCTTAGGTGCTTGAGTGCGAGCTGCAAATGGGACACCTTCGCGCACCGCTCGCATTTGATCCGGGTCTTTGAATATTTCAGTGTGATCAAGTGCAATGCTGGCAATGGTCAATTCGTCTGCATCAATATCATCGACCAGCTCAAATAAAAATTCATCAACAGGTAAGTGACTATAGCCATTAACAAAAATTAGACCGTCTGCATTAGCAGCTCGGCAGTTTGCTTGCAATTGTTTAGCGCGTGTCGTGAGTGCATTATCGCCACTGGCTACAAACGGTTGCATGGCATCGATGGTGATATGCTCAAGGCCCAATATCAAATTGGTGCCGCCATCGTTTGAGAATACTTTTCCATTATCGATCTTTAGGTAACAAAATGATGATAAATGCTGGAGTAGTCGAGATAGCTCGACGGGTGAATTATTAACCGGAATTGCAAATGCAATTTCAACGGCTGGCAGCTCAACATAGGTGCAGCAAACTGCCGACACTATCCCAGTCCAACCGTAAGTGCCTGCATAATTGTTTAGCTTGTCACCATCGATACTAAGTAAATAATCACCATTATGTAGCGATACTTCTATCACGCTATCGCTAAAGTAACGTCGTTGAGGCCCCATACCTCCAGTCATAAAAGTGGCGCCCACTTGGGCATAGGTATAACTGGTTAAATCGGCGCCTAGGACTTTAAATTGTCTACCGAGTTCGTTGCTTAATACCTCATTGAGTTGTGCCAGAGTGACTGCACTGCCGGCGTAGATTTTGTGTTGTTGTTCATCGATGATAATGTCATCTAGCCCGACTGTAGTAATGTCAACTTGACTAGAACGTGCGACTTGAGGCGCGCTAGTGGTGCACAGCTGGATGCCAATGACTTGTTTATCTTCCGGCTTTTCGACTTGAAATACGCCACCACCACCAGAGACCGACGATAATGGCAGTAGACAAAAATCAGGTCGATGAACCTGTTTGATCTGCTCTATTGCGTTGACTAAATCATGACCCTTGATCGAATAAATACAATCCAACGCGACAGCGGTATTTTCACCATCAACAATTTCGGGGTTTATCGAATGAAGCTTTATAGACATTTCATACCTAGCTAAAAAAGTTGACGCATTATATAGGCTTGTTGCAATCAAAGGGATTTGTTCTCACTAATCAATAGCAAAATATCTAATATCAAAATGATATTCATGTCCCTAAAGTCAGTGCTTATTTAGCGATCACAATCAGTAGGGCATCTTTAGGTTGTTATTATCTAACGGGTGCCACTACATTTTTAAAAAGGCTTATACCTAAGCTCTTTGGCTAACAGAGGCAAGTTCCAAATAAATCGACATTGTGATGAATGGCAAAATCTATCAGAGGTTTCGGCAGTATTTCAGACTGATCTGGCTAGTAATTTGGTCGGATAGTATTTAGTCTGTTCATCCGTACATTCTATTATTTGCGCTATCTTGATCCGTCACAGCATGCCTTGGTCAATGATGAATTCAATCACTCGAGTAAGGCCAGTATCGTCTTTCAAGTTGGTAAAGACATAGGGTCTGTCGCCACGCATACGCTTAGTGTCTGTTTCCATCACTTCCAGTGAAGCGCCAACATAGGGTGCGAGATCAATTTTGTTAATGACTAACAAATCGGACCGAGTTATGCCTGGGCCGCCCTTGCGGGGGATTTTCTCACCCTCGGCCACATCGATAACGTAGATCATCAGGTCTGCTAATTCTGGGCTGAAGGTGGCCGATAAATTATCGCCGCCACTTTCAATAAAGACGACATCAAGGTTGCCATGGAGTTCGCTTAAATCCTGAACTGCAGCAAGATTCATAGACGCATCTTCACGAATTGCTGTATGAGGGCAACCACCTGTCTCGACACCGACAATACGATCGGCATCAAGTGCCCCACTTCGAACCAGAAACTCGGCATCTTCACGGGTATAGATATCATTGGTAACCACCGCAATTTGATAGGTATCACGCATACTTTTGCAGAGTCGATCGAGCAATGCAGTTTTACCTGATCCAACTGGGCCGCCGATACCCACTCTTAAGGGTGCTTTGTTTGACATAATTTTTACCTAAGAACGAAAAAGCCGGGTGTATTGGGTTTCGTGCTGAGCGCTGGCAATAGCAAGTGCCATAGAAGAAGCACCGATGTCATCTTCTGCAACATCACGAGCCTGTTTTATAATAATTGGGATGATTGATGCTAGTTTGAAAACTGTTTTTTGCCCATCCGTTTGGCCAAGAGGAATGATTTTGACTGCCGACAACACTAGATTTTCTAGCCAGCTCCAGAGGAACCCATAAGCCGCTGCATCATATTCAATATTCCAGCGTTGACAAGCAAAACTGTAACAGGCTGTCTGCGTGCGCCATAACGTTGAATCAACCTGACGAGCCTCAGGAATGAGCGACACTAACAATTGTTTAAAGGCCCGCGCGCGATTGGTTTCTTCCAAGCGCAGTTCCTCTGTCTCTCGATTAGCCATTAGATATTCATTCCAATTACGAAGACAATCAAAATCTGGCGCTACCCAGGCATCAAGCATTCGGCACAATATGGGTAATTCAAGATACAACATATTGGTATTTAACAGTCCTTCCAGCCAATCATACAAATCATCGGCGGTGCTGATCCATCCTGCGTCAACTGCCCACTCAATGCCTTGTGAATAGGAGTATCCGCCGATTGGTAACGAGGGACTTATCAGCTGCATTAGTCTCGCCAATGCTAAGTCGTCACGTAACTCAATGCTCATGATGTGAATGTCCACTGCCGTGATAAGCCCCAGTTTCAGGTTCAAAAGGTGCTTCTTCACAAATCACAGTTAATTCAAGCCCAGCTAACATTTCATCAAGCACGTGGTCATGCTGGTAACGAATAAACCCCACATCGATTTGTAATGCGATATGTCGATTCCCCAGGTGATAACAAGCACGAGCCACCAATAGCGGATCGGTTACAAAAACGGTGCTAACCGATTCATTTTCACACCGTACTTCTACGACTTCACCCGTTTCAGCAACAATCTTATCGTGGTTTTTCAAAATGCTGCCGCGCGGTAGAAACAATCCTGCTGGTTCACCATTGTCTAATTTGATTTTCAAACGAGACTTTACACGCTGTTCATAGCTTAAGGTGACAGTGCTTATAATGACGTGCTCGACTTGTGTAATTTGAATAAATGTCAGCATCGAATTAAAACAAAAAATATTTTTGGGTTAAAGGTAGTTCGCTTGCTGGTTCGCAAACTAACAACTCTCCATCGGCATGAACTTGATAGGTCTGTGCATTCACGGTAATTGTGGGCTGATAACTATTTAGTATCATTGAGGCTTTGGTTATATTTCGACAATTCGATACCTTGCCAATCATGGAAGCTAGTTTTAACTGATCAGGAATATTGGCTTCTATAGCGGCTGCAGATAAAAATGTCATGCGGGTAGCGTTACGTGCCTTGCCTAAAGAACCAAACATATGACGATAGTGCACGGGTTGTGGCGTTGGTATTGATGCATTGGGGTCACCCATTGGTGCTGCGACAATCATACCGCCCTTGATAATCATCGCTGGCTTAGTTCCAAAAAATGCGGGTTTCCACAAAACTAGGTCCGCCATTTTGCCAATTTCGATGGAACCCACTTCGTGTGAAATACCGTGGGTAATGGCAGGATTAATGGTGTATTTTGCGATGTAACGCCTAACCCGATAATTATCAGATTTGTCCTTATCACCCTCAAGGCTTCCGCGCTGAACTTTCATTTTATGCGCTGTTTGCCAGGTGCGAATGATGACTTCACCCACTCGTCCCATGGCTTGTGAATCAGAAGCAATCATTGAAAAAGCGCCCTTGTCATGCAGAATATCTTCTGCTGCAATAGTTTCACGCCGAATTCTCGACTCTGCAAAAGAAACATCTTCTGCTATATTGGGGTCGAGGTGGTGACAAACCATCAGCATGTCGAGATGTTCATCGACCGTGTTAATAGTGTAAGGCCGTGTGGGGTTTGTCGATGAGGGCAGTATATTTGAATAACCTGCCGCTTTAATAATGTCGGGCGCATGACCACCGCCAGCACCCTCAGTATGATAGGTATGAATAGTGCGACCCTTCATTGCCCTAAATGTATCCTCTACGAAACCCGATTCGTTAAGGGTGTCGGTGTGAATTGCAACTTGGACATCCATTGCGTCTGCTACTGATAGGCAGTTGTCTATAGCGGCAGGTGTTGTACCCCAGTCTTCGTGCAGTTTTAACCCGATGGCACCCGCCGCCACCTGTTCTTCTAACGCTGCGGGTAAACTTGCGTTGCCCTTACCAAGTAAACCAATATTGACAGGTAACTCATCCGCAGCTTCCAGCATACGATAAATGTTCCATGGCCCCGGAGTACAGGTTGTCGCATTGGTGCCGGTGGCTGGACCCGTGCCACCACCGAGCATGGTGGTTACGCCCGACATTAACGCATCATCAACCTGTTGTGGACAAATCATATGAATATGAGAATCAACGCCGCCAGCGGTTAAAATTTGGCCTTCGCCAGCAATGGCTTCGCTACCGGGTCCGACAACAATATTCACCCCTGGCTGAGTATCGGGATTGCCCGCTTTTCCTATGCCAGTGATGCGACCGTCTTTGATGCCAATATCGGCTTTGATAATCCCCCAGTGATCAACGATTAAAGCATTAGTGATGACCACATCGACGGTTTCAGCTGATACTCGTTGGCTCTGTCCCATACCATCTCGAATGACCTTGCCACCGCCAAACTTAACTTCATCTCCATAAATGGTTTTGTCATCTTCAACTTCAATCCAGAGTTCAGTATCGCCAAGGCGCACCCGATCACCGGTAGTTGGGCCATACATTTCGGCATAGGCTTTTCTACTAATCGTGGCCATTTATTCTACCTTTCCCATGACTTGTGCGTTAAAGCCATAAATCATTTGATCGCCGGCGTATTCAACCAAAACTACTTGACGATGCTGGCCTGGCTCAAACCTGACCGCCGTACCAGCAGGGATGTCGAGCCGATATCCTCGAGTCTGATTACGCTCAAATTTAAGGGCACTATTAGTCTCAAAGAAATGATAGTGTGAACCAATCTGAATCGGTCGGTCGCCGGTATTAGCCACGTCGATCTCGACTTTTTTTCGTCCTGCATTCAGTTCAATGTCACCTGCCATGGTAATAACTTCACCTGCCAGTAATTGTGGCGCCTTATTAGTCACAATTGGTTCATGCACAGTAACAAGCTTGGTACCGTCAGGAAAAGTGGCTTCGACTTGAACATCGTGAATCATTTCTGCAACGCCATC
The DNA here is from genome assembly GCA_913061315.1 of uncultured Gammaproteobacteria bacterium. Taxonomy (GTDB): domain Bacteria; phylum Pseudomonadota; class Gammaproteobacteria. Next base: position 6,743 of record CAJXUC010000030.1, on the reverse strand, counting down.
CATAACATCGTCACCGTTCAATAAAGTACGCCCAAAATCCATTAGGTCCGCAACTGTCCTACCATCGCGTGCACCTTCCATGATCGCGGCACTGATAAAGGCAACGGCTTCTGGGTAGTTTAGTTTCAAACCTCTGGCCATTCGACGCTCTGCCAGCAAGGCGGCTGTAAAAAGCATTAGCTTGTCTTTTTCTCTTGGTGTTAATTCCATAGATCGCTCATTTGTTTAATAATGTTGAAATGAAACTAGTCAGGTTTTCCATATCCGTGGATAACAGGCTTCGCGCTCCAACAGCAAAGGCCGCAACCGTTCCCAAAGGCCAATAAAATACGCATCCACATCACTGGTACTATCACCTAGGTATCGGCAAATGAGCAAAAGTGGCTGTGGTTGTGAAATGCCAGCCAGCCCATTACCCGGTTTTATTTTTTGGAGGTCTCGTAACACAGACTTTTCGAGATCAATGCCATAAATTATAAAGCTACCCATCACTGGGTATTTACGCATACCACTTGTTCTCTGTAACTCTTCTGCATTGACACGTTGTGTCTCGCTAAACAGTAACTTTCCTTCACTGCGTAATTGTATTTTTGAATATAAATTTCCGGTGCAAAAACGTTCCTTGATTGAGGGCCTTCCAAAGCAGTGTTTCTCCCAAAGCATGACACGGCCACCGGACTCAATGTTTATTGAGGTGTTGCTGCGAACCTGTGCACCAGGAAAATATATATTTTCCTGCGGTAAAAATTCTAGCTCAGCATCACTCGCCACATAAAATTGCTGAGTAACATGAGCGGTATCGGCAGCGCTCAAATAATACTTGGCTGCACCGGGTGTGGTAATCAGCGCATAGGTAGTTTCCTTGCACGCCACCTGCAGATCTAACCGGTCACCACCAACAATGCCTCCAGGTGGATGCAACATGTAGACATGGCAGCATGCCTGCTCAGGATAAAATGGGCGCTGCACTGTTAAAGGCCCGTAACGTTTAATTGGCACCAGATGTGTTCTGTCCTGGCCATAACGCAGTTCAAGCTTTAGTAAAGCTTCCCAGTTTTGTGATTTTAAATCAGTTTTAACCATTAATCGTTTCTAACGAATTGTTGTTTTCTAAACTTTCTTAATACGACCGTCATAATGATTGCTCTATTCATAATCACAACAACTACCAATGTCACTGTAAAACCATATCATCATGTCCGAGATGGCTTACCCTAATAAATAGTATCAGTAACAACAGAACTTTTATAATTGGGTTTATTTTAATGTTTGCAGTGGTTATACCGTTAAATACTTTTTAATTAAACCATCACTCAATTCACTGATCGGGCCTTCTGCTGCCTTGCGACCACGATCGAGGATAGTGAAGTTATCTGCTATACGTCGGACAATGGGTAACTTTTGTTCGACTAATAAAACTGTGACCCCTAAATCATGACTGAGTTGTTTAATGATGTCGCCAATTTCCTGAACAATATTGGGTTGTATGCCTTCAGTCGGTTCATCCAGTATCAAAAGTTTAGGGTCGATGCCTAGCGCTCGACCAATAGCAAGTTGCTGTTGTTGACCGCCTGACAGATCACCACCCCGTCGATCTAGCATGTCAGCAAGCACCGGGAATAATTCAAATATAAAATCAGGTATTGTCTTGGACTTGTCGGCGCGAGCCGATAAACCAATCTGCAAATTTTCTCTTACTGTGAGCAATGGGAAAATTTGTCGGCCTTGGGGCACATAACCAATACCAAGTGATGCGCGTTTTTCAGCGTTCACCTTTGTTATATCCATCTCGCAGTAGCTTATGCTGCCCGTACGTATCGGCTGTAACCCCATAATACAGTTGAGTAATGTTGTCTTTCCGACGCCGTTACGCCCCATTAGGCAATTACACTTGCCTGTTTCAAGTTTAATATCAATATCCCAGAGCGTATGGCTTTGTGAATAGAACTGATTGAGCTGGTTGATTTTTAGCATGATTGTTTATTCACCTAAATAAACCGCTACAACGTCTGGATTGGATTGAACCTGCTCCATGCTACCCTCAGCTAAGACACGACCCTGATGCAATACCGTAACTTGACCGGCTATAGAGCGAACGAAGTCAATATCATGTTCAACCACAACGACGGTATGCTCACCGGCGAGGGCATTTAACAATTCTGCTGTTTTTTCCATCTCCTGATGTGTCATACCTGACACTGGCTCATCAACCAGTAACAAGCGTGGTTTCTGCATCACCAACATGGCTATTTCAAGCCACTGTTTCTGGCCATGAGACAGCAGCGCTGCACGCAACTGTTTCATCTCAATCAATCCAGCCTGTAATAGAATCTCATCGATTCGATCAACATCTTCGCCACAAAGTTGTGCAGTCAAGGTATGCCAGACACGTTTATTACAGGCCAACGCCAACTCGAGGTTTTCAAACACGGTATGCTGTTCAAAAACGGTTGGTTTTTGGAATTTTCGTCCAACCCCTAGCTGTGCAATTTCTGACTCGTTGTAATCTAATAAATTAATATTCTGACCAAGATAAACACTACCACTATCAGGACGAGTTTTCCCGGTAATGATATCCATCAAAGTGGTTTTTCCAGCCCCATTTGGGCCGATGATGCAACGTAGCTCACCTTCTTTGAGATACAGATTTAGCTTGTCGATAGCTTTGAACCCATCAAAGCTGACGGATAGATCCTCGATATATAGAATGTCACCTTTGGTCGTATCAATTTCTATTTTTTCAACAGGAAGCAAAAACTTGAAAACTCGATCTTGACGAATGAAGCTAGCTATCTTTGGTTGACTAATCAATTTGCCCCCACTTTATCAACAGAATTTTTCTTGTCTTCTTTTTGGAAAAAACCCAGTATCCCTTTCGGTGCAAATAGGGTGACCATAATAAACAGACCACCCAGAGCAAATAGCCATATTTCGGGAAAAGCACCTGTGAAATAGGTTTTTGCATAATTAACAATAAATGCCCCAAGTACCGCACCCAGTAATGTTGCTCTGCCACCGACTGCAACCCAGATGACAATTTCAATTGAATTAATAGGTGAAAATTCAGACGGGTTAATAATGCCAACCTGTGGCACATATAAAGCACCGGCGATTCCAGCCAAAACGGCTGAAAAGGTAAAGACCCATAATTTAAAATGGCTTACTTTGTAGCCAAGAAAACGGACTCTGTCTTCGCTATCGCGAACTGCGACGCTCACTCTGCCAAGTTTGGATTTGACGATATAACGACAACTCAAATAACCCAGTGCCAGTGCCAATGATGAGCAGACGAAAAGCGCGACACGAACTAAATTAGACTGGAGTGAAAACCCGAGTATATCTTTGAAGTCGGTGAGTCCATTGTTACCACCAAAGCCCATTTCGTTACGAAAAAATGAAAGCATCAGAGCATAGGTCATTGCTTGAGTCATTATAGATAAATAGACCCCCGTTACTCGTGACCGGAATGCAAACCACCCAAAGACAAATGCCAGTGTTCCTGGCACCAGCATAATCATAACAATGGCAAATCCGAAATTATCGAAACCAAGCCAGAACCATGGCAGGGAATCCCAGTTCAGGAATACCATGAAATCAGGTAGTAAAGGATTGCCATAAACACCACGATCACCCACCTGACGCATCAGATACATACCCATTACGTACCCACCGAGTGCAAAGAAAGCCGCATGACCCAAACTGAGAATACCTAAATATCCCCAGACTAGATCGACCGCTAACGCGAGTAGGGCATAGGTTAAATATTTACCTAAAAGTGTTACCGTAAACGTAGAGACATGAAGCAGGTTCTCAGGGGGTATGAGCAAATTAGCGACGGCGACATAGAGTGTAGATATCAACAGCAGGGCGATAAAAATTTTACCTTGGCGATCGTCCTGAAGTATCTTTCTGATCATTGATCCGCCGCTCTACCTTTCTGTGGAAACATACCGCGTGGTCGTTTCTGAATATAGAGGATAATAAAAAGCAATACCAATACCTTGGAGAGTACTGCCCCCGTTGCTGGTTCTAGAAATTTTCCAACAACACCCAATGTCAAGCCACTGACTAGAGTTCCCCAGAGGTTACCGACTCCGCCAAATACGACTACCATAAAAGAGTCGACAATATAAGCTTGACCTAGGTTAGGGCCCACATTAGTAATCTGGCTGAGTGCGACGCCGGCTACACCAGCAATGCCAGAACCCAAACCAAAAGTCATCACATCGATCCACTGCGACCGAACACCCATGGCTCGTGCCATGGGTCGATTTTGTGAAATTGCACGCACATGTAAACCTAAAGAGGTCTTGGTCATAACTAGGTAGAGCAGTGCAAAAACAGCGAGGCAAAAGAAAAATATATACAGTCGATTGTAAGTGATCGATAACAGAGAGTTAATTTGTAACGAACCACTCATCCACTCAGGCGATATCACCGTACGATTAAGTGGTGAGAAGATACTCCTAACGGTCTGTTGTAAGACTAGGCTAATGCCAAAGGTAGCTAGTAAGGTTTCCAGTGGCCTTCCATAAAGGAAACGAATGACGGAACGTTCTATCAAAATGCCCACAAGCGCCGATGCTAGAAAAGCCACCGGAATAGCGACCAATAATGAAGCGCCGATTTGATTTGGCATTAGTAACTGGATCACATAAGTGGTGTAGGCACCAATCATAATCAGTTCACCATGGGCCATATTAATAACGCCCATTACTCCGAAGGTAATCGCTAGTCCAATAGCTGAGAGAGCCAAAATAGAACCAAGGCTAAGGCCAAAGAACAGAGTTTCCACATGAGCAAAGATAGACGCCTTGCTTTCAATTTTACGGACTGATTTTTGGGCAGCAAGACGAACTGACGTATGATTAGTGGATGAATTCAGTTTATTTAACTGAACTAATATGGCTGGATTAAGATTTCCATCGATTGTTTCAATTGCCGACAGTTGGTCTTCAGGATTAGTTGATTTAAGCTGACTAAATGCAAGTACGACGTTGATCGCTTCAATAACATAAGGGTCAGTTTCATTTTTTTTAATTGACCTAAGTTTTTCTAGCATCTCGGGTGAAGCACTTGTCATTAAATTGTCAACAGCTTCGAGCCGCATTGATGCATCAACATGGGATAAATTCAAATTTGATATTACATTTGAGATCTGTCTACGCAGCTTGTTATTGATGGTAACCTTTTTAACTTTACGTTGACTCGTAAGACCTAAATCTTCACCGGACAAAGCATCAGTAATTTGCATTTCATTGTCTTGCTTTTTCGCAATCACCATACGTTTGTTATTTTTGACAAAGTAGAGATGGCCATTAGCCATTGCATCTAACAAAATTTTCGAAGTTGCATTTTCTGTTTGTGCCAATAGTTCTATGGCAACTGATTTATCGTCAAAGCTGCTAGAAGATAAGAGTTTTAAAGCCCGTTCAGAATCGATCGCACTTGACTGGCCTAGGTTAAGCAATAGTAGTAAGAAGACAAAAGTGCGTAAAATAATCAAGAGTATAAAGGCTCAATAAATTGCAGAGTTGTTAATGATTCAGACTAAATAAAAAATGGGCCGATTTTTACATCGGCCCAAAAGCACCCTGCAGAAAGAGGATTATCTACGTTTGGGGCTGAGGTTAAAAGGGACTATAGATTTTGCCCAGAACAGGTGGCTAGCACTACATTGTAATTTCCACAACTGAGGGGTGAGCGCCAGTCGGAGATTAGATTTTTAGAGTCAGGTAGGAAATCTGACCAAGCGTCTCCAGGTACTAGGCCTTCGGTTTGCCATACTGTTTCGAATTGACCATCGTCCTGAATTTCACCAATTAAAACGGGTTTAGTAATATGATGATTAGGCATCATGGCTGATAGTCCACCGGTCAGGTTTGGAACTGCAACACCAATGATAGATTCTTGAACTGCAGAAGCATCTGTAGTACCGGCTTTCTTAACCGCTTCGATCCACATTTTAAAACCTATGTAATGAGCTTCCATAGGATCATTTGTGACGCGACTTTCGTCCTTGGTAAAGGCATGCCATTTGCTAATGAACGCATCATTTTCTGGTGCATCGACACTCATAAAGTAATTCCAAGCAGCCAGATGACCAACCAACGGTTTTGTATCAATACCTGATAATTCTTCTTCACCGACTGAAAATGCAATGACTGGGATATCTTCAGCCGATACGCTCTGGTTTCCTAATTCTTTATAAAAAGGGACATTGGCATCACCATTGATAGTTGAAACAACGGCGGTTTTCATACCGACAGAACCAAATTTTTTGATATCAGAAACAATGCTCTGCCAGTCGGCGTGACCAAACGGGGTGTAATTGATCATGATGTCAGAATCCTTCACCCCCTTTGCTTTAAGATAAGCTTCGAGAATTTTATTCGTGGTGCGTGGATAGACATAGTCAGTGCCTGCTAGCACCCAACGTTTTACATTAACCTCATTCATCAGGTAATCAACAGCTGGAATAGCCTGCTGATTGGGAGCAGCTCCAGTGTAAAAAACATTTTTAGATGATTCTTCACCTTCATATTGAACCGGATAAAAAAGGATACTGTTCAGTTCTTCTATTACTGGCAATACAGATTTACGAGAAACAGAGGTCCAAGCTCCAAAAATAGCCACAACTTTTTCTTTGCTAATTAATTCGCGTGCTTTTTCTGCAAACAGTGGCCAGTTGGAGGCGGGGTCAACTACGACGGCTTCAAGTTGCTTCCCGAGCAGACCACCAT
>CAJXUC010000029.1 GCA_913061315.1 uncultured Gammaproteobacteria bacterium | reverse complement strand
TGGCAGCGTCAGATGTGTATAAGAGACAGACATTACTAAGTGTATGAATTTAATATTTAAACTGAGTCTTGATTAACCGGAATTTTTTGTTATTTATATCCGATTATCTAACATTGGATTCTTTTATTAAACCTTGGCATTACTTTCAAATCCTACATTGTAAAAAAACTAAGTTTATATGTTGGTTTAATGTTTTTAAAATTAAGTGCTATTTTGTGCCGTTTCTTTTTTTCTTTGACGATATGAGAGTTTAATTATGTCTTCTAGTATTAATTTCCCTAAAGGTGATTTTCGTGGTCATGATCGCCAATTTATCTGGCATCAAGAACCTGATGCTGAACTGACTGAAGTCGGTCCTGGCAAGCCTTGTGGGGAATATTTAAGACGCTATTGGATGCCCGTGGCGATGACTGATCAGATTGGGGATTTACCTTATCGGATTCGAATTCTGGGTGAAGATTTGCTTTTGTTCCGTGAAACTAAAGGACAACTTGGTCTTGTTCATTTGAATTGTGCTCATCGAAATATGTCCCTTGAATTTGGTATTATTGAAGAAGGTGGTATTCGATGCAGCTATCATGGTTGGAAATATTCTACCGACGGAACAGTGTTGGAACGCCCCTGTGAGCCCCCTGGCAGTAAATTGAAAGAAGGCACCTGCATTGGTGCCTACCCAGTTGTCGAATACAAAGGTTTAGCTTTTGCATATATGGGGCCAAAGGATACGATACCACCTTTCCCTGTCTATGATATTTTTGATGAAGAAGGTGATGAGATGATTCCTTTTCTTATTGAGTCGCCCTGTAATTGGCTTCAAGTTATGGAAAATGCTTGGGATCCATTTCATACCGTATATCTACATACTAAATCGGTTAGAACTCAATTTATTGATGCCTTTGCAGAACTTCCAAAAATAGAATATTTTGATCGTGCTTATGGTGGATTTTACACAAATACACGTCGCGTAGATGATATTATTTGGCTTAGAATACACGATCAGATGCTACCCAGTTTTACACAAAATGGTGGGCATTTCCCTTTACCTGAAGAATCTCGTTATTTTACCCGGTGCGGTCTATCTCGTTGGATTACACCGGTAGATGATACCCATACGATGGTCATAGCTTGGCGTCATTTTCGAGACGGTGATGATCCAAGAGGGTTAACAAATAGAGATGATGTTGGTTATGGGAAAACAGATTTTTACGGGCAGAGTAGTGATCGAAGCTATGAAGAACGTCAGCGTGATCCGGGTGATTATGACGCGTGGGTATCGCAAGGGCCTGTTAATATTCATAAACGTGAACACACTGGCGTAACTGATCGGGGTGTTTCAATGGTAAGACGCAAGCTTAGAAAGCTAATTCGTAAAGTTAAGAAGGGTGAGAACGTACCGCAAGTTTCTGACGTTTTTTCAGGTGTTATCCCTACTTATGGTGGTGATACGATGTTGCGTATTCCTGTTCAACCAGATCGAGACGATGATGCTTTAATTAAGGAGGTAGCACTTAAGGTTGGCGAAATCTATATGGCGCATGACAAATATTTTGGGCAAGAAAGAAATGTAAAATTGAAAGCTGCGCTACAAGATTATGAAAAAAGTTGGTCATGATGTGAGTACCATTGATTTTGAGCTAATTAAAATAGGTGTCTTTATAAAGTTTTAACTTTTATATACCTTGTCATAACTTATTTATTCTTTGTTGTGAGGTTAATTAATGACAGCATATTTTGAAATTCTTACTATATGTGGTATTAATTTTTTAGTGCAATAGATCATTATCGATATGGGTTTGTCTGTTTAGATAGGTATGCGGTAATTTAAAGTTTTAGCTAGCTAAGGGAGTACTTAATTGTCTAAGTTTGATTCGAAAAGAATAACTGAAATTCATCAACACTTACATACACATTTACCCTCAGATTCAGCACTTCGTGTAAAAACATTAGAATCATTGTTGGTTGAAAAAGGTTTGGTAAATGGTGAAACAATTGATGCTTGGGTAGAACTTTATAGTGAAGTAATTGGACCAAAACGTGGAGCTGAAATTGTTGCGCTAGCTTGGACTGATCCTGAGTTTAAACAAAGACTCATGAATAATGCATCATTAGCGATTGATGAATTAGGTTTTCTTGGCACCGCAACAGGGCATTTGCAAGTTGTTGAAAATACACCTCTCGTACACAATCTTGTAGTTTGTACTCTTTGCTCTTGTTATCCCTTTTCGATACTTGGAATTGCACCTGCTTGGTACAAGACAGCGGCTTATCGATCTCGAATTGTTCGTAATCCGCGGTCTGTTTTGGAAGAGTTTGGGGTTGAAATTGATGATTCTATCGAGATTAGAGTTTGGGATAGCACGGCTGAACTTCGTTATTTAGTATTGCCTCAACAACCGGAAGGGTCGAAATCGATGGATTTAAAGTTACTTTCTAGTTTGGTAACTCGAAACTCAATGATAGGGACTGACAGGTTTCTCAAAATCAATACCCGTAGGAAGTCATGATATGGATGGCATACATGATTTAGGGGGGAAAGAGGGTTTTGGCCCAATTGAAGTTGATGAAGAACACGTGGCTTTTCGCTACATTTGGGAAGGGCGAGAATGGGCATTATCCCGTTGTGCACGAGCACCTCACATTTCAATTGATTGGTGGCGACATTGTCGTGAATTAATACAAGCAGAAGATTATCTAAATCGTCCCTATTTCGATTCATGGGCACAAACAGACTTATCCACTTACATTAACGCAGATATACTGTCGATCGAGGAAATAAAAACGGGTAAAGCTGATAATTCTTCTACAAAGAACCTTCCAGTTCCAGTTAAATTGAGCCTTGAATACTTACGTAAAAACCATCGGGAAAATGCTATAAAGTTTAATAATCCTGAGAGAAGCGAGCCCTCTATTAAAATTAATCAATCAGTCCTTACGAACCGAAATGGTCATTCTGGACATACACGGTTGCCTCAATATGCTAGGGGACGACATGGAGTAATTCATAAATATCATGGAGCCCATATTTTCCCCGACCTATCTGCTAAAGGCATTAAAACTTATCAAAATTTGTATTCTGTTGCTTTTGAGGCCGCAGAGTTATGGCCAGAAGCAAATGGAAGGCGTGATCGAATTTTTCTTGATCTTTGGGAAAGTTATTTAATCGAAGTAAATTGATATCCCTATAAGCTAGTATCCAACAACATGTGTAGGTAATGATGATTACTTTCAATAAGCTAAGTAGATTCAGCTTTAACTTTTTCTCGCCAAGTTGTAACCCCCCCAGCTAATCCGATCATGGCCATTCCGATTAAAGCCTGCTCACTTGGCCACTGATTAAAAATAATACGGCTCCAGATAGCAGCAAATATTAAATAGCTGTAATCCATTGGGGCTAACCAACTAGCATCAGCTGTTTGATATGCCCGACTAATACAAATATTCCCTGTCAAATTTAGTATCGATGACAGTATTGCGAATCCGACAATAAGTAATGTTATTTCAGGCCAGCCAATCGCGACAAACGGCATCGTCTCTCTTATGCTGCTGGATAAGGGGAATAATGAAAGTATTGTGATACCCATCAGCCCAAAGATTAGAAAACCAAGTCCTGCTGCAAAAGCAAGAGCAAGTGGACTTTCATTTCTACAAGCTTTACGTATGGTTAAAATATTAGCTCCGTAGAAAAAACCAGCAATGATGGGTAACAACTGTACAGTTGAAAAATCATTGCTCCACGGAGAAAGTACTAAACTTGAACCAATAGCACCCAATGCTAGCGCTCCATAACGCCAAACCCCGACTTTTTCACCTAATATTGGTCCAGCCAGTAAGGAAATGAAAAGTGGGTAGGTGTAAAGACCCGCTGCCATCTGTGCGACAGTTAAAAATGGTGCGCCAGCAAAGAAAAAAAACATACACAACAATAAAAATATGGACCTTAAATAAACAGCTTTCCAGTTTTTTGGCACTAGAAGATTAATACCACCACTAACCATTGCGAGTATTAAAACAAAGCTTAAATTACCCAAAGATCGCAAAGTTTGAAATTGCCAAAAAGAGGTATCAGATGACATTAATTTGACCAATGAATCTTGAAATGCAAGAACAAAGGTGGCGATTAACACAAGTATTAATGCTGTTAATGTACTATCAGATTTAGGATGATTGAATAACGATACGTTCATTTTTTTATCATTTTTTATAGACAATAGCTTCCCAATTTCTTAGGCTTAGTAGTCTATCTAAATCACGGTTAAGAGCAATTTAAATGAGCCTACCTTATGATCGAATTTACTTTTTTGGCGACAGCTTAACGTTGGGTTGTAATGACAGCCTTGATTGTGGTTGGCCTGGCCGAGTCTGCCATGAAATGAAGAAAAATGGTCGTGATATCGCTGTTTATAATCTTGGAATCAATGGTGATACCTCTACTGACATTGATGCACGCTGGCACAGTGAAATGATGGCTCGCAGTCGCGACTCAAACGGTTTATTGATTTTTGCTTTTGGTTTTAATGATGCTGCCTATAAAAATTCAGACCAGCCGCAGGTCGAATTAGAGGTGTCGTTAGAGAATGCCCGTACAATTATGTCTCAGGCAAAAGCAATATCAACAGTCTTGTGGATAGGGCCGACACCATTGGACGAAACCGTGAACCCTCACGACAGTCACAATGGACGTTGGATAATGCATAACAAAAAAATTGCTGAATATGATCGAGCTTATGCAGTCCTTGCCAACCAATTGAAAATCGACTATCTATCTATTTATGAGGAATACCTCATTAGCCCACGCTATCAAGCAGCATTGGTATCGGGAGATAAGGTGCACCCTAGCGATGATGGCTACACGATGATTGCTGAAAGTGTAGCCAATTGGACTGCTTGGAGGGCACTATTTAACTAATAAATGGTAATATTAACTTAGCTTTATTCTTTGTGCCCAAAAGCTTGTTGCTCATAATGTACATTGTTCTATTAACTATAATATTGGTTTTTTGTTCCACGATCCCACCATTTTAACAGAGTGCCATCGAGAGCAGTTTGAACTGCAATACCCAGTTTCTCAGGTAGCGTTTTTTTAATCTTGTATTTCACTTCGAAAACGTCAGCTTTTTCACAAGCATTGCTTATGTATTCGTCACTAGTCATGAGTTCGTCGACAAGTGCCTTGCCTAAGGCTCGTTGTCCAAACCAAATCTCTCCGGTCGCTACTTCTTCAATATTGAGCTGTGGTCGGTGAGACGTTACAAACTCTTTAAAAAGAACGTGAACATCTTCGATATCTTCTGCAAACTTTTCACGACCTTTATCGGTATTTTCACCGAACATGGTTAGCGTCCGTTTGTGCTCGCCAGCAGTGATCATTTCAAAATCGATGTCATTCTTTTTAAGCAAGCGGTGAAAGTTAGGAATTTGAGCAACAACACCAATAGATCCAATAATTGCAAACGGTGCAGCTAAAAGCTTGCTCGCTAGACAAGCCATCATATAGCCACCGCTAGCAGCTACTTTATCGACACAAATAGTCAGTGCTATTTCGCGGTCTTTTATACGTTGTAGTTGTGAGGATGCGAGTCCATAGGCATGAACCATCCCACCACCACTTTCCAATCGAATTAACACTTCGTCGCTCTTATCAGCCAGTGACAGTACTGCGGTTATTTCTTGACGTAAACTTGACACGGCAGATGCTTTTATATCTCCATCAAAGTCAAGCACAAAGACACGACTTTTTCGATCTGGTTCAATGTCCTTCTCTGCGTTCTTTTTTGCACCTTTTTTAAGTGTTTTAAGGTGAGCTTTTCGTTCTGCTTTTTCAACCTTGGCACGTTTCTTTAACGTGATTTTAAATTCATCTTCATCAACAACCGCGGCACTGAGGGTGTCTCGAAGCAAATCCATTTTATCATTAACTCGTGTAACTTCGATATGACCTTCTGGTGCAGCCTTTGATTTCATACTGGCGGCAACTGAGACAACCACTATGGCAATAATGCCAATAACGATGGTTAATAATTTGAGTGTAAAAAGTCCATAATCAAAAAAGAATTCAGCCATTAGGTTTTAATCTGCGAGTGAGTTATAAAGAAGATGCATCATACCCGTGAGTTAATCGTGATTACATCAGTATTTTGTTGATAAATCAGAAAACCCAAAACGTATGTTTTGCGGATAGGGAAATACGTCTTCAAAAATGCCTGCTTTAATATTTTCCTGTTTCTGAATCCAGAAGTCAGCGTCTAACAGGTCTTTATGATGCTTTAAAAAGGCTTTCCGTACCCGATTATCCGCAAATATAAAGGTTGCAAATTCCTCAGGGAAAACATCGTTGGGCGCAATGCTATACCAAGGTTCAGATGAAAATTCATCCTCTGGATAGCGTGGTGGAGGGATTTTTCTGAAATTACATTCGGTCAGGTAACATATTTCATCATAATCATAGAATACGATTCGTCCTTTTCCTAGACCAGTAACGCCAAAGTTTTTCAATAATAAATCACCAGGAAATATATTAGCGCCGGCTAATTCTTTAATCGCTTGACCATATCCACGCATTAAATGTTCAACTAAAGCATCGTCAGCACCCTGAATAGCAATATTAAGGGGAATCATTCTGCGCTCAATATACACATGTTTTATGACAATATGACCACCTTCATGTGAAATGCTGTTCGAACAGGTCTCATGCAATTCATCTAACAAGTCATTGGCGAAACGATGGTGAGGAAGGGCAACATGTGAATACTCCAGTATATCTGACATACGTCCTACGCGATCGTGTTGTTTAACCAAATGATAGGTATTTAATACCTCCTGCCGGGTCACTTTTTTGGGGGGCTTAAATCGATCTCGAATTACTTTAAACACATAGGGGTAAGAAGGCAGGGTGAATACAGCCATTACCATGCCCTTAATGCCTGGTGCAAATATTAGCTCATCCTCTGAGTGCTTTAAATGGTGAAGAAAGTCGCGATAAAAATCAGTCTTCCCCTGCTTGTGTAAACCAATGGCTGAATACAGATCTTCTTTTTTTCGAGATGGCATTAACCCCCGTAAAAATTTAACAATAGAGGAGGGTACGGGATGATCTACCATAAAGTAGACGTATGAAAATTCGAACAGTCTAGACAATCCCTGATTACCAATAATAATAGCATCGGCAAAAATCGAGCCATTTCCAGTGTGTAATATTGGAATGGCAAAAGGTATCTGTCTATGAGAATTAATACATTTACCAACAATATAAGCTGCCTTATTACGATAGAACACAGAGCTAATAGCTTGAAATTGAAAGTTTAGATGGGCATGTCTTGGGCTCGTGTAAGGGTATTTAATTAAGGCTTTTATAATGTGTTTAACATCGCGGTTAATATTTTCAAAAGGCAAATTAATACCTGAATCGATTAGCACCTGTTTGATCGACGCTCGAAATCCACGCTTAGCTGGATAATAAACATGGTAGGACGGTTTGTCGGAATCGATGAATTCAGTCGACACCACGCTGCGCACAAAAATATAGTCATTATCAAAATAATCGCGATGAAATAAACCGCAAAAAACAGAATTATAAAAAGTTTCTGCTAGCTCAGGCTGGTGATGATTTTGAATTAGTTGAATAAAGTCACGTTTAACATCAAGCCACAATGGGCCGATAAAATGACTCATGTCGAATTGTTTTTTGAGGAATTGTGTCGCGTCTTTTACACGTGCATCATAAAATAATATTCGTTTTCTGGATGCGTGGCGTTCAGCGTCCCAATCAGCATTTTCAAAACGTTCCTGGGCCCCCTTGGTTATCTTTGAGAAAATTGAAAAATGTCGATTGAAACCAGTCAAAATAGTGTTGGCAATATTTTTTGATAAATCTTTAATAACAATGTCGGCCATGAATAATTCCATGTTGGTAGGTGGTCTAAACGTTAGTCTATAGGATTGTATTCGGTAACTATTTGCTATTATTCACGCGCAGGAATATTCAGTCGGAGCCGGCGTTCCCATAAATTTTTACGACTGATCCCCAGTATTTTTGATAGTTCAGTCTCGTTAAACTGTGGTTGAAACTGCTTTACTACATTAATAAAGTAGTTATCAAGCGACAGAGGGTGATCTAGACCGTTCAAAGTTTCAGTATTAGGCTTGTCTATTACAGATGTTAGCGTAAACCCTAAATCATTGGCCTGTATTGTTTTACTGATACAAAGAATAACCGCGCGCTCAATAACGTTTTCTAATTCACGCACATTGCCAGGCCAATGATAGTGCTTTAATTTTTCATAAGCCTCTTCACTAAACTTAATTGATTTGCGATGTATGCGACGACACATTTTAGTTAATATTGCATCAGCTAATTGCCGAATGTCCTTAACGCGGTCACGTAAAGGTGGCAAACTGAGTTCGAATACATTCAGTCGGTAGTAAAGGTCTTCACGAAATAGGTTGGCAGCAACCATCTTTTTTAGGTTTTTGTGTGTTGCGATCAAAATTCTGACGTTGACTTTAATTGTTTTGGTAGAACCAACGCGACGAACTTCGTTTTCTTGCAAAACTCTTAAAAGATTGGCCTGTGCTTCCAACGGCAACTCGCCAATTTCATCTAAAAAGAGTGTGCCATCATTTGCAGCTTCAATCAGACCTTTTTTTAATTTTAAAGCACCAGTAAATGAGCCTTTTTCATGACCAAATAGTTCAGACTCTATTAAGTTTTCGGCAAATGCAGCGCAATTGACAGTGATTAGTAGATTATTCTTACGGCTGCTTTGCGCATGGATTGCCCTAGCAACAAGTTCTTTGCCAGTACCTGTCTCACCTAGAATTAGCACGGTGGCGTCTGTGGGTGCAACCCGGTTAATGAGGTCAATTACTTTTTTCATGGGCTCACAATTACCGATCATGCCATCGATCGGATAATCTCTTGCCACTTCTTGCTTCAGGATTGTATTTTGTCTTTCAATATTCTTTTTTTCAAGTGCTCTGTCCACCACTAATAGCATTTCATCATGATTGAACGGTTTAGATATATAGTCGATTGCCCCTTGTTTCATTGCGTCGACAGCAGATTGAACTGTTGAATAGCTGGTCATGATTAAAACGGGAATTGGTGACGCCTGAGTGATCAATACGGTGCCTGGTTCTCCAGGTAAGCGAATGTCTGAGATGATCAAGTCATAGCCATGTATTGACTCTTCAATGGCATCAGCAACACAACTCGTCGCTGTTACACTATGACCTTGCTTTTCGAGTAAGCGGAGTAAGCTCTCGCGAATAATAGGTTCGTCTTCTACAATTAAAATATGACTCATACGAATGGCTTTTTATGGGTTCAATTACGGATTGGTTTGAATCTTGGGAGTGACACTTCAAATTGACAGCCTTCTTCCTTGTTACTCACTGAAATACTACCACCATGTTCTTGGATAATGTTATAGGTGAGTGAGAGTCCAAGTCCCGTGCCTTCGCCAATGGGTTTAGTGGTAAAGAAAGGGTCAAAAATTTTGGCTAAATGATCCTTCCTGATTCCTTTTCCATAATCGCGAACGATTGTGTTGACTGTCTGACCGTTTAAAAAGGCTTGTATTTCGATCTTACCACCTTGGCTAGAAGCATCAGTAGCATTACTCAGTAGATTCACAAAAACTTGAATTAGTTTTTGTGAGTAGCCTAGGATATAAATAGTCCCATCACATTGGTTATCATAAGTTAATGACTGGCTCAAATGGTTTAGTGAAATTAATTGTATTGCCTGATCAATGGTATCGCGAAGGCTTAGAGAGTCAGCAGAATGGTCGTGGTATCTGTCAGTATGACTGAAGTTGACTAAAGATCGAACTATGTTGTCTATGCGGTTTGTTTGTTTCAGTATTTGATCAAGACCTTGCTGTAAAATAATTGAATTGTTTGGTTCAGATTGTAAATCTTGTGCTAAGCAAGCAATACCTGTTACAGGATTACCTATTTCATGTGCAACCCCTGTCGCGAGTTGACCGATAGAGGCCAGTCGTTCACTGTGTGCCAGTTTTTCTTCTAGTGAATAACGCTGACTATGATCTTCAATAAGAATTACAATACCGCTACGTTGTTTTTGGTCATGACTGACAACCGCCTTAAACAAATTCAGGACATAAGAATCAGAATTAATTATTGCTTTTAACTCTCTGATTTGAAAATTTTTATTCGAAATGAAAGATGTCAGTATTTTTTGCCAAGGTTGCTCTATATTATCGATAGGTTGTCCAACAATTGATTTTTGATCAATCCCTGTTAGACGCGCCATCGCATTATTCCAACTTAAAATATGGTTGTTTTCGCTGACTGATACGACACCTAAAGGCAAGTCTTGTAATACCTGAAAGTGGAACTTTCTCAGTGTGTCGAGTTCACTTGAAACACCTTCAAGTTTTGAACGGGTTTTTTCATTTTTACTTTCTACAAACTGAATGGTGTCAGCGAGTGCTGACTTTGTGGCTCGATCAATCTGTAAATGTTGATTGACGATCATACGAGATAAGACTGGACCTACTAATCCAGATAAATTTCGGTTTATTTGTTCCCTTAATAGAGGTAATGAAGCCATATTGACAGTTTTGTGATCGAGTCCTAGGTCCGATAGGGCTCGTTTAATTTCACTACGGGCAATGTCAGTGCCAATAATTTTAGCTAATTGATGTTCAAATTCGTTGATGGAAGTAGCTCGGACCTTGCCTTGAGGTACTAAAAAACCTTTACGAAAGCACGCATTGGATACTTCCCTTTCTTCTTTTGATTGGGGCAACATGAATGAAAATAAGACGAAAGCTAGGCCATTAAATGCAAGTGACCATAAAGCACTGTCTGTCGTACTAATGGCTAAATTCGGTATATTTAAAAATGGAAATGCGATAATGCCTGCACGTTCAAACAATGGCAGTAATAAGGTAATGGCCCAGATAAACCCACCTGTTAATAAACCCGCAATAAAACCTGCTTTGCTCGCTCGTTGCCAATAAAGCAAACCAACAATGCCTGGTAAACACTGAGCTACAGCTACAAATGAGATAAGCCCAAGGCCGACTAACCCTTGATTATACTGCTGCTGAACAAGGTAGAAACTATATCCAGCTGCAATAATCAGTACGATGACTAGACGTCGACCCCAAAGTAGCCACTGATACATGTTGATACCAATGGATAATCTTAGAGGGAAGCTAGCAGGTAACACAATATGGTTCATACACATTGAAGCCAGTGCGAGTGTTGTGACAATAATCATCGCACTAGCAGCCGATAAACCACCCAAAAAAGTGAGCATGGGTAATACTTTAGAGCTGCTGTCTAAAGTGATACCCAGTACATATAAGTCAGCTGGAATACCGAGGTTAAGAGATTCCCCTGCCCATAAAATGGGTGGGATTGAGATATTGAGGAGTAATAAGAACAACGGAAAGGCCCAGCTCGCAGTATTCAGTGCTTTTGGGTTGGTATTTTCAACAAAAATCATATGAAACTGACGGGGCAATAAAAATGCAGAAGCAAAAGATAACATCATTAATGTTGCCCATGGACCTTCTCTAACGGGTTTAAATAACGCTGCACTGGCTTCAGGGTTAAGTTCAAGATATTGATTAAGCTCGAAGAACCCACCAAATATTCCAAATATTGCGAATAAGCCCACCGTTAATAATGTCACCAATTTGACCAGCGATTCAAAAGCAATTGCCACTACCAATCCATGATGCTTTTCGCGTGGGGAGATATGGCGCGCTCCAAATAAAATTGAAAATAAACCGATAGTGACACAAAAACCAAGGGCCATATGTCCATTTTGAGCACTTTGCGTCATTATTTGAAGGGTATTAGTAATTGCCTGAATTTGAAGTGACATATAAGGGAGGGTGCCCGCTAACATGAATATTGTGACTAGCACTCCAGCCGTTTGACTGTGATATCTAAATGCAAAGAGATCGGCCAGTGATGCGAGCCTGTAACTTTCGGTTAGTTTTAGAATGGGGCGTAATAGAATAGGCGATGCGACAAAAGCAATCGTGGCGCCGAGGTAAATAGCGAGGAAACTAAAACCTTGTTTTTGTGCGAACCCAACACTGCCGTAAAAACTCCAAGATGTAGCGTAAACACCGAGTGATAATGTGTATACCAGAGGGTGTTGAGCTATAGAAGGGGGTATCCAATGACGGTCAGTCGCAGTCGCTATCAAGAAAAGCAGCCCCAAGTAAAGGATGCTAACCAGAAACAGTTGCCATAGTTCAAAGTGCATGTTTTTTTAAATGCCGTTGCAACCAATAGCTCAATAAAATAATAATAGACCAGATTAGGTAGGGTACTAGCCAATAACTATCATTAAATGACCACAAAACAACTATGGGCGGTAATAAAAGCAGCAGAGCAATGAGAACAACGATGATCGTTATTTCGTTAGGTCTAGTCTCAGGTGTGGATCTTGGCACGAGTATGTTCACTGATATCAAATCGACACTTAAAGTGTTACCGATTGTTACGATCACGTCAATCAAAATTAATACTCGCCTTCCATCACAGGTCATATTTTAGTGGTAAGTTATAAGTGATTGTGATTTACTGTCTTTAATTATTTCCTTATAACTTTTTATAGTTTTGAGTTGCAGAACTAAAACCGAGTACTGGAGGAGAAGCTGCAGCATTAAAAAAATATAGCAGCTAGGGATGAAAAGGCGTCGAATTAGGCGCCTTTTTTTATGCCCGTGATAAAATATAATCCATCGAGAAAAATGGTAAATCAAATCAGGTATTTAAAAAGTTTAATAGACTCAATGTTTATTTTTTGCAAGATCTTTCTGCGCTTTAACCCAGACTGATTATGCTCTGGGCATACGTCCATTCATATTTTTATCAATTCGATAATTTTCTGATGAATATCATCGATGTTGTCGTAAACAATGCCATGACAGTTTGCTTCAATCATGGTGATAGATTTTTCTTTTGCCTCGATATTTCGGTACAAACTCTCAACACTTGAAGGTTCAACTACGGGGTCATTGTTAGATTGAAATAAGTGGGTTTTGGCTTGTATTTTTAAAGGCTCACTCATAAGTTGTTCAACCAGCTGTTGTAATTGATATAGTGCTCGGATGGGTATGTGCTGATAATTAACGTCAGGATGTTCAGGTTCGTTGGGTTGAAAAGGAATAATACCCTCTAGCTTGATTCCCTGAGCCAACCGATTAGCATGATGCAGCAATGGCACAAATTTTAGGTTTTTATTCTTGAATTCAACAGGAGCAGAGATGCTAATTACTGATTTCAATTTTTTATGTGGATGAAGTGAAGCTTGCATCAAAGCAAGAAGGCCACCGGTAGAGAATCCAACAATGTGAATATTTTGACTAAAGGCTTTAACTATGTCGAAACCACGAACAACAGAATATAACCACTCTTGCCAGTCACAATATTTCAGATCCCATGGAGACGTTGCGTGGCCTTTTAATCTCACACCTAACACATGATGCCCTTGTTCATTCAACCGATCACCCAGATTTCGCATTTCTGCTGGTCCCGCTAAAAAACCATGAATTAGCAACACTGCATTTGCAGGCTCTTTAATCGCTTTAAGAAAAAACCAGTTTGGGTCGGCTGTTGCTGTTTGCTGCTGATTAATAGCATCATGTTTGGTTTTGTTATATTTATTTTTATCCCACTGAGTGGCAACTGCTTCGTCACATAATCGAAACTGAGCAAATTGTTCAACGGTCATTGTATCAACATACTCAATGCTTGATTTAATCATGTCGGTTACTTTCGACAATGGCGATATCTCATTGGCATAAACGGCAATCAAATTCTCAGTTCTAATGTCGTCAATCCCAAAGTCGTGGATTAGTTTTTTGTCGAGCAAATAACAGCCCTTATCGACATGTACCAGAGATAATGATTGAGCTGTTTTTAAAAATTGGTCTAGACGGCTTGTACCTTGATTAATAAGGGCGCCATATTCCTCTGGATTGCGCAGACTTCGATGCAAGCAATAATCTGTAGCCTGTATTTTCTTGATACTGAAATACAACATCTTGTGGAACCGAGCGCAGTCGAGTCGTTCCAATCCTTGTTTGAATAGAGCCAATATTAGATAAGAAGCAATATGGCTTAGATTTATTGTGACTGCTTCATACATTGATTGCATGTAGTCATCACGTACTTTATGACTCTTTACCTTCATACCAAGAGAATGAAGTTTGCCTCCAAGATGTTCTTTATCTGGTTCAAGGTTAAATAATTCAGATAATGAACCGAATTGATTAACCACGTGGGGTAAGAGCATTTTTTCCCACCAACGCCAATAATCACCGGCTACAATCGGTTTTGCAAAGTGGATATCCATATCAGTGTCTTTAAAAAGTAAATTGCCTTCAATAATTAGTTCTTCAGCAAATCGTTTATTGATGCCCTTTCTGAATAGCCTAACGGCTTTATACAAAATATTATCGCTGACGCGAATCGGGTAAAAGGTAATGTAGCTTGGCACAATGACCGTTGGTTTAAAGGCCTTTACCATTAGCTCCTCGCTAGTGTTGAACTCTAGTTGTTCTGCCCAACGCTCAACCTGTTGATAATTACCTTTCGTAAAGTCATTTAAAAGAGCTGCTTTAAACGCATCTAGTGCCATTGCTATCACGGCTGCACCACGATGATGTTTACGCCGCCTGTTTGCAGTTCGTGAAAAAATATTGTAATGACCCTGTTGATCGATCACTTGCTTATCTTTCACCATGCCGCCTTCTGGGAACATGATGAGTTTCCTGCCATGTAATATTTCTTTAGCTAAAAAGGGGAATAGGTCGGGAAGGTCATTTGGTACAACACCGATGGAGTATAAAAACTGACTAAACCGTTCATCACTATCAAAAAATTCAGCAGAGGCAACAGATCGACAATAGACACCAGTTGCCTCGTGGAGGAGATACTGCGGGATAAAAGTTTCAAACCTTGCAAAATGATTAAACAGAAAAATATCACCAGTATTACTGGCTTTCTTGGTGTTCTGTTCCTCTTCATGAAGTTTTATATTGAGCTTTAATAACTTTCTCGTTGTTCTAAACGCCCGCACACATAAATCGTAGGTTGATGCATTAATAACGAGGTTGGGGTACTTGTCTGCCATAAGTTTTATTCTGGCTTTTGTATTGAATTTAAATCTAATTATAGCGCTGTCTATAAAAATCGACTTGTATAAGTGACAACTTCAACTACTTTTATAAACAGAATTTAAAAAAATCAGAGAGGGTTTCATATTATTAATAAACCGCCGATAAAAATTTCATGTCCAGAGGTTATCTTAATAACATGAAGCCATTTTTTAACATTGTATTACCTCTGCTGATGCTGATCATTAGTCACAGTGCCCTTGCAACTGCTAGCTACAATGATATTCGAGTCTTAATCGATGTGTCTGGCAGCATGAAGAAAACAGACCCTCTTAACCTTCGAATCCCTGCTTTAAAAATGTTAAATGGTTTAATACCTGACGGTTCGTATGCGGGGGTCTGGAACTTTGGGCGTGATGTCAATATGACCGTGAAGTGGGGAGAGGTAAATAAAGCTTGGCGTCGGCAAGCTGATATAGGTGTCACTGAAATCCATTCAAATGGGTTACATACCAATATTGAAAGCGCGCTGGCAAGGGCTACTCTTGATTGGATAGAGGCAGATGCCAAAGCCAACCGTAGCGTCATTTTACTTACTGATGGACAAGTTGATATTTCTACAGATACGCAGGTGAACAAGGCATCGCGAAAGATGATTTTATCGGAAAGTATCCAAGCATTGAAAAGGTCTGGTGCAAAAGTCCATGCCATTGCATTATCAAAAGACACTGATGAAACTTTGCTTAAGCAGTTGGCGCTTGAAACGGGAGGGTCATTTGAAACCGCTGAATCAGCAAAGGAATTACAAAAAATATTTCTGAAATTATTTGAGCGCGCCACTGATCCCGATATGATTGAGTTGGAAGGCGATAAGTTTACAGTTGATAAAAGTATCAAAGAACTTACATTGCTCATATTCCGTCCAAAAGGCAGTATGCCAACACACTTATATCCACCAGATTCCACTCCGATTAGTTTTCAACAAAAAGGCAAGTCAATCTGGCGCAGTGAAGAAGGCTACGACCTAATTACTATTAAAAAACCAACGGTAGGTATCTGGAAAATCGATGCCCATAGTGATCCAGATAATAAGCTAATGGTTGTGACTGATTTGAAGTTAAAATTAAATGGGGTGCCTGCCTACATTTCACCCTCTGAGCCGATTACAATCGTGGCAGAACTGCATAATAAAGGTAAAAAAATTAGTAAGAATAGTTTCTTACGATTCGTTACCTTTGATTTAAGACACATGGATCAAAAGGATTCTGAAAACCAATTATCGCTCATTCATAGCGAAGTGCCTAAAAATAAAGGCCAATACGTCCATCAATTTGATGGAAGTTTGGCTGAGGGCAAGCATAGCTTCATTGTAACAATTGATAGCCAAACATTTAATCGAGGTAAACGGATTGATTTTGAGGTGCAGTGGCCAGTCAAAGTCAACATCAGGACAATAGCTGATCCAGGCACCTATCGACTAACCATTGAAGCACGGGAGGAATACCTAATGGCTAATACGCTTCAGCCAGATATTCAAATGAAAGCTCCAAATGGCGATCAGTTTGCTTTGGAGCTAAATAATAACTTGGGTATTTGGCAAGCACAATTCAATGCTAACCAAGCTGGACTTTTTCAGGCTCACATTAAAGTTTCGGCACAAACAATTAATGGTGAAAAACAAACTTATGACCTTGGTAGGTTTTCGATGGTGGGTGTTTATAAACCTGTTGAAATAAAAATTAAGTCATCAAAATTATCAAAAGTAAAAAATTTAAAACCCGTAGAGGCAGATGTAAATCAACTCAATAAGACGGTTGACAAAATTAATTGGGCACAAGTCATGATTATTGTAGGCGTGTCTAATCTGATTCTTATCCTAATTATTGGAGGTATATTCATTGTGTTACGACGTCGCTCTAAAAATGAGAGTCTTTCTTTAGATGACGAGCTGACCGATATAGTAAAATCCAAAGAAGGCGAGCCTTTCAATGTTTGACATTAACTCACTGGTTGTGGTTTTGTTAGCGGAAGCTTGCATTATCTTACTGACCATCCTACTTATTGTTGTTTGGTTTCAAATTAAGTCTCAAAAGAAGCTTAAAAATGCGGTTGAACAACTGGTTTCTCAATTTAAAGTACGATCAAAAACCAGAACTGAAGAAACAGAAGGTTTCTTACAAGCAGTTTATGATTTAAATGATGCAGAGCTATCTGCTACGTCTAAAAAGCTGGAACTACAGGAAAGACTGTTTCTGCAAAAGATAGTCGACATCTTGATGAAATCTGATGTGGACCAAATAACCAGCCTTGATAGTTCAATTATCGATTTAATTAATGTTTATAAAAACTTGAAGCCCCCACGAGTAGAAGTTACTTCCGAAGCAGAATCAGTAAATACTGCCGACAACTTAGAACTACTGAGAACTGAAAATGTAACGCTTACCGAAGAATTGACCATGATGCGTGAAAAAATGACGGGGATTCTTTCAGAATTTGGCGATATGTTTGGTGGTTTTAAGGCCGATTCACTCGATGGCAGTAGTAATGCAGGCAAAGTTGTTGGGGTGAGTGATCGCGCTAATAGGCAAGATAGTTTAAATGCACCAGACGAAAAGGATCTTAGCGAAACTGAAAGCGATAACGAAGGTAAAAAGACTAATTTGCCCTAAACCAAAATGACCTTTCGAGAATTTAATTAGAGGCCGGTGCAAGGCTCTCGCCTGAATGGAAAATTATATTTTGAAGGCTATTGCTGTTTTAAATACAGATTATTTGGCGTCTTGGCGCCAAGGGACGCCTAAGGCTGTGATATTACCAATGTCTTCGTCTCAGAACGTACCAAACTAGACAGGAAGCTTGAAGCATAATCAAATAAATGAATACCTGTTGGTAGCCCTCTAATGAGTAACTGCCTTCACTCCTAGACGGAAAGCCATCTAAGACTGCACCAATTGCCCACTGGATTAAAAAACCAAAAGCAAAGACTAAAAAGTTTAACGCAGTATTTGCGCGTCCTGCATATTGAGCTGAAAAATGTTGTGATAGTGCAGCATAGATTAAAATCGAACTAGTGCTAAAAAAACCCAATAACATCCAGGTAATTCGAGCAAAATAAACAGGATGGAATACGAGTATTATTTGGGTTAGCATAAATATGCTCATCCCAACTAGTGCGACAGTGATGCTATTAATGCCCCGTTTACTCAAAAAGTAAGCGGTATAGCCAATCATGATATATCCAGCAATCATAGAAATTCCAATCAGTAGTAATGAATTGGCTACTTCAGTGTCATTAAACCCAGCAATATCCGCAAACCATGGACCTGTCCATAATCCAATTAAGGCTAATGCTGTGGCTTGTGTTGAAACGGATATAGGAATAATTCGCCAAAAATATCGATCGTTAAAAACATGGAATATGCCCATTATGTGATGAGTCATGCGCACTTTTGCAACCGGTGAAGGTTTGTCAGGAACAACGAGGAATATAATAATTGCTACCAGTAATGTTGCTACTGCCAAGATCCAAAATAGATCTCGCCAAATTAAATTTTCAAGTAACCAAGCGGTTGGCGATGAAGCACAAAGAACACCTAATCCACCTGCCGTCATGTGTAATCCATTAGCTAACGGTAAACGGTCAGATGGGAACCATTGGACAAATGACTTAAAAGCAGCCATTAAACATGCTGAAACACCTAGACCTATTAACGCGCGCCCAATTACCAGCATGTTAAAACTTGTCGCTGATGCAAAAATAGCTGAACCCATGGCTGCAAAGAGTAATAGCACTGCTTCTATTTTTCGAGGCCCATATTTATCAAGCAAAACCCCCAATGGTAATTGAATGACGGCAAACGTAATGAGGTAAGTGCTAGTTAAAAAACCAAGTTCAGTAGCATTTAAATTTAGTTCGGTAGTGAGGTCACCAGCAATGATCGAATTAACAACGCGATAAAAATAGGACAAGAAATAGCCCAGAGCGAAAGGTATAAAGATACGAAGCAAAAGGTGCCAGTTATATTGTGTGCTTGCAGCAGAAACTATTTTTTTTGAGGGCGAAAGCATAATCAGTGATAATAATATAAAATTACACTAGGCGGTTATTTTGACTTTTTCACCTTTGCCAAACTCAGCTATGAAAATACCACACAATACGAGTGCTAATGATATGGCATGAAAGTCTTCAAAATTTTCATCTAAATATAGTACGGCCATGCCTGAAGCAAAAATAGGTACCAGATTAACAAACATGCCAGATCTACCAGGTCCCACTAATCCAACCGCATAGATAAACAATAGTTGGGAAAACAATGAGGGTAATAGTGTTACCAAGGCAACAATAGTCCAGCCAGTGGCGGTGGGTGACTGAAAACCTTGATATTGAATTTCGATTATCCATAAGGGAAGTGATGCTAAAAAAGCAAACCCCGCCAAAAGCGTAAACAGTGACAATGGTGCAATATTAGGTCGTCGAGTCAAACCGATAGAATAGGTCGCATAAAAAAAACAGGCTATAAGCATAAATAAATCACCACGGTTAAAAACCAATTCATCCAGTTGTTTAAACTCACCTTTAGTTGCTACCACAATAACGCCAATAAGCGTAACGCTCGCACCTATTATTTGCAAAGCTGTCATTTTTGAGTTTAAAAATAAAAAACTACCAATAAAAACAAAAATAGGAGTTGTACCTTGTATAATGCCTATGTTGATTGCTGAAGTTGTGTGAGCTGCCACATAATACAACGCATTGAAAAACGTAAATCCAATTGTGCCCATCAGAGCAAAATAAATAAAATGTTGACGGATGACTAACCAATCTTTGACAACTTGCCGATGAGAAAAAATTAAAAGTAAAATTAACAGGGCTATCCAACGTAAGCTTACCAACATCATGGGTGATATTTGATCTACTGCAATTTTGCTAAATACAGCATTACATCCCCAACCCCAGGTTACAAAGGTCAGCATGACATAAGCTTGTAAATTTACGTTTTTAGGCATGTTTTTATTTACGATTGTGGAACAACTCTCGATGTAATGTATAAAGGCCGCAGGCTATAATAATGCTAATACCAACGAGGCTTTGAAGATCGGGTAACTCAGACCAAACAAAATAGGCAATCATGCCACCAAAGCCTATGCTCAGATACTTCAGTGGAGACACCATTGAAATTTGTGCCTGTCGATAACTGACATTCATCAGATATTGAGCCATGCCACCTAAAAACCCTACCGCAATAAAAAATGCCCAGTCTCGCCCCTCGGGTGCTTGCCAACCAAGAAAAAAAATCGCAATCGAACTAATTAGCACACCACTCATTGTGAAATAAAATGTCAAGTTAACGGGGTCACTTCGAATACTCAGATGACGGATTAATATTGTGGTGCAGCTAATACAAAAAGCTGCCAATAACATATAAAAACTTCCACTTTCAAACATACTATTGCCTGGGCGTACTACAATTGTCATTCCGATAAATCCAGCCATAACAGCAGCCCAACGATGCAAGCCAACGCGTTCTTTTAAAAACATAATCGACAATACCGTCATGAAAAGAGGTGTGGTGTGTAAAATCGCAAGGCCATCAGCAAGACGCATTAATGAAAACGCATAAAATGCAAACCCCATGGCTGTGATACCGAGTAAACAACGTAAGGACAATAAAAAGGGTTCTTGTATTCGTAACAACGAAATGCCACCCCGCATAGTAATAATGACAACGATAGGCACCATGGCAACTGCACAACGAAAGAACATGATTTGGTGAGTGGGATAACTACCACCCAACCATTTCACAATTGAATCCATTGCAGAAAATAAAACAATACTAATGAGCATGGCGCTTATTCCGTGAATAGGCGAATCATGTTGGAGTGATTTTGGTAAGTGTCTAAATGAATTCAATAATGTCAACGGTTGGATTAAGGTCAGTAAAATAAAACTCAGTATAAATCTTTGGTTTAGTGGGTATGGTGTTCCCATAGTCGCCATTTTGAGAAGTTTTAAGCTAAAATTTGATCAGCTATTTTTTCTGCAACCATTATTACAGGGGCATTAGTGTTGCCTGAAATAACAGTAGGAAATATTGATGCATCGACAATTCGTAATTGTCGCACACCATGAACTCGCCCTTGAGAATCAACCACGGAATCGTGGGTGTTTGATCCCATCATACAGGTGCTAGTCGGGTGGAAAACAGTACTACTTCGCTGCTTGATATCGTCGATTAATTCATCATCAGAATGTATATTAAGCCCCGGTGTCATCTCATGTTCAATAATATTTGATAATGCGGGGGTTTCAGCCAATGCTCTCAATATTCTAACGCCCTCTAACATTTCAACGACATCTTCCTCAGCCGAGTAGTAATTAGGATAAATTTTTGGCTGGGTGGTTGGCTCAGTCGAACTGATTTCAAGATGCCCCCGGCTGGCTGGTCGCAATTGCCCCACTGAATTTAAAAAGCCTGGGTATGGGTCTGGTTGCATGAGTGGGCGTTTACCTTCTGGGGCTGATGAATAGGTAATTGCAGCAAAATACATTTGTAAATTGGGACTGAGTTTATTGGGATTACTGCGAATAAAACCACCGGCTTGATTCACACTCAGCGACAATACACCTTGCCGCGTTAAGACATATTTTATTCCAGCCATTAGCTTACCCCACCACGGATAAAGCTGATTATTTAAAGTAGGCACTTTGGATTTATAATAATGAGTGTAACCCAAGTGATCTTGCAGGTTACGTCCGACCAACTCAGTCGCATGCACCACAGGGATCGCAAGATCTTTCAGTAGCTTAGAAGGGCCTATGCCCGACAGTTGTAATAGTTGAGGTGAATTAATTGTACCCGCACATACAATGACCTCTCGGTTGGCAGACACCACATGAATTTCACCGTGTCTTTTATACTCAACACCATAAGCCGCGTTATCACGGAACAATATTCGATTGACCTGAGCATCAGTCACTATCTGGCAATTGTCACGTTTGAGTGCAGGGTGTAAATATGCTCGAGCAGCTGACATGCGCAGTCCATTTTTAGTCGTGATTTGGTAATACCCTAAACCTTCCTGACTTGCGCCATTAAAATCAGCATTATAATTAAAGCCAAATTGTTGTCCTGCTTGAATAAAGGTTTTGGTCAAAGGATGGTATTGCTTACTCACATTATTAACATACAGAGGACCACTATCTCCACGATGTTCATTGCCGCCATCTGAATTAGTTTCTGATTTTTTAAAGTAGGGGAGTACATCATCCCAGCCCCACCCAGAATTTCCTAATGTTTGCCAGTGGTTATAATCTTCAGCCTGTCCGCGGATATAAACCATCGCATTGATTGAGCTTGATCCACCAACAACCTTGCCACGTGGCCAGTAATTGGCTTGATTATTGAGACCAGGATCTTTTTCTGTGGTGTACATCCAATTAACTTTTGGATTATAAAACGACTTACCGTAACCAATTGGAGTTTGTATCCAAAAGGTCTGATCACTGCCTCCGGCCTCTAAAACTAGTACCGAATACTTACCGTTGGCGGTTAGTCTATTTGCTAAAACACAACCGGCTGATCCCGCACCAACAATAATATAATCAAATAACACAGCCATTGTCCTTTTCAATTAGAATTTAGGCGGAATATAACGACGAACAGTATTGAAGTAAAATGAAAACTGATGGTTCCACAGAGCTTAACGATATTGCATACTTACTTCTTTATGTTCTTTGGAGCGAGTTTTGAAGTTTACTGTTGAAGAATTCCGTTACTGGAAGAATAAAAACGTTACATTGTTGGGTATGTCGGGTGTTGGAAAGTCTTATCTTTCGGGCATGTTGCAGGGTAAAAACTGGTTTCATTATTCAGGTGATTATCGAATTGGTACTCGTTATTTAGATGAACATATTCTCGATATGATTAAACAACAAGCGATGCAAGTTCCTTTTTTAAAAGATTTGTTGCGTAAAGACTGGATACACATACGAAACAATATCGAAATTGACGATTTGGGTCCTGTATTAAGTTTTGTTGGTAAGTTAGGTAACCCCGCACTAGGTGGTGTTGAACTCGATGAATTTATTAAAAGACAAGCTATTTATCGTCAAGCTGAGATTGACGCTATGCTTGAAGTACCAGAATTCATTAAAAAATCTCAAGATATTTATGGTTACCCGCATTTTATTAACGATGTTGGTGGTAGTTTGTGCGAACTTGAAGAGCCTGAGGTGATTGAAACCTTAATTGAATGTAGCTTAATACTGTATATTCAAGTTACCAATCAAGTCCAGGAAGAAATACTGGTGCAAAGGGCCCAAAGCTCGCCTAAACCTCTTTTTTATCGGGCTGAATTTCTGCAACAACACCTTCAAATGTACTTTGAAGAAAGTGGACTTGAATATGCAGCTGAAATAGATCCTGATGAATTTGCAAGGTGGGTATTTCCACATCTGTTTCACTCTCGCATACCGAGATATGAAGCAATTGCTCATCCACATGGTTATACGGTGACATCAGATGAAGTAGCAAAAGTTAAAAATGAAGAGGATTTTTTAACCTTAATAGAATTAGCTATAGCCCGTCAAAGTGAAAACAGTAAAAGTCTGATGGGGAATCTTTAATGCCTTTAGTTGCTCATAATAACTTACCTTCATTTGGCAAACTGTTGGCGGAAGGTGTGAAAGTGTTAAAACCTAATATTGCTCAGCATCAGGATATTCGCGAATTGCACATTGGTTTATTAAACATGATGCCTGACTTAGCTCTCGGCGCAACTGAAAGGCAGTTTTTTCGGTTAATAGGGGAGAGTAATCCAATTGCACAATTTTACGTTCACCCGTTTACACTCGATACATTGCCGAGAGGTAAAGCCGCTCAGGTTCACATTGATCAGCATTATGAAAGCTTCGATCAAGTTCGAGCTCAGGGGTTGGATGCTTTGATCATCACTGGTGCAAATGTAACGGGTCCTGAACTTTCTTTAGAAGTGTTTTGGGAATCTCTCATTGAAGTGGCTGATTGGGCCCATGAAAACGTAACTTCGACCTTATGTTCTTGCCTAGCAACTCATGCAGTGCTTGAGTTTCGATATGGACAAAAAAGGGTACAAAAGCCTTATAAGAAATGGGGTGTTTTTCCGCATAACGTAATTGACCAAAGTCACCCATTAGTCGTCGACATTAATACGCAATTTGACGTTCCTCATTCTCGTTGGAATAATGTAGATGCACAACAATTTGTTGCAGCCGGGTTAAAGGCACTAGTAACGGGTGATGATGGTTGCATTCACCTAGCAACTAGCGCTGATGGTTTTCGTACCGTATTTTTTCAGGGTCATCCAGAATATGACACTATTTCATTGTTAAAAGAATATAAACGAGAGATTACTCGATATATTCTGGGTGAACTTACGACCTATCCACCATTACCGACCAAGTATTTTGGGGTATTTGAGTCAGCGTTAATGCGTGAGTTTGAATCGAGAGTTAAATTGGCAAAGAATCATCAACTTGAAATGCCTGACTTCCCAGAATCATTAGTTTTGTCAAAGCTTAATAATACTTGGCATGACACCGCCAGCGCCGTGGTTGGTAATTGGATGGGTTTGATATATCAAGTAACTCATAAAGATAGAAGAAAGCCCTTTATGGATAATGTAGATATTGAAAATCCATTGGGTCTTAAACGATAAGATAACGTTTTTTATGCGCTTGAGGCTGGGCAGACTTTATGGTCGTAATATAATCCCACGACATTTCTGTTTATTTAATCGAGAAATTAGTACAAAATAAATTAAGAAAATAAGCTTATGATCGGCTTCTTCTTCAATAAAAAGTTAAGCCTGAGAAATACTCCGTTTGCTAATAGAGTCATAAGTTTGACCATTTTTCGAATAAGTATTCGATTTTTCATTGTTCACTTGTCCTGTCAGCAGACTAACCGACTTTTTTATACGTTCTTGTCCTTTGTTAACTAACAATGCGTTGATTTGAATAGACTGCTGTAACTGAACTAACGAAGCAATTAAAGTTTGATAACGTTTAAATAAAATACCATCATTATCATCACACCATTTAATGCATTCTGATAGGCCATCATTACTCGCTTCAAATCCATATTGAATTAATATTTGATGGCGACGATTTTCAAGATTTTCAATCTCGTTAATGGGAAGATATTCTGCAGACAGCGTTGCATTTAATGCTTCAATATCGTTTTGACCAATTGAAGCCTTTAGTTCAATTAAATAACGATTAACTTCTTCAACTGTTGCTAGTTGAGTTTGAAGCAGTTGATCCATTCCCTCATGACATAAGTTAGATGAATTTAAATTCATGGTAATAACTTTTCTATTTCACTAAATTTTTTAGCAATTACTTCAGCATTAGGATGGTAGTCGCCTTGTGTCATTGCAAGCTTTATTGTTTCAATTTTGGCTGCATTAACTTCAGGTATTACTTGAACAGAGGTATTTAAGTCTTGTAAAACATTTGAGTTACTTAACTCGACGATAGCCGCTGCACCAGACTTTGCTGTTGCATTCTCTTCACTACGCGAAAGAGAGCCCGTATCCTTTTTTGCGGTGGGCTGTGTATCTGATTTTATTACTGTTGACTGCAATCTATTTTGTGTGTTGATGGCATCTGTCATTTCAAACACTCCTTAATGTAATTTCATGTTTTATTAATCGGCTGTTTATGTGCAAAGTTTAATTTAATTAATAACTATTTTGAGCGAATTGCTTTTTCATAAAAAAATCGTTATCACTAAAAATTAGAGGATCCTTTTAATCTATTATTCGATGAAAAATAGCCTGCATTTAAATTAAAGATTAACTTTTACTAGGCCTATACCAGAAACAATGCCCTCTACAATTTTATGAGATTGTGTGTTTCTGATTTTAATCAGCTGGCCCATTTTAGCTGACTGAAGAGCCCTACCTGAAGTCCTGATATTGATTCCATTATAATCAAGGATTAACGTTACATTTTGTCCTGTTTTAACGAGATCAGATGGTCGAGTATTGTTAGCTGTTAAAACACTTCCGCGTTTTAAATTGAGCTTAGACTCTGTATTTTTTAAGCGACCTTTTTGAATAAAATATCCTTGATTCAATAAAGCTATATTTTTTTTAACATGCTCTAGCATGCTGGCGTCAATTTTTTGACCGCGGCTAACAGATTGTTTTACCACTAGTACATCATCAAACACCTTGACACTTATTGGTAAATGAATGCGCCATTTAGATGAGTTTTGGCAACTTATGTTAAGGGAAGTTCTTCCATAGGTTTTCTGTAAGTTAGAAAATATTACTTGAAGCGGCTTATTGCAGTTAGCTAGCTTTAATCTAGAGTCAAGATAATTGGTTTTAGCTTCAGGTAGATAGGGGGTTTTATAGTCAAATTGCATAATATACTCTTCTGCCTGAAACTGAATCGATTCGAGACTTTGATATTGATCTGCTTTTACGCCATCATTTACTATCATCAAACCCAGACAAACTAAGGTTAAATATAACGTATTAGACGGTCTGTAAGTGTTCAATTTAAGTTCACCATTTTTTAAAAAAATATATAACTAAATAACGATAGTTACCACATAACGTGTATTGCATCTAAAAAATTAAATTTGAAGAAATATCCGTTATCTCTAAAACTTAATGCAATTAACGAGCCATTATTCATTATTAAAGTCCTTCCAGCCTTTGCCGACAAGCTTACTGTAAGTAATCTATTTTAAAATTGCCACGTGATGAATTAGGAGCAGAATATGTCCGGTATAATGGCATCGGTTGACCAACGTACCCAGTTAGCAGGACAAAACCGATTAGAATTGTTAATGTTTCGACTGGGTGGTCAACAACTTTACGGTATTAATGTATTCAAGGTGAGAGAAGTACTGCAGTGCCCAAGGTTATCGATTGTGCCTCAATCTCATCCAGTTGTTAGAGGCATTTCAAATATCCGGGGTAAAACCATTAGTATTATGGATCTCAGTATGGCCATTGGAGGGTCACCAATACAGGATATCAAAAACTCATTCCTAATTATTTCTGAATATAATCGCAGCGTTCAAGGTTTTCTTGTTCAAGGCGTTGATCGTATCGTTAACCTGAATTGGAAGGATATACATGCCCCGCCGAGTGGAACATCTGAAGGTTCAAGTTATTTGACAGCAGTAACCCATGTTGATGGTGACCTGGTTGAAGTGATCGATGTTGAACGTGTGATGTCTGAAGTGGTCGGTACAAGGGAAAGTCTTTCTCAAGCAGTTAGGGACCAAGTTGAACATCCTCATGTTGAGAAAAATTTAATACTGATATCTGACGACTCATTAGTGGCTCGCAAACAGGTTTGTAAGACGCTAGAGAATGATATGTTGTTGGAGACCTTGACCACCAAGAATGGGAAAGAGGCCATCGATTTACTTAAAAGTTGGGCCGATAATAAAGATCCACGTTTGGACCGATTAGCGATGGTCATCTCTGATATTGAAATGCCCGAAATGGATGGCTATACCTTTACGACTGAAGTGAGAGCTGATGAGCGGTTGAAAGGCTTATACATTGTTTTGCATACGTCAATGAGTGGTGTTTTTAATCAAACAATGGTCGACAAGGTTGGTGCAAACAAATTTATTGCTAAGTTTGATCCAGACGTATTAGGGCAAGCAGTAATTGATGCTATGAAAGTGCATCAGGTTTAATTCAAATGCGGCAATAGCGGCAAAGGATCATACTAATTGCCGCATTTGCCGCTATTTACTTCAATAAATTTTTAGTTAAGTGCCTGAAATAAATAGTAAATAATGGGATGGCACTGAGAATGCATTGTTATTATCTGAACTTAATAGTGAAGAGACATAACAATGCCAATAAGTTTCGAAAGAGCTTTCTCAATCCATGATGATGCAATGATTATGCGGGGCAAGCGTGCGAGTGTTTTGGCGTCTAACATAGCCAATGCTGATACCCCAAATTTTAAAGCGCGCGACATTGATTTCCAATCGATGCTAAAACAAGCTGGTAATCAACAGCCTAACAATTTACATATGGTGAGTAGTCACAGTAAACACATTAATCTTAATTCAGCAACCAGTTCCAACCCGTTACTTAAATATCGTAACCCCTTACATTCCTCGTTAGACGGAAACACCGTTGATTCACATGTTGAGCAGGCTAAGTTTTCACAAAATGCACTTCAATACCAAACGAGCTTCACATTTTTAAATAGTAGTGTTAAAGGCATAATTAAAGCTTTGAAAGGAGAATAATAATGGGACTTTTTTCTAATTTTGATATATCTGGCAGTGCCATTAGTGCCCAATCAATTCGATTAAATACAACCGCAAGTAATTTAGCAAATACTGAAACATTGGCCTCATCTGCAAAAGAGGCCTATCGCTCAAGACATCCTGTCTTTCAGGCTATGATGGACGATCGTTCCAGACCAGAAAAAGTCGGTGTGCGAATGCTTGGCATTATCCAAAGTCAGAGTGAAGCTAAACCTCTGTATGATCCCGGACACAAATTGGCCAATGAAGAAGGTTATGTATTTGGTAGCAATGTTAATGCGGTAGAAGAAATGGCTAACATGATTTCAGCCTCACGTGCCTATCAAAATAACGTCGAAGTGCTCAGTACTACTCGTGACTTATTGCTACGTGCATTGTCGTTAGGCAGCTAGATGTATGAATTTAATTACGCAGGACATGCAACAGGGCTATTCTTATGAATGAAATCGATACAAAAAATACATTTACCCAGCTTGGCCTTAGCAATGCCAGTCCTTCAAAAGCCAAAGCCAATGATGAATTAGGTCAAGCCGAATTTTTAGAGCTTATGACAGCTCAGCTTCGCTTTCAAGATCCATTGGAACCGATGGAAAATGGCGACTTCCTTGGACAGATGGCTCAGTTTGGTACAGTAAGTGGAGTCAATGAGTTGAATACATCGTTCAATTCATTGAGTTCCTCTTTTCAATCCAATCAAGCATTGCAAGCTTCTACCATGGTGGGGCGTAAAGTTTTAATTCCATCCGAGGATATTTACCTTGGTGCTACTGGTGGGCTTAGTGGTTCAGTCGAACTTGAGCAAGCAGCGCAAGAAGTCACGGTGAGAGTCACTAACACAGCAGGTCAATTGGTACATCAACAATTATTAGGTGCACAACCCAAAGGGTTATCTGATTTTTCATGGGATGGGCTAGACGACTCAGGAGCCCCTTTTTCTAACGGTAAATACACAATATCAGCTGAAGTTAATCGTGGAACATCAATTTCAGCTGGCACGATATTATCGGTTGTCGATGTTGAAAGCGTTAGCATTGGCACTGCTGGACAAGATCTAACATTGAGTATCTCTGGACTCGGTGATATCAGCATGTCCGATGTTCGTAAAATTTTGTAAATCGATAATTGAAGATAATCCGTAAAATAATTTAGGTTAGTAACCTATTCAGCAAAATAAGGATAACAATATGTCATTTAATACAGCCCTAAGTGGCTTGCAGGCAGCAACAACTGACCTTAGTATTACAAGTAATAACATTGCTAACGTATCAACCTCAGGTTTTAAACGCTCTCGAGGAGAGTTTGGTGATTTGTTTGCAGTATCGTCTTTTGGCAATAGCCCCAATGCAGTGGGTAGCGGGGTACAGGTCTCAAGTGTTAGTCAGCAATTTTCACAAGGTAATTTGGAATTTACGGATGCTAGCCTCGATCTTGCGATCAATGGTCAAGGGTTTTATATTACAAAGCAAGAAGCCACTGGTAGTGATCTTGCATACACTCGTGCAGGGCAATTTCGAATCGATTCTGATGGATACATTACTAATAACAGCCGGGAGTTTTTACAAACGTTTCCAGTTGATGCGGATGGTACAGTTACCTCGACCAGTCTGAATACAACTAACTCAATAAAAGTCCCAGCATCCACTGGTTCACCACAGGCAACTACGGAAGTTGAAGTTGGCTTAAACCTGAATTCAACCGCCGCACAAACTGATCCAACAACTTTTAATCCGTCAATAAGTGGAACTTATGCCCACTCAACGTCGAGTACTGTTTTTGATTCGCTGGGTGCATCGCATATATCATCTTATTATTTTGTACATGACGGTCCGACCACTGATACTAACTTGGCCGGAGACCCCAATCAATGGCTTGTATTTACTTATCTTGACGGTGAGCCAACCGATATTGCCAATGCAGCCGTCGACCCAACTGTTACCCATCCAAATGGAACAGGTGCAAACGTAGTTCAAAAACCTGCTGTTCTTACATTTAACAGTAATGGCACTTTTGCAAGCAGCTCTCCTGCCACAATTCAAAATGTAGCATTAGCTCAGTCCAATGGTGCTGACCCACTCACAATTACTCACGACTTTGCCAATAATACAACAACACAATTTTCTTCTAACTTTGCGGTTAGTCGATTAAGCCCAGATGGTTTTTCTACGGGTAGACTAACGGGTCTTGATATTTCTGAAACGGGTTTAATCCGTGCGTCATTTAGCAATGGCGTTTCAAATCCAATTGGGCAGTTAGCAATGGCTGATTTCCCTAATAGTCAGGGCTTAAAGGGGGTCGGCAACGCATCTTGGAGGCAAACCACAGATTCTGGGAGTCCAGTAACAGGAGTCGGTGGTACGGGCCGATTTGGTTTAATCGAATCTGGTGCACTAGAGGCATCTAACGTTGACTTGACCGCAGAATTGGTCAATTTAATTACGGCTCAACGTAATTTTCAAGCCAACGCACGCTCGATAGAAACGTCGAATGCAATTACGGACACAATTATACAGATTCGTTAGTGATAAGAGTTAAGTAGAAAATTAAAGGCATAATATATGGATAAGTTTTTATATCTCGCAATGAATGGTGCATCGCAATCGATGTTGGCTCAGACGACTAATGCCAATAATTTGGCTAATGCCAGCACCATTGGCTTTAAAGCAACTTTGAATAATTTTCAGCCCACGCCTGTTTATGGTAATGGCCAAGCAGACAGGGTGTACTCTACAGACAAAGGTGCTGGAGCTGATTTTAGCCAAGGTCCTTTGATGTCAACAGGAAGGAACCTGGACGTGACCATCAATGGAGAGGGGTGGTTTGTGGTGCAAAGCACAGATGGTAGTGAAACTTATTCACGAAGAGGCGACTTCCATCTTGATTCCAACGGAATACTGCAAAATGGTTCGAATCAAATTGTTCTTGGTGATGGTGGTCCTATTACCATTCCAGAATTTGAATCACTCGTCATTGGCCGCGATGGAACTATAAGTATTCGTGGTGCAGGACAAAGTGCAAGTACGCTGATTGCTATTGATCGAATTAAGTTGGTTAACCCGGATGCCAATCAACTTTATAGGGGTGAGGATGGTTTATTTCGAAAGCGTGATGGCTTACCAGCCGAACTCGACGCATCGATTTCTTTAACTTCAGGTGCTCTGGAAGCTAGCAATGTTAATACGGTCAGTTCAATGGTACGTATGATGGAATATGCACGCCATTACGAAACACAAATTAAACTAATGAACCTTGCCAGTGAAAACGACCGAGCCAGCGCGCAATTAATGAAAATGAATGGTTAAGTAAAATGGGCAAAAAATAATACTTAAACTTTATGCTTTTGTGGCAAGATTAATATCTTGCATTTAATCCGAACTTTAAAAGCGTGACTAAAGAACATAATTTAAAATTTATTCAAAACGAATTTCATGAACTGCTGGCTAGTCTCAAAACAGTTACCCTATCAACTAGAGATCATAAAAATCAACCGGAGGCAAGCTATGCCCCATATGTTGAGTTTAACTCAGCTTACTACTTATTCATTAGTGGCCTAGCAAAACATACGGTTAATCTTAAACAAAATGGTTTCATTAGCTTATTATTTATTGAAGATGAAGCGAACTGTCGTAACTTATTTTCACGCCGGCGTGCAATTTTAGCGGGTAAAGGCATTATTATTGATCGGAATAGCTCTCATTACTCATTGGTAATGGCACAGTTTCGTCATAGGTTTGGTCGCTTTATTGACATCATCGAACCTCTTCAAGATTTTAGCCTATTTCAAATTAACGTCCTTGAAGGCCGTTATATTCGAGGCTTTGCCCAAGCGTTTGAATTAACCGGAACTGATCTCAAAGAGATAGCACACATCGTTCCGAAAAGTCTTTGAGTAAACAGCAGGTGAAACTTTAGTTTTGACTGACTAATAAATCCAATGGGCTATCGGTTAATAATCAGCAATCCATAACAATAAATATTGCTCTCAGATACTATTCATTTATCTATTGTTTTCAATAATAAACGTGTAATTCACGAAATTTGTTCAGTTGCTCCGTTACCAATAGTAACTTTTATTTTTTATAAGTTACTAAAAGTAACGCTTCTACCTGATTAATCCGGGTTTTTATCTCTAACCTTATGTTTTATAACAAGTTAATTATTTGGCGCGAAAATCGCATGGTTGATGTATGGCTGCATAAAAAACAAGGCCATTTTTTAAGAGATGATAATTAATTACATAAATTATGAGGATAGCTACATGAGTAACGAAACACCAACAAATAATTCAAGAAGAAATATACTGAAAGGCACAGTGGCAATTGCAGCTGCCAGTACTATGCCATTAATTTTTAGTAACAAAGCATTTGCCGCCAATTATACTAACGAACCCACAGGTTCGACTGTAACTTTTGGTTTTAACGTGCCACAGACTGGTGCTTATGCAGACGAAGGTGCGGATGAGCTGAGAGCATACAAGCTGGCTGTACAACACATAAATGGTGAAGGCGATGGTGGTATGATGAATACATTTTCATCAAAAGCCCTCAAGGGTAACGGTGTTAATGGTAAGAAAGTGGTTTATGTAACAGGTGATACACAAACTAAATCTGATGCAGCACGAGCTTCTGCCAAGCGTATGATTGAGAAAGATGGTGCAGTCATGATTACTGGTGGTTCATCTTCGGGTGTTGCAATAGCGGTTCAGGGCCTTTGTCAGGAAGCGGGTGTCATTTTCATGGCCGGTTTGACTCATTCAAATGATACGACTGGTAAAGATAAAAAAGCCAACGGATTCCGTCACTTTTTTAATACAGAAATGACAGGTGCTGCATTAGCACCCGTATTGAAAAACAACTACGGTACTGATCGTGTTGCTTATCACTTAACAGCCGACTATACATGGGGGCATTCACAGGAAGGCTCTATCCGTAAGTATACTGAGTCCATGGGTTGGAAAACTGCTCAAGCCGTTCCGACTCCGGTTGGTGCAGGTGACTTCTCTCAATACATTACTCCAGTATTAAATTCTGGTGCTGATGTTCTGGTTTTGAACCACTACGGTAAGGACATGGTTAACTCGTTGACTCAGGCTATCCAGTTTGGACTGCGTGACAGACAGGTTAACGGCAAACAGTTCGAAATAGTCGTACCTTTATATTCTCGTTTGATGGCTGCTGGTGCAGGCGAAAACGTAAAAGGTATATTCGGTTCAACTAACTGGCATTGGTCACTACAAGACGCAGGCTCAAAGGCGTTTGTTAAATCTTTTGGTAAAGCTTATGGTTTTCCTCCCAGTCAGGCTGCCCACACCACTTATTGTCAGGCAATTCTTTATGCTGATGCTTGTCAACGTGCTGGTAGCTTTAAGCCCAGTGCGGTTGGTGCTGCATTAGAAGGTTTCAAGTTTGATGGTCTGGGTAATGGTCCAACTGAATATCGTGCAGAAGATCACCAGTGTTTCAAAGATGTATTGGTTGTGAAAGGCAAAGAAAATCCAAGCTCGAAGTTTGACGTTCTTGAAGTGGTCGAAGTTACACCTCGTGCACAGGTCGAGTATGAAGCTTCAATGTTAGGTGGAAACTTAGGGCCTTATAACAACGGTTAATTTGTTTTGCTTGAAAGGACACAGGGAAGTGTCTGTCATTAAAGCCATTCGGAATTGGAATATTCGGAAATAAAATTTCTATTTTCGATCTGTTCCGGATCGAAAACTTCTAATCTGATTATATTCAGTATCACGGGGATCACTTGATGGACGCATTTATTCTGCAGGTCTTAAACGGCCTGGATAAAGGTGGTGCCTATGCGCTCATAGCGCTAGGACTTACGTTAGTATTTGGTACCCTTGGCGTAGTCAATTTTGCGCACGGTGCGCTTTTCATGCTGGGTGCCTTCTGTGCCGTAATAGTTAAGAAAGTGTTGACGCTTGAAAGAGTTGAATTAGATCCAACTCAATTAACGGCATGGGGTTCACCTGTGGAAATTCGAACGCATTACATCGAAGAATGGTTCGGTGATTTTGGAACTTTATTGATCGACTTTTCCGTTCCAGCTTCGATTTTTTTAGCAATTCCCATAATGCTCATACTGGGGATTGTGATGGAGCGTGGCCTTATACGACATTTTTACAAGCGCCCGCATGCCGATCAAATTCTGGTCACTTTTGGCCTGGCCATCGTTATACAAGAAATTGTCAAAGCTCAATTTGGCGCTAATCCTATTCCTCAGGCAACTCCCGAAATGTTTTCTGGTTCCGCAGATATCGGAGTCTTAATGGGCTTTGCACAAAATACGGTTGTCTACCCCTGGTGGCGTATCATCTACTTGATTTTTGCCGGTGTTATCCTGAGCAGTGTGTTTGCTTTTTTACAATTTACAACCTTCGGCATGGTGGTGCGCGCTGGCATGGCGGACCGTGAAACGGTGGGTTTGCTTGGAATCGATATAGATCGCAAGTTTACGATTGTTTTTGGTCTGGCGGCTGTTGTCGCGGGTGTTGCCGGGGTTATGTATACACCCATTCTTGCTCCCGATTATCATATTGGGATGGATTTTCTAGTCCTCAGCTTTGTTGTTGTAGTGGTCGGTGGAATGGGTAGTTTGGGAGGGGCTGTAGCGGCCGGTTTCCTGCTCGGCATCTTACAGTCTTTTGCGTCAATGAATGAGGTCAAATCATTACTTCCGGGTATTGACCAGGTCATTATTTATTTGATTGCGGTCGTTGTTTTGCTAGTAAGACCACGCGGTCTTATGGGCCGTAAAGGCGTGATGGAGGATTAAGATATGAATTGGCTAAATATTAATAAGAATGATCGAAATTTACTTATCGGGTTTATTGTTGTCGTTTTATTGGGTCCGCTCATCATGGAACCGATTGGTGGAGGCTATCCCGATTTACTTCAGAAATTTGCGATTTTCGGAATTTTTGCCATTGGTTTTAATATTCTATTTGGATTAACGGGGTATCTGTCATTTGGACATGCTGCGTTTCTTGGTATTGGTTCCTATACCGCAGTCTGGTCGTTTAAGCTGTTAACCATGAACGTTATTCCTGCCATTATCCTTGCCACTTTACTAGGAGGTTTCTTTGCTTTAATCATAGGTTTCATCGCGTTGAGAAGATCAGGTATCTATTTCTCAATTCTCACCCTGGCTTTTGCTCAAATGTCTTATAACTTGGCGTATTCAGTGTTGACGCCAATTACGAATGGTGAAACGGGATTACAGTTGAGACTACATGATGCTCGGGTGGTGGACGGATTATTTGGCGTCGAGCGGACTGCAGGCTTGCCAAATACCGAACTGTTTGGTCTCGCCATGTCGGGTTGGAATGGGTACTATTTTTGTGGTTTTCTGGCCATAGTGGGGTTTTTTATTTCGCTTAGGATTTTTCGCTCACCGTTTGGCTTGATGTTGCGAGCCGTTAAATCGAATCAACATCGGTTGTCTTATACCGGTTTAAATACCCGCCCTTATACCCTTGCTGCTTTTGTGATTTCTGGCATGTACGCGGGTCTCGCCGGAGGGCTTCTGGCCGTTACCGATCCCCTGGCTGGTGCCGAGCGGATGCAATGGACAGCGAGTGGTGAAGTTGTGCTAATGACTATTTTTGGAGGTGCAGGCACACTATTAGGACCGGTTATTGGTTCGGCTGTTATCAAGTATTTTGAAAATATATTTTCATCCTTCAATGAAGGCATTTTATTAAATGCGTTTTCCTTCCTGCCAGAAGGCCTTCAACAGGCATTTGCTTGGACTGTTGGTTTGTTTGTGGGCGAAGGTTGGCATCTAACGTTAGGCTTGCTATTTATGTTTATCGTAATTTTTCTTCCAGGAGGGTTGATGGAAGGTGCTACACGAATTAAATCATTATTTCAAAGCTCTACCAAGGGTTCACCACCGATCCAGAAAGACCTGCCAGTGGAGAAGTCATAGTCATGCCCATACTTACAGTTAAAAATGTTAATAAACGTTTTGGGGGCCTTCAGGCGCTTGATAATGTCAATCTTGAAATTGAGGCGGGCACTGTTCACGCCATTATTGGGCCAAATGGGGCGGGTAAATCTACTTTATTAAATTGCTTTATTGGAAAGTTAATACCAGACACCGGTTTGGTCGATTTTGACGGTGTTTCATTACTAGGAAAGAAACCTCATGAAATAAATCAGGTGGGTGTTAGTCGTGTTTTCCAAACACCTGAAATCTTTGGTGATTTGAGCTTGTTGGAAAATGTGATGATTCCGTCTTTTGCGAGTCGAGATGGTGCGTTTCGTGTTAATGCTTGGTCTTCTGTAGAAAACGAAACCAGTATTAAAGAGCAGGCT
Organism: uncultured Gammaproteobacteria bacterium; assembly: GCA_913061315.1. Classification (GTDB taxonomy): domain Bacteria; phylum Pseudomonadota; class Gammaproteobacteria. The sequence goes on along the minus strand of CAJXUC010000029.1, from coordinate 4,188 downwards.
ATGGCACTACTCGAAGATGTGGAACTGGCTGATAGTGCACAGGTCATAGCCTGTCAGCTATCACGCGGTGATAAACGCCGGCTTGAACTGGCAATGTGCCTGGTTCAACAACCTAAATTACTGTTACTGGATGAACCTACGGCAGGTATGGCTCGGGCCGATACCAACAATACCATCGACTTATTAAAGAAAATTGCTAGTAAAGGCATTACCATGATGATCATCGAGCACGATATGCATGTGGTTTTTTCTCTAGCGGAGAAAATTTCAGTGCTTGCGCAGGGCACTGTTATTGCTGAAGGTTTACCTGAGGAAATTAAGGGCCATCCAAAGGTTCAGGAAGCTTATCTAGGGGGGGCACACCTGTGAATTCTAATGATCAAAACGGAAATAATGACACTGCAGAGCTTCTGGGTGGCGCACCTTTTAAGGAGAAAGGGCAGGCGACAGGTTTTGAACCACAAAAATCAAAAGGTGGTCAAACAGCCTTTTTTTCAGTCTGGGATTTACATGCTTATTATGATGAAAGTTATATTGTCCAGGGTGTGAGTTTCGATATTCGTGAAGGTGAAATTGTTGCTTTGCTAGGGCGCAACGGCGCTGGAAAAACCTCGACTCTTCGCGCTATTGCTAGGGTTGATTCTCCCGAAGTACGCCATGGAGAAATCTGGCTAGATCATAAACCTTTACATGATATGAGCTCACACGAAGCTGCTCGTAATGGCCTGGGTTTAGTGCCGGAAGATCGGCGAATTATCCAGGGTTTAACCGTTGAAGAAAATCTACAGTTGGCGCAAATCGCACCACCTATCGGTTGGTCGATTGAGCGAGTTTATGACTTATTTCCTCGATTAGGCGAACGTCGAAAACAGGAAGGGACCACTTTGTCTGGTGGTGAACAGCAAATGTTAGCGGTAGCTAGAGCTCTAGTTCGTGATATTAAGTTGCTATTACTCGATGAGCCTTACGAAGGGCTGGCACCGGTTATCGTTCAAGAAATTGAAAAGACGCTTCAACAGATTAAAAAGCTGGGTATGACTACAATCATTGTTGAGCAAAATGCTGTCGCCGCATTACACCTTGCAGATCGAGCGTTAATTCTCGATATGGGCCAGATTGTTTTTGATGGAACGGCACAAGACGTGCTCGATAACGAAGAGTTACGCCATGAATATCTTGCTATCTAACTAGGCGATTGAATTGGATTATATCGCTGGGAAAAATAACCTCACCGTATAGTGCTGAACTATAACATCAATAGATTTTGCATAATTGTAGAGCCTTGTTTCGTCAGTTACGTCCTGTAGAATCATTTAATACAATTATTTAGTTTTCAAAAAAATAATTAATCAGAATATATAAGTACTTGAGGAAGCCCAATGTCTGAATCTAAAACTTACCCAGTGCCTGCTAGTTTCGCTGCACAAGCCAATATCAATGCCGATGAATACACGGAAATGTATCGGCAATCGGTCGATAGCCCTGAAACATTTTGGGCTGAACAAGCTCAAAACTATATATCTTGGTTTAAACCTTGGAAATCAGTCAGCAGCTGGAGTTTTGGTGATGATGTTCATATCAAATGGTTTGAAGGTGCAGAGCTTAACGTCTCTTACAATTGTATAGACCGTCACCTTGAAACCAGAGGCGACCAAGTTGCCATTATTTGGGAAAGTGACGATCCAAACGAAGCACGAAAAATTACTTATAGCGAGCTCCATGAAGAGGTTTGCAAGTTTTCCAATGTCCTGAAGGACAGTGGAGTAAAAAAGGGTGATTGTGTATCGATCTACATGCCAATGTTGCCAGAAGTGGCCATCGCCATGCTTGCCTGTACCCGAATAGGCGCCATGCATTCTGTTGTATTTGGCGGTTTCTCACCCGATGCTTTAAGAGATAGAATTCTTGATTCAGATTGTCGTGTAGTGGTTACGGCTGATCAGTCAGTGCGTGGTGGAAGACGGATACCACTTAAGGCCAATGCTGATGAAGCGGTTAGTGGCTGTCCTAATGTTAATACCGTTATTGTTATTAAACGCGGTGGCGAACCCGTAGATTGGAATGATCATCGTGATATTTGGTATCACCAAGCCATGGATCAAGCCTCTAATCAGTGTGATCCTGAAATAATGGATGCCGAAGACCCCTTATTTATTTTGTATACCTCAGGTTCGACTGGTAAACCTAAGGGCGTGCTTCATACAACTGCGGGTTATATTCTTCAAGCAGCAATGACTCATAAACTGGTGTTTGATTATAAAGACGGTGAGACATACTGGTGTACTGCGGACGTTGGCTGGGTTACCGGCCATACCTATATTGTTTATGGCCCACTTGCTAATGGCGCAACGACGCTAATGTTTGAAGGCATTCCAACCTATCCAGATATTTCTCGATTTTGGCAAGTCTGCGACAAGCATAACGTTTCAATTTTTTACACCGCACCCACTGCTATTAGAGCTTTAATGGCCGCGGGGGATGAACCCGTTAAAAGAACATCACGTTCTAGTTTGAGATTACTCGGTACAGTCGGTGAACCCATTAATCCAGAAGCTTGGGAGTGGTATCACAAAGTAGTTGGAGACGAACGTTGCCCAATTGTAGATACCTGGTGGCAAACTGAAACAGGTGCCCACATGATGACGCCATTGCCAGGTGCTACTGCCACTAAGCCAGGTTCTGCAACCTTTCCTTTTTTTGGTGCTCAGCCAGTATTGCTGGATGACCAAGGTAATGTAATTGAGGGTAATCCTGCATCAGGTAATCTAGTGATGAAGGCCCCATGGCCATCAATGATACGAACTATCTATGGTGACCATAAACGTTTTTTTGAAACTTACTTCTCTCTGTTTAAAGGTTATTACTTTACTGGTGATGGCGCTCGTCGAGACGAAGAGGGCTATTATTGGATTACGGGCAGAGTTGACGACGTTCTGAACGTGTCGGGTCATCGTTTAGGAACTGCTGAAATTGAATCTGCCCTAGTAAAACATGAGAAAGTGGCCGAATCAGCTGTTGTTGGATACCCTCACGATATTACTGGTCAAGGTATTTATGCTTACGTTACTCTAATGGTTGGAGAGCAAGGCAATGATGACTTAAGTGCAGAGTTAGTCGCTTTGGTGCGTAAGGAAATTGGTCCTATTGCCAAAGTGAATATTATACAATGGTCACCTGGATTACCTAAAACACGTTCAGGTAAAATCATGAGACGAATTTTGCGAAAAATAGCGGCTAATGATATTGATAGCTTAGGAGATATCTCAACTTTGGCCGAACCTTCTGTAGTTGAAGAATTAATTGATAGCAGAATAAACCGTTAATTTTTAGAGGTTTAATGTCTCTAAGCACATGGGTATCTTTGCTGATGTGCTTTCTGATACAACATTCTTAAGCTTAAATTTCCCGCTAATTATTAAAACTATTTATAATACTTATATTGACTTAAGTGCGAGTGTCAAACCGCTGAAGATAAGTAATGCACTCACAATCTGATTAAAACGATTGGCGCTAATGCCTAAATGTAAGCAATTACCCACCCAAATCGATAATAATAAAATAGGAAATAACAAACCGGATAAGATGAGTACATCTGAGGTCAGTAAACCGCTTCCAATGTAACCAGATATCCGAAACGTACCATCTAAGGTAAGTGCCATGGCAACCGAAGCTCTAAACTGAGTTTTATTTAAAAAACGCAGTTTTAAATAGGTAACGTAAATAAAACCACTTGAACCGAATAGCGCACCGATAAACCCGCCGATTCCACCAAACGGAACAGCCCAAATTCTTGAGCCAGTTAATTGTTTTACGGGTAGCAATGAATATAAACCATAGACTATTACAAATAATCCCATGGCCAGCGCTAGCCATTTAGAATTTACATTTACGAGCATCCAAACAGCCCAAAAAACACCAATTAAACAAAAAGGAATCAATGGGCAGATATCGCGCCAACTGATGTCCTGCCTGAGTTTAAAGCTTTGAAAAAGGTTCGCACCATAACTGAGGAGGCTCACTGCTGGAACTACGACAGTCATAGGAATGACAGTCGATAGCATTGGGATTGCAAGTAAACCTGCGCCAAATCCTGAAAAGCCCTTAACCGTATAAGCTATGACTACTATTAATATTATAAAGCTGTCTCTTATACACATCTCCGAGCCCACGAGACGCTACGCTATCTCG
>CAJXUC010000028.1 GCA_913061315.1 uncultured Gammaproteobacteria bacterium | reverse complement strand
CTACACGTAAGGAGTCGTCGGCAGCGTCAGATGTGTATAAGAGACAGGTGTACATCAATGATTACAGGTGCACCCAACAGAAATTTGACTTGTGCTTTGGTCATGCCCACTTCTAGCTGATCTAATCTTTCATCACTAATTGTGTTGCCTTGTGAGATATCTTGGCGGTAGACGCAGGCAGATAGTGATACAATGATCACTAGTATGGCTAGGATAAAAGATTGTCGTAATTTCATTGGCATAAAATGGGATTCGTAAGAGGCGCTGAATAATACTGGCCTGATTCAAAAGCTGCAATTAAATAAGAGTTTTTATTCTATGGAATCTTCAGATTTAAAAAATGTAGGACTAAAAGTAACTTTACCCCGAATGAAAATTCTAGAGTTGCTGGAAAGTTCAAGTGATCGGCATTTAAAAGCCGAGGATATTTATAAAAGTTTGCTCGGCTCAGGTGAAGACATCGCCCTCGCAACAGTCTATCGAGTCTTAACTCAGTTCGAAACGGCAGGTTTGGTAGAAAGACACCACTTTGATGGTGGTCATGCTGTATTTGAAATTAAAGATGGTGATCATCACGATCATCTAGTGGATATTACAACGGGTAAAGTGGTTGAGTTTTATGATGAAGTCATAGAGCAGCGGCAAAAAGAGATAGCCGCTAAACATAATTTTAAAATTACTGATCACACTATGATCTTATACGGTCATTTTGACGATTAAACATAACTGAAGCCAACCATCAGCTTACACTTGACCCGCAATCATTTCACTGGCGTGGGCTCGAGTTTGGTCTGAAATAACCACGCCACCGAGCATTCGTGAAATCTCTTCAAGTCGTGGACCACTCGCTAAGGGCACAACACTAGTGGTTGTATCGTCACTGGTTTTGACCTTCTCAACTAGGTAATGGTGATGTGCTTGTGAAGCGACTTGGGGTAGGTGAGTAACACAAAACACCTGCCGGTTACTTCCAAGCCAACGCAATTTTTTACCCACTATTTCTGCAATGCCACCGCCTACACCACTATCGACTTCATCGAATATAAGGGTTGGAATGTTAGATGATTCCGAAAAGATAACTTGAATGGCAAGACTAATTCGAGATAGCTCGCCACCAGAAGCGACTTTGGTGAGAGGTTTTAATGGTTGCCCCGGATTAGCGCTAACTTGATAGCTAATGGTATCGATACCTGTTGTCTTAAAGTCAGTTTCACCTTCATTGCTATTAATTTGAATAGAAAAGCGACCTCCATCCATACCGAGTTGTTGCATAATTTCACTGATTTGAGCAGACAGTGATTGAGCTATTTCTATTCGCTTGAGCGAGAGTTGATTTGCACATTCGAGATAATTCTTCTTTGCTTGATCCAATAGTCGATTAATTTCTTCGATATTATTTTCGCTACTACTGAGTAATTCAAGCTCTTGGTTAAGTTCCAAAGCCAAATCGGGTAACTTTTCAATGCTGATGTGGTGCTTGCGTGCGAGATCCTGCGCATGGCCTATGCGCTGATTTAGCCTGTCGAGCTGACCCGAATCAAGATCCAAAGACTGTTGATAATTTCTTAGTTCATTTGTTGCTTCCTGAACTTGAATAACAGCGCTGGAAATGAGTTCATAGCTAGTTGATAGCTTTGGGTCATAAGCTACTTTGCCTGTGATTAAGCCTTCACAGTGGCTAAGCAAACTTTGTACACTGGCGTCATCATTGTCATAAAGTATGCTGAGTATTTCTTCACTACTTTCCAACAGTTGTCCTGCATGTGCCAACCGATTGTACTCTGACTGTAAGGTTTCAATTTCACCTTCAGCAAGATTTAATTGGTTTAGCTCTTGGCAATACAAATTGAGAAGGTCAATTCGTTGTTCTCGGTCAACCGAGCCATCTAAGACTTCGCCTAATTGCTTTTGGAGCTGCTGCCATAGGCCAAAAGTTTGTTTAACAGAGCTAACTAACGCTGGTTCGTTGAGATAGGTATCAAGCAGCTGCCGCTGAATTGATGACTTTTGAAGTGACTGATGTTCATTTTGACCGTGAAGATCAACCAACATTTGAGTCAGGTTTTTTAATTGGGATAGGGGTGCATTATGACCATTAATAAAGGCTTTGCTGCGACCGTTGGCAAATATTATTCTACGGATAATGCACTCTTGATCACTGGCCATTTCGTTATCTTGTAGCCAATGCTGAGCTTTAGGATGCTGTTGAATATCGAAACAGATATTAATTTCAGCTCGATCCTGCCCATTTTTAACATTATCACTATCGGCTCGATCACCAGAAATTAGTTTTATAGCGTCAAGTAAAATCGATTTGCCCGCACCCGTTTCGCCCGTCAGGGCGGTTAGCCCCTGATTGAATTCAAGTTGCAACGAATCGATAATGGCAAAGTTTTTAATTTGAATCGATTCAAGCATTGTATATAACCATTAGTGAAATCATTAGTAATTTGAGCTCCACTGAAGCTTAGCTCTTACTATTCCAAAATAGTCGTAATCTTCAGGATGTAACAGCGTCAATAACTGAGGGTAACGTTGAATTGTAATTTTACTTGTATGATCTAAAACTTTAGTTGATTGACCGTCATAATTAATATTAGCCAGTGAGCTAGCTTGACTTAAGCGCACCTCAATAGCTTGGTTAGCTGGAATAACAATGGGTCTGTTAGTCAATGTATGTGGGCATACTGGTACAATAGCAAGCGCTTCTAATGAAGGGTGCATGATGGGGCCACCACCGGACAAGGCGTAAGCTGTCGAGCCCGTAGGTGTTGTCACGATAACGCCATCAGCTCTTTGCTTGTGAATTAAACTGCCGTTACAGTGAACTTCATATTCGATCATGCTCAATGATTCATGGCTGTGCAAAATTATGTCATTAAGTGCAATATTAGTCGAAGATGTGTTGTCTGCATATTGAATTTGGCCTTCAATAAAAAAACGCTTCTCGACGGTATACTTGCCAGCAATGACCGCAGCAATATGTGATTCAAAATCGGCTATCGAAACATCAGCAAGAAAACCCAGCCGACCAAGATTAATACCAAGCAAAGGGGTGTCAGTATCAACCAGCGCGCGGGCAGCCGTTAACAACGTGCCGTCTCCACCTAAGGAAATTACAAGGTCAGACTGATTGACCAGAGACTCAAGCGAGACTGTTGGCAGGTCGCTTGTGGGTGTTTCAAAATCAAGGCAATAGACTAATACCTCAGCATATTTTTTCAATGCACCGGCAACAGTTAAAACGGTATCAAAACGAGATTCAATATCCTTGCGGACAACTAGACCAATTGTGTTAAATTCGACCTTCATAATAGTTTTTTGAAAAAGGGATATCCGGTTTGAGAAAATATTAAAAAAAATATCAGCCTATTCTTTACTGCAGTCAAATTAGAGATACAATTTGGCAACTTCAAAAATAAATCATAATATAGCAGACCCGATGACAGAAAAGCACGAACTTGATGAACGATCGCAAATACTACTAAGGCAGATCATTACGTCTTATAGTCAAGATGCGCAGCCTGTTGGCTCTAAAAACCTCGCTGAATTGTCAGGGCTCGATGTCAGTTCGGCGACGATTCGTAATATTATGGCCAAACTAGAACATTTTGGTTTGATTGACTCACCCCATAGATCAGCGGGTAGAGTTCCTACGGACGCTGGCTATCGTTTTTTTATTGATCGCTTACTTAAGGTTAATGACTTAGCACAATCTGCTCAAAATAAAATTTTAGCTGAATTTGGGGGAAATAAAACTTCCAATAACTTGATTCAAAGCGCGTCATCTATTTTATCAAACATTACACATTTAACTGGCATAGTCAGTTTAACTCACTCAACACCTGCCGAAATTCGTCATATTGAATTCATGCGACTTAGCGAAAAGCGAATTCTCGTTATTTTGGTGATTAATGAAGATGATGTTCACAATAAAGTAATTCAGGTTGAACGAGACTATAGTGACACTGAACTTCAGCAGGCCGCCACTACACTCAATCAATACTTGCTTGGGCAGAGTTTCGAAACAGCGCGTAATCGTTTGAAAGTTGAACTATTGAACCTTAAAAGTGACGTTAATACGATGATGGAGGCGATTCTCAAAGGCATGGAAGAAGTGTGTGCTGATAGTAATGGAGATGAACTACTAACCACTGGGCAATCTAATTTACTTCAATACAGTGAACTGAATGATATCAATAATTTACGCGGCTTATTTGATGTATTCAATGAGAAGACTGATTTGCTTAAACTGCTTGATAGCTGCACTAGTGCGAGCGGTGTTGAAATTTTTATCGGTAGTGAATCTGGTCACTCAGTGTTGAGCAACTGCAGTGTTGTTGGTGCACCCTATCATAAAGGTGGTGAGATCATTGGCGTGTTAGGCGTTATTGGTCCAACACGTATTGCCTATGAACAAGTAATACCGATGGTGGATGTGACGGCAAAATTATTAAGTCTGGCCTTGAATACTCAAAAATAATCCATACCTACTACCCCACAAATTTTTGAACTAACATTTATTGTTTGTTTAAGCTTAATGAATCAATTTAACAGTTCAGCTATATTATGCTGTTTCCCACATATTGCGGAGTTTTATAAATGTCATCCAAAAAGCCTAAGGTTGAAGAAAACGAAGAATCAATTGCACCAGAACTGATGGATGTTGAAGAGTTAGTTGAAGATGAGGAAACCGATGAATCAGCTGACAATGAAGTTGAGAGTATAGAACAACAGTTAGAAAAAACGCAGGAAACGGTTAAAGATTACTGGGACCAAATTATGCGTTTAAAGGCTGAAATGGAAAATAATCGTAAACGCGCAATTCGGGATGTTGAAAACGCGCATAAATTTGCACTTAAAAACTTTACCGAGGCTTTATTACCGGTGATCGATAGCATGGATATGGGGCAACAAGCCGCTGTAGCCAAAAATGCGACCTTAGAAAGTATTATTGAAGGCTCCGACATGACGACCAATATGTTCGTTCAAGTTTTAGAAAAACATGGATTAAAGCGTTTAAACCCAGTAGGGGAGAAATTTGATCCTGAACAGCATCAAGCGATCAGCATGATCGAAGATAAAAAAGTAAAGAGTAATCACATTATTAGCGTGATGCAAAAAGGATTTTCACTTAACGAACGTTTAGTGAGACCGGCAATGGTCATCGTTTCGAAATAAATTCTTGCAAAATAAAGTGAATTGAATGTCAGTTTCGACTTGAAAGAGAAGAATTAATCCCTACATCGGAACTTATAATTAAACAACACCGTATTTTATACGGTTTTTATTTAGACAACCCCAAAGATAATAGGAGTACTTTTTAGATGGGCAGAATTATTGGTATTGACCTTGGAACAACCAACTCATGCGTAGCAGTCATGGAAAATGGTAAACCAAAGGTTATTGAGAATGCAGAAGGCGATAGAACAACCCCTTCAATTATTGCATTTAGCACTGACGGTGATGTTTTAGTTGGGCAACCAGCCAAACGTCAGGCAGTGACAAACCCGACCAACACATTATATGCGGTTAAGCGTTTAATCGGTCGTCGCTTTGATGAGAAAGCCGTTCAGAAGGACATTGGTTTAGTCCCTTACAGCATAATGAAAGCTGACAATGGTGACGCTTGGGTTGAAGCCAACGGTGAAAAAATGGCACCCCCCGAAATATCGGCACGTGTGCTTCAAAAAATGAAAAAGACGGCAGAAGACTATCTTGGTGAAGAAGTTACTGAAGCGGTTATTACCGTACCTGCTTATTTTAATGATTCTCAGCGTCAAGCAACTAAAGATGCTGGAAAGATCGCTGGCCTTGAAGTAAAGCGTATTATTAATGAGCCTACTGCAGCAGCATTAGCCTACGGCATGGATAAAGCGACTGGCGATAAGAAAATTGCGGTTTACGATTTAGGTGGCGGTACTTTTGATATTTCAATTATTGAAGTAGCTGAAATTGATGGTGAGCATCAGTTTGAAGTATTATCCACTAATGGCGATACTTTTCTTGGTGGTGAAGATTTTGATATGCGCCTTATTGATTACATTGCAGATGAATTCAAGAAAGATTCAGGCATGGATTTACGTGGTGATCCACTCGCTAAGCAGCGTTTGAAAGAAGCGGCTGAAAAAGCCAAAATCGAGTTATCTGCTGGTCAGCAAACCGATATTAATTTGCCATACATTACCGCAGATGCATCAGGTCCAAAACACTTAAATCTAAAAGTAACGCGTGCCAAACTTGAATCTTTAGTTGATGACTTAGTTGCCCGTACTATCGACCCTCTTAAAGTAGCATTAGATGATGCTGGTTTAACCGTATCTGATATTGATGATGTCATTATGGTCGGCGGTCAAACGCGTATGCCTAAAGTCCAAGAAGTTGTTAAAAACTTTTTTGGTAAAGATCCTCGTCGTGATGTCAATCCTGACGAGTCTGTAGCTTGTGGTGCAGCAATTCAAGGTGGTGTCTTAGGTGGCGACGTTAAGAACGTATTGCTACTTGATGTGACTCCTCTGTCTCTTGGTATTGAGACGATGGGCAGCGTGATGACAAAGTTGATCGAAAAAAATACAACGATCCCTACTAAAGCGTCACAAACTTTTTCTACAGCAGAAAACAATCAAACGGCAGTCACTGTTCACGTATTACAAGGCGAACGTGAAGTTGCAACTGCGAATAAGTCACTGGGTCGTTTTGATCTCTCTGACATTCCACCTGCACAACGTGGCGTACCGCAGATTGAAGTAACTTTTGACATTGATGCGAACGGTATTTTGAACGTGTCGGCCAAAGATAAAGCAACGGGTAAAGAGCAAAAGATTGTAATCAAAGCATCTAGTGGCTTGTCTGACGAAGAAGTTGAAAAAATGATTAAAGATGCTGAAGCTCATGCAGATGAAGATCGTCTACACATTGAAATGGTTGAAACCCGTAATCAGGCAGAAGCTATGATTAACGCCACTGAAAAGTCTATGTCTGATCTTGGTGACCAGGTTGAAGCTGAAGATAAGACCCATATTGAAGCCGCCATTGCGGCCTTAAAAACTTCATTAGAAGGCACTGACAAAGATGACATTACAGCGAAGACGTTAGCATTAACTGAAGCTTCTGGTAAGTTGGCAGAAAAAGCTTATGCGGATAATGCCGATGGCGTCGAGCCAGTTGATGCCAATGCAGCCGAAGAACCCGCTGCTAATGCAAATGATGATGTTGTTGATGCTGAGTTCGAAGAAGTAAAAGACGACAAAAAGTAAACTTTAAGCGGTCCGAAACCTGGCGTGTCTTACTTATCCTTGCAGTGGGATGTAAGATATACACGCCAGGTTTTTTTGCTATTCAGGCATAAGAATCTGGCATCAAGCTAGGTATAAGCCAGGTATAAAATATAATATGGCACAAAGAGATTATTACGAAGTATTAGGTGTTTCAAAATCGACATCTGAGGCAGAATTGAAAAAGGCATTTCGACGTCTGGCGATGAAGCATCATCCTGATAGAAATCCGGATAACGAGGAAAGTGACCACCTTTTTAAAGAAGCAAAAGAAGCTTACGACGTACTTTCAAACGCTAATAAAAGAGCTGCCTATGATCAATTTGGTCATGCAGGCGTTAACCAATCAGCTGGCGGTGGCGGAGGTGGTCAAGGATTTGGTGATGCTTTCAGCGACATTTTTGGCGATATTTTTGGTGGTGGCGGGGGTGGTTCGCGAGTTCGCAAAGGTTCTGATCTGCAATATAACCTTGAACTAAATCTTGAAGATGCCGTCTCTGGAACCACAGTTAAAATTCGCATACCGACTATGAAACATTGTACTAGTTGCTCGGGCTCTGGTGCAAAAGAAGGTTCCTCACCTGAAAACTGTGGAACTTGTGCCGGACATGGCCAGGTTAGAATGCAACAAGGCTTTTTTTCAGTGCAACAAGCTTGCCCAAAGTGTCATGGTGCAGGTACTATTATCAGTGACCCGTGTAATACCTGCCATGGTGAAGGGCGCGTAAAAGAACACAAGTCGTTATCGGTTGAAGTCCCAGCCGGCGTCGATAACGGTGATAGAATTCGTTTAACTGGAGAAGGGGAAGCGGGAGAGTCAGGAGCACCTGCAGGTGATTTATTTGTTCAGATGCATGTCAAACCACATCCAATTTTTGAACGTGATAATGCTGATTTATTTTGTGAAGTGCCGATAAGTATTGTTACAGCCGCCCTTGGTGGTGAACTTGAAGTGCCTAGTTTAAATGGCCGTCTCAATTTAAAAATTCCATCGGGTACACAAACACACAAGCTATTTCGGATGCGAGGTAAGGGTGTAAAGCCTGTTCGGGGTGGTGCCACAGGTGATTTAATTTGTCGTATTATTGTTGAAACACCGGTTAAATTGAATAATGAACAAAAAGACTTGTTAGAGAAATTTTCTAAGTCGATGGATAAGGGTGGTATTACTAAGCACAGCCCGAATGAAAAAACTTGGTTAGACGGTATGAAAAAATTCTTTGAAGAAATGAAGCCCTAGGCCTATAAATATGACAGATAATTTGACTGGTGATTTAACACGAATTGCAATTGTTGGTGCTGCCGGTCGTATGGGCAGACATTTAGTAATGGCCTGTTCAGAGTCAGAAAATGTTCAACTCACTCAAGCATTGGAGAAGCCTGAAGGCCCCTTAATGGGTTCAGATGCGGGTATCATAGCAGGTATTGAAGCTCAGGATGTGCTCATCAGCGAAACACTGGATGCTGATCAATTTGATGTTTTAATTGATTTTACTCATCCTAGTGTGACCGCCCTTAACCTAGATTTTTGTTTGAAACACGGAAAAAAGATGGTTATTGGCACGACTGGTTGTGACGAAGCCCTAGTTAAAAAGCTGGAAGCTGCTGGTGAATCGATTGCAATTATGTATGCCCCAAACATGAGCGTTGGCGTTAACCTTTGTCTTAAGTTATTGCAAACTGCAGCAACTGTATTGGGTGATACTGTCGATATAGAAATCATAGAGGCACACCATCGTCATAAGGTTGATGCGCCCTCAGGCACTGCACTTAAAATGGGAGAAGTTATTGCAGGTGCACTCGGCAGAGATCTTAAAGAATGTGCTGTTTATGGCAGAGAAGGTCAAACAGGTGCAAGAGACCGACAAACAATTGGCTTTGAGACAATACGGGCAGGTGATATTGTTGGTGAACATACAGTTTTATTTGCGGCAGAAGGTGAAAGAATTGAAATCACACACAAAGCATCCAGCCGTAAAACTTTTGCCACTGGTGCTATGCGAGCGGCTCATTGGATTCAAAAAAAATCAACTGGTCTTTATGGTATGGATGATGTTTTAGGCTTGTAATTCTAAACCTTAATTCATTATTGTAAATCGAGTGCTTAGTCTTTCAAATATAAAATATTCCTTGCGGTGCCCTCAGTAATATAATTAATTTTTCTGATCATCTTGCAGTACCAATAAGAACAACCCTCCGAACTCTATACACATACGGCTTGTGTCGTATGTTAGGCTCTCCTCATAATTTTTCTAAGACTTAAGATTCCCATAATCTCAATTCGCCTTAAATAGTTAAATAGTTGGTATAACTTCATGAGTATTAGTAAGTTTACAATATTTCCAGCCATCCATATAAGAAATGGTGAAGTCGTCAGGTTTACCAAAGGCGATATTGATCACCCAATTATTTTCCATACTGATCCAGTCGCTTGTGCACAGCAATGGATAGATCAGGGTGCAATATGGTTACAGGTTATCAACCTTGATGCTGCATTTGATGAAGATGCAACCAACAATTGGAGCCTGATAAAAAAGATGGCCGATTTAGACGTCAACATTCAATTTGGTGGTGGCATACGCAGCATGGACGATGTTCACTGGGCCATGAAGATAGGTATTAAACGGGTTATTATTGGAACCGCAGCAATAGAAGAACCTCAGCTAATGGTCGATGCAATTGTGGCTTATGGCAGTGATTCAATTATTCTGGGCATTGATGCCGATGAAGCTGGTGAAGTTAAAATCCATGGATGGAAAGCTGGTGGAAGTGTGCAGGCCACCAGCTTGGCTATACAGATGAGGCATTTTGGTGTTACCACTGCGATCCTCACGAGTATTCATTTAGATGGCTCTATGACGGGCGTTGATCTTGATGCTTCGATTGCTTTATCCCAAGTCAGTGGGTTAAATATAATTGTTGGTGGTGGAATTGGGAGCCTGGCAGATGTCTCTGATTGTTATAACAATGCGGGTATTACTGGCGTCATTGTTGGCAAGGCTCTCTATACAGGAAATCTAGAATTGAAAAAAGCCTTACGGACTTCGAGTAAAAGAGATTCATTCGAGTCAAATCTCAATCAGTGGAAACAGGAACAGAATACAACTTGGGCTAAATTTAGTTACGAGTTAGTTGAAAATAACCTCAAAAAGCATATTCCAGTTGATTCACCACCATTACGAATTCTGGATGCTGGTGGTGGTAATGGCGTTGATAGCTTGGCGTTAGCGCGAATGAATCACCAGATAGATTTGGTTGATACATCTCAGCAAATGCTCGACGACGCTAATGTGACCGCTGCTTTGTCAGGTGCGTCGGGGCGGATACAAACTCATGCGCTCGATATTTTGAGTTTAGGAAAGAAATTTCCTGAGCCTGATTTTGATATTGTACTTTGCCACAACGTCATTCAATTTGTCGATGACCTAGAGCCAGTCTTAGATATGATGCTCAAGATATTACGTCCTGGTGGCTTCCTGTCACTGATAACTGCCAATCAATATTCATTTGCATATCAGGCTGCTTTTTTAGAAAGTGATTTAGATAAAGCTTACGACTCATTAGACCAAACAATCCAATATAGCCCGACATTTAAAATGGAAATGCAAGCATTCAGAGCTAATGAATTGTCAGTAATGTTGAAAGAAAAAGGGTGCGAAATTGAAAACCATTATGGTATTCGCTGTATGTATAACTACTGGGGAACCAATGAAGAAAAAAATGATGTCGAAGTCAATGAAAAGCTTCGAAAGCTTGAATTTGAGCTGTCTAATCGTGAGCCTTATAAACACACCGCCAGACTATTTCAGCTCATTGCCAGAAAACAATAAATGAAAATCTATTAGCAACAGACCTGATGTTGAATTTTGACTCGCTCACTATTGAAGAAATATCTTATTACCTGAGAATACAGTCTGCGCCGACCTTTGATGTCCCACCTGAAATGATGGGGTCGAACAGTCGAGAAGCTGCTGTACTCATTCCGTTTTTGAGGATTGATGAAGGTTGGCACATTCTTTACATTAGACGTGCGGTATTCAAAGGCGACCAACACAGTGGACAAGTCGCTTTTGCTGGCGGTAAGCGTGAGCCAGATGATGCTTCTCTGGAAATGACTGCGTTACGCGAAGCAGAAGAAGAAGTGGGTATTAAACCAAGTGACGTAACTGCACTAGGTCATCTCAATCATCATCATACTATCAGTGAATTTCAAGTTACACCTTATGTCGGTGTGATTCCTTGGCCTTACCCATTGAAACTTGATCAATCTGAGGTAGCACATACCTTTACGCTACCACTCAACTGGCTTGCTAACTCATCTCATTATCGAATGGAGCAACGTTCTCATCTAGATTCAAAACGCCCTTGGCCCTTGATCTACTATGAAGAATATGAAGGAGAGCTCTTGTGGGGTGCTACCGCGCGAATGACCTTATCACTGATAGAAATGTTAAAACCCAAGCTAACGAATTGAGTTTTTCCAGCAATAACTGCCTGATTTTTCGATTGCTTCTAGGTACAAAATTTCAAAGTCGGGCACAACGGATTGTTTTACGGCTGGAGTTTTCAATAAACGTTTCGACCAAGCCGAAATCTTTGGCAAGGATTCAAAATTAATAACAGAGAAGCGATAGTTAGCCACAGCATCGTGCATGAATATTGGGGCAAATGCGGTATCGGCAAGTGAAAAATTGTCTCCATTAAACCAGGGTCCATCATCTAGTTGGTTTTCAATTCGTTGCATCTGCGACATCAATTGAGTCCGATACGTTTCGTACTCTTCTTTATCCTTTGCCATCTTCATCATATATCCTGTGCCGAGCATATTGGACGCATATTCAATCCAAGCTCGATTTTTTGCTCTTAATAAAGGTTCTTTGGGCTGAAGCTCACCACCGGTAATGTCATCAATGTATTCATTAATTACTGCTGATTCAAAAATTACCTCACCGTCGATTTTTAACACGGGCACCTTACCCAGTGGAGACAACTCAAGGAACCATGCAGGGGGGTTGGCAAGGTCGATAAATGTAATTTCATGCGCTACATCTTTATAACCAAGCGTTATCAATGTTCTCTGTACAAAAGGACAGGTTTTAAAACTGATGAGTTCTATTGGCATGAAATAAACCTTCGAGGTATTAATGTTATGATGGACTAACCAGTGTTAGTGTAGTTCCTATTGTATAAATTTTTTCAGCAATGCTAAATATTCCCCTTTAATATAGCCGACAATCGCGGGGTTATCTCATGTCTTTGGTGTTTATCTTTTATAAGTCTCTTAAGAAGTTGAAGATGGCTGCTTTCGCACTGTAAAACTATCGTTGTAGTTCCAGAAAAAGATTACTATTAAAATGTCTTAGTATTTGATCATAAAAATGAGGATGTTTCATCAACAGTGATTGAACGTTTTGATTAAGAGCTCTGGTTATTATTTACAACCCAAGTACAGCCAATGGATGATGGTTGTTCCTCTGCCTGTTGGGTTAAATATATACTGGCGAGTCATTTCCTTTAAAAAGATATCAATGTTTGCAATGAAATACTTTGAACTGAAAGGAACAATAGCAGTCACAACACAAATTTTTTAAAGGCCAGTGAACAATTCTATGAAAAAAACGGGTTTGGTTGTCGTATTAGCTAGCATTATAGTTCTTTTTTTTGTTTTTGATCTTGGTCACTATCTGACACTCGATTACATTAAATCTCAACAATTTCAGATAGAGCAGTTCTATTCAGAAAACCAATTACTCACATTGGTTTTATATTTCACGATTTATGTGATTGTAACAGGCGCCTCTTTACCGGGCGCTGCTATCTTAACGCTAGCTGGTGGTGCTATTTTTGGTTTGGTCACAGGGCTATTGCTGGTTTCTTTCGCAAGCTCTCTAGGTGCGTCGTTAGCATTTCTATTTTCACGCTATTTATTTCGTGAGACAGTTCAGTCGCGTTTTCGCAGCTCACTTAAATCAATCAACGACGGTATTGCAAAAGAGGGTGCATTCTATCTTTTTGCGTTGAGATTAGTGCCTGTATTCCCATTTTTTGTGATTAATCTAGTGATGGGATTGACTAGTATTAAATTAAAGAGCTTTTACTGGGTTAGCCAATTAGGCATGCTGGCCGGCACTTTAGTTTTTGTTAATGCTGGTACACAGTTGGCTCAAATCGAATCAACCTCCGACATATTTACATTTGAATTACTGATTTCATTTGTACTGCTGGGATTAATGCCGTTCATGGGTAAGAAAATTATTTCTATGCTCAACAATCGCAAAGCGTTGTCAGGTTTTAAAAAACCTGATCATTTCGATACCAATATAGTAGTGATTGGTGGTGGATCAGCTGGGCTGGTGACTTCATACATAGCCGCTGCGGTAAAAGCCAAAGTAACCCTGATAGAACGTCATAAAATGGGTGGTGATTGCCTCAACACGGGTTGTGTGCCATCTAAAGCGATTATTCGATCAGCCAAGTTTATGTCTCATGTGTCGCGTTGTCAGGAGTTTGGAATTAAACATGCGCAAGCTGACTTTGATTTTGTTGAAGTAATGGAACGTGTAGCCAGTGTGATCAAAAAAATAGAGCCGCACGATTCAATCGAGCGTTATACCAGCCTTGGGGTTGACGTTGTGACGGGTGAAGCAACAATCACCTCACCTTGGTCAGTCGAGGTAAACGGTAAAACAATTACTGCGAAAAATATTGTTATTGCCACTGGTGCCCGTCCTTTCATACCACCCATTGAAGGTATTGAGTCCGTCAGTTATTTTACCTCGAGTAATTTATGGGACCTACGTATAAAGCCTGAAAAATTAGTGGTACTCGGTGGTGGTCCGATTGGTACTGAGTTAACCCAGGCATTTGGACGTTTGAATATTTCTGTTACGCAAGTCGAAATGGCTCCCAGAATTTTACTCAGAGAAGATGAAGAAGTGTCAAAGCTAGTTCAATCTAGATTAATGGATGAAGGGGTTAATGTACTGGTGAACCACAAAGCAAAACAATTTGTTAAACGCGATAATAAAAATATTTTGATTACCGAGCATAAGGGTGTTGATGTTGAAATCGAGTTTGATACTCTAATTGTGGCAGTTGGACGGGCCGCAAATACAGCTGGCTTTGGTCTTGAAGAACTTGGTGTTCGGTTGAACCCGAATAAAACGATTGAAGTGAATGACTACCTTCAAACTAATATCCCCACTATCCTGGCTTGTGGGGATGTGGCCGGACCTTACCAATTTACGCATGTTGCGGCTCACCAAGCCTGGTTTGCATCAGTGAATGCTTTGTTTGGAGGTCTGAAACGATTCAAAGTTGACTACTCGGTTATTCCCTGGGCAACATTTTCAGAACCAGAGGTGGCTAGAGTCGGTTTGAATGAACTGGAAGCAAAAGAGCAGAGCATTGCCTATGAAGTAACACAATATGAAATTGATGATTTAGATCGCGCTATCGTAGATAGTGAGGATCATGGTTTTGTAAAGGTACTCACAGTTCCAGGTAAAGACAAAATCTTAGGGGTTACCATTGTTGGTGAGCATGCGGGTGATTTAATCGCTGAGTATGTTTTAGCAATGAAGCACAACCTGGGTCTTAATAAAATATTAGGTACTATTCACATTTACCCAACTATGGCTGAGGCTAATAAATATGTTGCTGGGGAATGGAAGCGAGCTCATGCGCCTAAAAAGTTACTAGAATGGGTTGGCAAATTTCATCGCTGGAATCGTCAGTAAATAACTTTATCACTCGACACATTAATCTATGATACTGAGTGTTTGGGAGATCGGTTATTAATTTAGTGACTAGCGTTGATGCAGAAATATCAGAAATAAATAGTTAAAGAAAGAGATAACCTATTCTTTTAAAACGGTTCAATGAGAACTTTTTAACTAAAATAATAGTTGCTTGGGCTGAACACCCTAGCGAAAGAGGAGCCAGAAATGTCACTTCCTGGCTCGTCTGATCTAATTCAAGGCTATTGTTTTAACGCGTTCTAGCGCAAACACCATCGGCTCCAAAGAAAAATTCAATTTCTGCATTCGCGGTTTCTTCACTATCTGATCCATGTACCGCGTTTTCATCAATAGATTGAGCGAAGTCGGCACGGATAGTGCCAGCGGCTGCATCTGCTGGGTTAGTAGCACCCATTACGTCACGGTTAGCTGAGATTGCATTTTCGCCCTCGAGCACTTGAATCATTACAGGACCCGAAGTCATGAAAGATACAAGGTCGTTGTAGAAAGGACGCTCTTTGTGAACTGAATAAAATTCACCTGCTTTTTCAGCTGTCAAATGTTCCATGCGAGCAGCAACAATACTCAAGCCTGCTTTTTCGAAGCGGCTGTAAATTTCACCGATAACATTTTTAGCAACGGCGTCGGGTTTAATGATTGAAATAGTTCGTTCTGTAGCCATGTTAAGTTTCTCTAGTATGATCAATTAGTTCAAATATGGATATTTATAACAATAAAAATCGAAGCGCATGATAGCGGATTTGATAACTATTCGAAACCTTATGTCGTGTTCTAATTTGGCCTGTCCTGAAATAGATTGAGTTATTTGATATTAATTCCATTGAGACCGCATGCAATGGCACTATTTTTACTGATTATTGGAAAATTCAAACGGCCTATAGTGAGGATTCAGGTACACTCCTTGCATCTTTTTTGCGCCATCATTTGACATAGTTAATAAGGTTAATTTCATGAAAACTGATCAAAATTTACGAAAATATCTGAGTGAGTATGCACCTCCAGAATTCACCATTACTAATACGGAACTGGTGTTTCATTTGGATAAGAATAAAACTCGGGTTGAAAGCCGGTTGTCCATTTCTCGTACAGATTCCAAGTTAGAAAATTCAGCATCTCAGGGTTTAAAGTTGGACGGCATTAACCTTAAATTATTGAGTGTGAGTATTGACGATGTGCTTTTAAGCGCTGATCAATATCAAATTACTGAAACGCACCTAACGCTACCCAATGTTGCTGATCATTTCATATTGTCCTGTGAGGTAGAGATCGATCCGGCTGAAAATACTCGCCTTGAAGGGTTATATTTGTCGAATGGTAATTTTTGCACACAGTGCGAGGCACAAGGTTTTCGCTACATTACCTACTATCTCGATCGGCCTGACGTGATGTCTGTCTTTAAAACCACAATTTTTGGAAACCCTCAGCAATTTCCTCATTTACTGTCTAATGGCAACTTGGTCGATTCTGGCAAGTCAACCGAATTGGATAATGTGCATTGGGTTGAGTGGTCTGATCCTTATCCAAAGCCAAGCTACTTATTCGCCCTAGTTGCGGGTGATTTAGCTCGAATTGATGGTGAGTTTACAACCGTCTCTGGCCGATCGGTTGCGCTGCAGTTTTTTACCGAGCATCACAATAAAGATAAATGCGAGCATGCCCTGATATCGCTGCAAAAAGCGATGAAATGGGATGAGGATACGTTTGGGTTGGAGTACGACCTTGATTTATACATGGTTGTCGCGGTGGACGACTTCAACATGGGTGCAATGGAAAACAAAGGTTTGAACGTTTTTAACACTAAATACGTGTTAGCCAACCCACAAACTGCGACCGATGATGATTACTTAGGAATTGAAGGGGTCATTGGACATGAGTATTTCCATAACTGGACCGGCAACCGGGTCACCTGCCGTGATTGGTTCCAACTGAGTTTGAAGGAGGGTCTCACTGTTTTTCGTGATCAGGAATTTAGCTCCGACATGACGTCACGGGCGATTCAGCGTATTACCGATGTTCGTGTTTTGCGTAATCACCAATTTCCTGAAGATGCTGGCCCGATGGCGCATCCAGTTCGACCGGCGTTTTATCAGGAAATTAACAATTTCTACACGGCAACGGTTTACAACAAGGGCGCTGAAGTGGTTCGCATGATTCATACGCTGCTGGGTAAAGCCAATTTTCGAAAGGGCATGGATCTCTACTTTGAACGGTTCGATGGACAGGCTGTTACGACCGATGACTTTAGGCAGGCAATGCAAGATGCATCCGGTGTTGATCTCAGCCAGTTTCAGCGCTGGTATGAGCAGTCTGGCACACCAAAAATAAACATACGACGTGAATTTGACTTGTCTCAAAAAACACTCACGTTGGTGATCCTTCAAGACCCTGGCTATACCCGTGGTGAGCCCAATCAACCATTCCACTTACCGATGCGACTGTCTTTATTCAACCAACAAGGCAACGCTTTAACGCTCGACGAACAGGGTAATACTGAATTAACCATCGATATCAAACAGGTTGAGCAACGAATTAGTTTTAATAATATCGATAGTTTGCCGGTGATTTCTGCCTTTCGTGAGTTTTCTGCACCGATTTTATTGACGTCCGATCTGAACAACAATGAATTCGCACAATTAATGTCTTGTGATAACGATGCTTTTAATCGCTGGGAAGCGAGTCAACAATTAGCGAGTAGGGTGATGCTCGATATGCTCGCGGTTGAGGTTGATCAGTGGGTTCATTTGATGGGTGATCTGGTGAATGGCTTTGCGACTTTACTCAACGATAGTGGCCTTGATTTGGCACTTAAAGCTGAAATGCTCATATTACCGAGTGAAAAATATTTGGGTGAACTTCTCGATGTAGTCGACATTCACAAGCTTCGACAGGTGCGTGAAACGATTCGCCTATCGATTGCCACCGAGCATGAAGCCTTGCTATTGAAACATTACCAAGAGTCTTTGACGTCTAATGAATATTCTATTACGCCAGAAGCAATGGCGCAGCGACGGTTTAAAAACACCTGTTTGGCCTATTTACTAACGCTCAAGAAAGATGTCTATTTTGACTTATGCCGTCAACAATATGAAACAGCTGATAACATGACGGACCAAATAGCTTGTCTACAACCGATTGTGAATTATCACCATCCGGTTAGAAACCAGATAGTGTCTGATTTCTACGAGCAATGGAAAGATACTGCGCTCGTAGTGGACAAGTGGTTTAGTGCGCAGGGACTGTCTTACCAAACCGACTCTTTGACTACTATTATTAAATTATTTGACCATCCTGCCTATAGTTTGTCGAATCCCAACCGAGCGAGATCATTACTCGGCGCCTTAATTGGCAATCTCAGTGCCTTTCATCAGGTCGATGGTGCTGGGTACGAGTTTGCTGTGAATAAAATTGTTGAACTCGATAAAATCAATCCGCAGGTTTCCGCCCGTATGGCAAATGCTTTTTTACATTGGCGTAAGTTGTTACCCGCTCAGGCAGCCTTAATGAAAGCTCAAATTGAGAGAATGGCAGCCACACCCAACATATCAAAAGACCTAAACGAGCTGGTAACAACCAGCCTAAACGATTAAGCCAACATTATTTTATGAGTACACAGATCGATTTAGTCATCCCCGGGTTGTTTAACTTACCGTTAGAGGAGTTTGCTCCCAATTTTCTGGCATCAAATCTACCGGCGTTGAATCAAATTTTGGCCTACTCAAATTCAATGCCGAACGTGCAAACTGATTTTGAATCAATTATTGCGGATTCTCTCGGATTGACGGGTTCCCAAACGCTACCGTTTGCACAAGCTTATGTTGAGGGTGAGGCGGTAGAGGAGCCGCATCGGTATTTACTTTGCCGAACGATTCATTTAAAAGCAGATATGCACAGTGCGCTTGTCGTGCCGCTAGAAAGTAATCGTGCTAATGAAGACGATTCATCAATCATACTTGAGGATTTACAGGCTTTTTTTAGGGACGATTGTGACCTCACGTCACTAGGCAGCGGTTTGTGGCTCATGCGTTTGAAGCACTGTGGTGCCTCTGATTGTTATCCGCACTACCTGTCAATGATTGGCCGGAAGGCAAATCAATTCATCGAGCAATCGAAGCAAGCGTTGCCTTGGTATCAATTGATGAATGAAATGCAAATGTTTATGCATCAACATTCCATTAATCAAAACAGACTGACAACAGGGTTGCTTCCGATCAATAGCCTGTGGTTCTGGGGGGCAGGGCAAAAGCCAAAGTTTGATGATAATAAAGTCCAATGGTTTTGTGATGACGCACAATTAAGCCGATTGGCCGATAGCATTAATATTGACCATCAGCCACTCAATCAATTGAGTCAAATGAAAAGTGACGAAAACTCACTGGTTATCGACCTGTCATTGCTTGAAGCCCTTAAATCATCGAGCAGTGAAGACTTACAGGTTAAGCTCGAAGTATTGGAAGAAACGGTATTCAAGCCCGCCATGGTATTGTTTCGCTCGAGTCGTGCCTCGCTTCAATTAAGAGCCGCTCATCACCTTGATTTGATTATGACACCCTTGTCTAAATATAAAATTTGGCGTTCGTCAAAAAATCTGATTAGTTTTGGTCAGGCTGAAATGGAATAAAATATGACTCAACGCAGTCTACTGGTGCGGGATGTTACTCATTCTCAATTAAAAAACGATGATCAATTTTCGCCCCCGGTTTGGACAATTTTAGCTGGGCGTGGCGTCAGTTCGTTTGCTGAGACTGACTACAAATTATCGCGAATGCTGCCAGTCGATGCGATTAGGAATTTGCCCGAGGCAGCCCAACTTTTGGCCACCACTATTCAGCAAAAGAAGCAGATATTAATTTTTGGTGATTATGATGCGGATGGTGCAACGAGTACGGCATTGTGTGTTCGAGCCTTGACATTAATGGGTCATCACAACGTTAGTTATCTCATGCCTGATCGATTTATCAATGGTTATGGTTTATCTGTTTCAATCGCGCATAAAATAGCCGAAGCTAAACCTGACTGCGTTATTACGGTGGATAATGGCATTGCCAGCATTGATGGCATCGCTTTGCTTCGGGCACAAAATATTGATGTTATTGTCACCGACCATCATTTACCTGCCGACGAGTTACCCAACGCTAACGTCATCATCAATCAAAATGCATGGCCCGGTGAAACCGTAGGTAAAAACCTGGCGGGTGTCGGAGTCTCGTTTTATCTTATGCTTGGGATACGTAAAGCCCTAAGAGAGATCGATTGGTTCAACCAACAAAGAATCGAGCCGAATCTGGCCAGTTGTCTTGATTTGGTTGCGATAGGCACGGTGGCCGATTTGGTACCACTCGATTTTCATAATCGACTGTTGGTCAACGAGGGTTTGAGACGGATGCGCGCTGGGCATTGCTCTGCCGGTATTCAGTCACTGATCGAAATATCCAATAAACAACTCACTCATGTGACGAGCACCGACATTGGTTTTTCGATTGCACCCAAAATAAATGCGGCTGGACGACTGGAAGATATGACCAGCGGCGTCCAGTGTCTATTAGCCGATGACCAAATGAGTGCCGATGGATTGGCCAATCAGTTAAACGACATCAATCAATTACGCAAAGACATACAACAGACAATGGCCGACGAGGCGCAACTTCAACTGGCTAAACTAAGCGAGCCAGAGTTGCACGCGAGTGTTGGAATTGTCTTGTTTCAGAAAGGCTGGCACGAAGGTATTGTCGGTATTGTAGCGTCTAAGGTGAAAGAAAAATATCATCGGCCCTGCATCGTATTTGCCGAGGCAGAAGACGGTGTTTTAAAGGGATCGGGACGATCAATT
This sequence comes from uncultured Gammaproteobacteria bacterium, assembly GCA_913061315.1. Lineage (GTDB taxonomy): Bacteria > Pseudomonadota > Gammaproteobacteria. The sequence goes on along the minus strand of CAJXUC010000028.1, from coordinate 21,722 downwards.
TCAGGGATTCATCTTAGAGACATACTGGATGTTGTTGACAAGCGTTATCCGGGCATTATCTTGAAATTTGGTGGGCACGCAATGGCTGCGGGTCTGAGTTTAAAAGCAGATGCCTTTGATCTGTTTTCAACCGCATTTCAGACGGTGATTTCTGATTTAGTTGATCCTGCTTGTTTCACAGATTCAATCGAATGTGATGGTTTGCTCGACAGCCAGTATTTAACCATCGACTTTGCCAAGACTATTCAAAATTTAACCCCTTGGGGGCAGCGATTTCCGTCACCAAGCTTTGTCGGTGAATTTGAAGTAACTGACAGCAAAATACTGGCGCAAAAACACATTAAGTTTGAATTAAAGCAAGATAGCGCTTCGTCGATTAATCGTTTGGAGGCCATAGCTTTTTTCCAGCCTGCCGAAGTGTTAGAAGCAAACCACGATAACATCCACATCCACTATGAACTCAATATCAATCACTTTAGAAATCGAGAGTCACTGCAGTTATTGATTCGGGACATTCTTTAAATAACCTCTTATTTTATGCTAATCCCAAAGTGATTTAAACGTGGGTGCTTTGGGCTATTCGACCTTTTCTGCTAAATGAAAAAATATTTTGAGACAGTTTGTTGTAACTTAATTCTGATATAACGCTGAACATCCCCAAAGTTTTAACCCGTATTACTATTCGATCTAAAGATTGCTAATTTAACATTACCCATAAATAATTTAAACCAAGCGTAAGAGTGAACAGTGCTGTTGAATAGACCTAGTTATATTTAACCGATTATTATTTTCAAAGTTTGCAGGTACTTCACTGTGGTTCGCTGGCAATGCAAAAATTTTTTCCCTGCCATAAAGTTGGACACTGCCAGAGCATACTATGGGTTACGTTACCTCCACGGTTCAACTGAGATTTATTGTTGAAACCTGAGTAATGGTTTATTTGGCGTTGGCTGATCGTTTTCGCCAGATAAAGTGTTATTAGTCTGTTCTTCGATTACTGCTATTTCAGGTTCAGCGCTGCTGTTGGCGCCTGAAGAGAGAATGGCATAACTCATACTGAGATTCATTGAGGATTTTTTTGGGGAGTATTTAACCTGTTGGTATGAAAAGGGGGAGGTCAAGTCTTAGGTTATTTTGTAGGTACTTTGTTATTGGGCACTGCATTTCAACTCTTAATTAGAAGCCTAAGTGCTCAAAGTCCTTGGTAACAAGTGATCGCAGGTGTTTCACTTTTTGTTTTATTGGCGGATATTATTGTTGTTATCCGAGGGTCCTTTTTTGCTTAAAGCTTTAACGTCTGACGCCAAGATTCTAGCACCCATATTTCGATCCAAAAAATTTCTCCCTTAAGCGCTGGGTTACTTCGGGCATATTTGGGAACGCTATAGGATAAGGACATTTATACCGTTCTTTTTAATGAGCGACACCATCCAATCAATATCTAACTTTGGTTTTTTTATTACGATTGACTTAAGTTTCATTGGATACGCTTTTGCGTGGTCTAATCTGGGTTAGATTAGGCAGTGATAAATTACTTCAATTCAATTCTAGTTTCAGGCGCATGTTGTATTCTACCCCCTCCCTTTTCTTTGAGACTGAGTGGCTTTTTTTCATGCTGTTTATACGAGTTTAGGGTGTGACAGTTATTGGTGGTTCACCGCAATTCTCAACGTTTACTGCACAAAGTGCATCTCGTGAATACGTTGGTTCAGCGTTAATAATTTTTTAATTCAATGGTTTTGCTGGTCATTTGTGATGGGCATCCAGTTGACCAGTAGCCTTTTACCAATGCCCGGTGTGCAGTTCATTTTCTAGCTATTACCCCCAAGCCTGCCTCAGGTTTGATTACTCTGTGATCCATGGGATAAATTTTTAATTTGCAGTTGTAAGCCTTGAGTTTAGAATATTTTCTAACGAAGTAATTCAATATTTTATTGCATTTCCCAGACAACTCCTTCTCGCAGACATTATAAGGCCTAACTTCAGAGATACTGATTGATTGCATCATGCAATTTAATGAGCAACTTAATGACGGATTTTATCTTGTTAGGTTGAGTGCTGATGAAGCAATGTTATCCAGCTATTGGGTTAATCTAATGTATTTAAAATTTACACGATTAATAGACGTTTATAATTTTTTATTCCTATAAATTTATTTAGTTGAAAAACTTCGGCAGAAATTTATTTGTTAACTATATTAACGTTATAAATTGGTTATAAGTCTCATATATGTGACCTAATTCACTGTTTTTTAAAATCTACATGGAGTCGCATATGAAAGCCCGACAATTTATACCTCGTAATTCTTGTTTAATTACCATTTTATTAATTACGGTTTTGACTGGCTGTGGTAGTGGTAGTGATAGTGATGATACCTCTGGTATTGCATCAAGAGTCAGTTACACCGAACCTTTACAAGGTGATACAGATGTAGCAACAAATTCCAAATTCGTTGCATATTTAAATGAGCTATTCAACTCTTCTGGCACGTACCTTTTTACTATCAAAGAGACCGTTAGCGGCGACGCCGTAGCCGGTATTTTAAAGTTTGATAGCGTAAATAATAGTGTTCGTTTTTCACTTGTAGATGGTTTTCTTAAAACTGGTACTGATTACACCGCTACTTTAACCACTGTGGTAAATGGCGTGAAGTCTGCTACCACATGGCACTTTACAAGCGGTTCTGGACCCGACATCACCCGCCCAACGCTTTCTGAGGTAGGCCCTACAACTCCAGCTGATAATCAAAAAGATGTGTCAGTTAATCGAGGTGTTAGCGCTCTCTTTAGTGAGGCGTTAGACCCAAACAGTTTAAATTCTGATAGCTTTATAGTAAAGACAACTGATAATGTACGTGCTGCTGGGGTGATTACTTACGCTAACCAGTTAGTAACTTTTGTACCAACGGGCTACCTCAAAGAAACTACGGAATACCAAGCTACGTTATCTACGGATATTCAGGATTTAGCGGGTCTTTCTCTCGCTACACCTTATAGTTGGTCATTTACTACGGGGATAATTGTTGCGAAGGGACCTGCTCCTGTTGTTCTAAGGACGGCTGAAGATTTTACTATTTTAGCCAAAGCTGGCATTACAAATACGGGTCTTCATCTTACCCAAATAACAGGAAATATTGGTGCAAGCCCTATTTCACCTGCATTTATGGATGATGTTTATTGCATAGAAATGATCGGTACTGATAGTCTTATTTACGGTGTCAATTCTTTTTACTCAGGTGGTACAGGGGGGACTGAATGCTCTCGTGGTGATGCACTTGCTAAAACTAAAGTGGACGTGGCTATACTTGATTTGGGAGTCGCCTATACCGATGCAGCTGGCAGGGCCTCACCAGACTATAGTGAATTTGGTGCGGGCATTCTGGGTGGTCAAACACTCGAGCCTGGCCTTTACAAATGGGGTACCAATGTTGTGATTAATGATGATATAACCCTTGATGGTACCCATAAAGATGTTTGGATATTCCAGATAGCGGGCAATATGGCTCTTTCGGGTAAGAAGCATGTTTTGTTGACTGGTGGCGCTTTGGCAAAGAATGTTTTTTGGCAGTTAACGGAAAATGTGGCACTTGGAGAAAACGCTCACCTAGCCGGGGTTGTCCTTGCTAAAACCCATATCGCTCTCTGGCCTAGTGCATCGGTCGATGGCCGACTTTTTTCTCAGACACAGGTCACTCTTCAAGACAATATAATTACACCACCAAGTCAATAAGAAATATAGGCTGTAATAAGATAGTTTTAAAAAGGATCCGATTGGATCCTTTTTTTATGGAAACTAGCGGTTAAAACTTAATTTTGAACATTCTCAAACCATATTGACCATTATTTCAACGCTTGTTGAAATAATGGAAATGCCATTAATTTTTTATGTCTAGTGGCCAATGGTAGCTCTTAATTCTGTTTACACGTCGCCAATCTCTTCAATCACAACACTATTATTAAATAAACCAGACAATCCATTATTTTGGATTGAATAAAGTGGTTCCATTTCATATTGATCTTGACGGCTGATATCAAAATTATTACTCGGATATCGCTAAAAAAATGGCAGTAAACATGTTTTATTGTAGATAATATAACTGCATGAAGTATCGGCTGTTGGTGCCATGCTTTAAGATTTTCTGAAACCTACAGAAAAGAATGAGTAACCCAACAGCTCATAGACTAAAGGAAATTGTATCCACTTATTTTTTATGATGTATCCTTAACACCGTAGACACATGACTATCTTAACTCGCTGACACAGACAATAGAATGAAACGAATTATCCTATTTATAATGACTAATATTGCCATTATGGCCGTTCTTAGTATCACCCTAAGGTTACTAGGTGTTGACAGCATACTGGCTGAGAATGGGTCTGATCTAAATATACAAGCCTTAGTGATACTTTCGGGTGTGATTGGTTTCGGTGGATCGATTATTTCTTTACTGATCTCGAAATGGATGGCTAAACGGATGACATCTGCCGTGGTCATTACTCAACCAAAAACAAAAATGGAAAAGTGGTTAATGAGCATTGTCGAAAAGCAGGCACAGATTGTTGGTATAAAAATGCCAGAAGTCGCCATATTTCCTACCGTGGCTATGAATGCTTTTGCTACTGGGGCCAATAAAAATAATGCTTTAATGGCCGTGTCTCAGGGCCTACTTGATAATATGACACCGGGTGAAATTGAAGCTGTAGTCGGCCATGAAATGAGCCATATTGCTAATGGGGACATGGTGACATTGGCTTTAATTCAAGGTGTGGTTAATACCTTTGTCGTTTTTCTATCCCGTATAATTGGACATGTTGTGGATCGAGTTATCCTAAAAAATAATCGCGGTCATGGTATTGGTTATTTTGTCACGGTTATGATTTCACAGATCGTTTTATCCATTCTCGCATCAACTATCGTCATGTATTTTTCTAGAAAGCGAGAATTCGTGGCGGACACAGGGGGGGCAGATTTGGCGGGTCATCATAATATGATTGCTGCGCTAAAGCGCCTTGGACAATTAGTGCCCGAGGCATTGCCTGAACAAATGGCTGCTTTTGGTATTAATAACAAAAGTGGTTTGATGTCTTTATTTTCATCTCATCCTCCGATCGAAGCGAGAATAGCCGCATTAGAGCAGCGTGCACAACGAGTTAATAATCGACAATAACTTGATCATTTGATAATAATAAAGGCCGACAAATCCTGCAGGATACTAATTCATTAAATTAACTTTATATTCTGAATGAGTTGAAGTTGGCTGGCCTGTATTGGCACACAATTCACGTCCTCTTTTAACACGGCCAATTCTATCAGGCCGTTATAGTAATCAATATCCACTTCAGATGAGTCTCAGGTTATGAATACAAAAGCTCTTCAACAACGCTTTATGAAACTCAGAAGTCATAAAGCTTTTGAGTTGTTTGTTGTCTCCGTCATCATTGCTTCTGCGCTGCTTGTCGGTGCCAAAACATACGACCTGCACCCAGTAACACAAGTATTGGTGATCTGGTTTGACCGCCTGATTACGGCCATATTCCTCATTGAAATCACCATCCGCTTTATTGGTGAAGAAAAAAAGAAAAATTTCTTTCTAAATCCTTGGAATCTATTTGATACGTTGATAGTCGTCGTTAGCATGATTCCTATAGACAATACGGACATGGCATTGGTCGCTAGACTAATTCGAGTATTTCGGGTTTTAAGAATGGTTTCAATCATTCCAGAGCTTCGCATGTTGCTCAACTCTCTGGTAAATGCACTGCCACAGCTGGGTTATGTGCTGTTGCTAATGTTTATTATCTTTTATATCTATGCCGCTATGGGCAGCACTTTATTCGAGACAATCAATCCAGTTCTTTGGGGGGATATTACGGTCTCTCTACTGACACTTTTTCGAATCATGACCTTCGAAGACTGGACTGATGTAATGTACGAGACAATGGAAGTCTATCCGATGAGTTGGACTTTCTACATCACCTTTATTTTTTTCACCGCATTCGCATTCCTCAATATGGTAATTGGAATCGTTGTTAATGTGATGAACGAAGAGCAGCAGAAAGTGCTGAAACAAAAAGCAGTAGAGGCTCATGAACCAGACATAAAAGATTTAATGATTAAATTAGAGTCGATTGAAGCCAGGTTAAAAATGAGTCAGTTTGAAAAATAGACACTCTACTTTTTCCAATACCACTAAATCTAATAACTTTTGTTAGTTGAGACATCTCAGCTAAACACTTGTCATTTGTTAGTTGTTATCGTTTAATTATCGTATGGTTTATGCTGGGTTTTTTTTTGAGACTGTTGTGATCTTGGCATTTTAAAATCAATCAATTAAAAAAGGAGAGACCCGTTGGCTGAGTTTAAAATCGAACGGTTGCATGCGGACTTGGGGGCGCGTTTAAGTGGTGTTGACTTATCTGCAGGTTTATCAGTTCTACAATTGAACGAAATCTACGATGCAATCGATGCTTTTTCTTTCTTGTGCTTTCCCGATCAAACTATTTCAGATGCTATTCAACTTGCATTGACGAGACGCCTTGGTGTTGCAGAAGCCGAACACGTAACGCTTGGTAAGACAGGGAAGATCTCTTATTTTGGCAGTGTCGGCAATATAAATGACGATGGTATTCAACAGGGCAACCAGCACCAAGACACACGCTTTCAATCGGGTAATCATCTCTGGCATTCTGACTCTTCTTTTCGATATCAACCCAGTTACGTTTCAATTATGTTTCCCTACGAAGTGCCTGGAGAAGCGGGTGCGACCGAATTTGTTAGTCAACGCGCGGCCTACCAACGATTAAATACAGCCGAGCAAAGTGCTTACGGAAAAATGTCAGTGATTCACGACTATGTTTTTTCGCGTACGCAGACTGCGCCCGTAGACTTCTGTCATGCGGCCTCGTTACCTCCTGTAAAGCATCCGTTAATTCGTACAAATCCCGCCAATCAGATGAAAAACCTCTACATTGGTTCTCATGCTCGCTCCATTGTCGGCCTTGATGGCATCGAAAGCCGGCGGGTGATCGATCAATTATTGGTTGATACAACCCGACCACAGCATATCCTTTCCCACAGCTGGCAGGTGGGTGAAGTCGTGATATGGGATAACCGTTGTGTGTTGCATAGAGGTACAGGCTACGATGCTGATCGTTGGCGTCGGCATATGCGCCAGACCCGAGTTGTTGGTGAGCACAAAGGTGTTTTATAATTAATCTAGGTGAATATTCAATGATTTCATGTTTAAATTTCATGATGAAATGTTCAGAGAGGCGGATTTATTTATAAAAATCCAATTTAGCCAACACACCACACCACCAATTAGCAAACTGATTTTGATAGTTGTCTTGTTAATTAACGGCTATCCAATAACACCCTTGAATGTGGTTAGATAATGATTATTTATAAATATCACTAGTTCGATGGCCAACTCCTTTTTTACTCTTTTTATCATTGATTTGTCAGAAATATTTACACTCTTGTCAGATATTTTTACACATATAGACAATCATTTGAACTTTTCCTAGATTTGATACAGGAAACCTTTGTGAAATAACCTTTTCTAAATTTTGGCATGCTAAATGCATATAATACTATATATTAACGCAGAGGTCACAATGAACTTTTTTATAAAAATAATATTAGCGGTTATATTTACGATCCCATCGATTGCTAATGCGGCCACTATTACTTTCGCTAACTTCAGTTATGATACAGTGTCTCTTGTACTTACAAAGAAAGGTAATCTCGACCAATATTTGGGCTGGGAAAGATTATCGGCGTCTTTTTTGCCAGAGCCACAACCTGCGACTACTGGTAGTTTTGCTGCCTGGCACAATGTTACTGAGGCTGAGGCCTATGCTTTCTATGAAGCTATGAACACTGAAACGGCAGCAGTCACCACTGCAGTCACCGCTGCAGTCACCGCTGCAGTCACCACGGCACTCACCACGGCAGTCACCACGGCAGTCACCACGGCAGTCACCACGGCAGTCACCACGGAAGTCACCACGGCAGTAACCGAAGCATTATTAACAGAAACGATAACAGGGAGCGAGGCCGCCGCAGTAAACGCCGCAGTAACCGCGGCAGTAACACAAGCAGTAGCTGCTGAAGTCGCAGAAACGTCAACAGTAGACGAAGCAGTAGCAGCGGCAGTCGCAGTAACCGGAGTAACTGAGGCAGTAACCGCGGCAGTAACCGCGGCAGTAGCCGCAGTAGCCGCAGTAGCCGAGCCAGTATCAGAAACTGCAACAGTAACCGAGGCAGTAACCGCGGCAGTAACCGCGGCAGTAACCGCGGCAGTAGCCGAGCCAGTAGCCACAGCAGTAGCCGCAGCAGTAGTCAAGGCATTAGCCGATTCGGCAACATTAACCTCGGCATCAGCCGTGGCCGCAACGGCAACAGAAACCACAGTAACCGACCCAGTAAAAGCATTAACCGACGCAGTAGCCGCGGTAGCCGTGGCAGTAACCGAGACAGTAGCCGTGGCAGTAACTGAGACAGTAGCCGTGGCAGTAACTGAGACAGTAGCCGTGGCAGTAACCGAGACAGTAGCCGCGGAAGCAACCAAAACAGTAGCCGGTAGCGCCTTTGCGCTGTGGGACGAATTTGAAGCAGTCTCTGTTGTGATCATATCTTCAACCAACATTGCTGAGATTGCTGAAAGCTCATTGGCTATGGCGCAAACTGATGTTGAAAATGATAAATATGTACTAGCTTCTCGTTCCTTGGCATTGATTCCAGAGCCATCAATTTTAACACTTATGGTATTAGGATTATTTGGCTTGCTCGGACTTAACCGCCGTAAAGTCCAAACCTAATAGTTTTGACTTTTACGGTAACCAAACGCTGTCAGTGTTTAGGCCATGTGTCTGAGTTATAGCGATCTCATTTGAGGTGTCTTTTGTTCTCCAATAGAAGTTGTACGAATAATTTAACTATTTGAAAATAGGATTTAAAAGTTAATGGAGTGACTACAATACCCGTTGGGTCATCTTCAGTTGAACCATCAAAAAAAATCAGGACCAACCTTCAACTTGCGCTGAATATCTTTAATCGGATCATTCCATGCTACAACTAGATTGCAGGCTCGCCATAAATTAATGACGCATTCTAGGTTGTTTAAATGATAAATTTCAATATTCAAGAGGGCTCATAGACTTGTATATGCGTCTCAGGTTTAATTAGCTTATGATCCCAATAACGAGTGGCTTGTTGCAATATTACTTGGGGTTTTAAATTGATCCATGAGGTATGTGTCGGCTGATTTAGGAACTTCAGCGCTGATATCAAACTGGCAGCCGGATGATTGTTGTCAATGGCATCGGCGCCTGTTTGCTTACTGAGTTTCTTACCATCACTATCAATGACCAACGGTAAATGTAGGTATTGAGGTGTTGGCAGTTTGAATCGTTGATGCAGATAAAGATGTAAACAAGTCGAAAGAAGTAGGTCAGCACCACGCATTACTTGGTTAATGTTTTGGCTGTCATCGTCAAGTACTACAGCGAGGTGATAAGCATAAATACCATCAACCCGTTTTAGAATAAAATCACCGACTTGTTCGTTCAAATTAAGTTCGAAATTACCATAAATTTGATCATTAAATCGACTGATGCTGGCTGACTCAGTATTGAGTCTGATCGAATGATTGTTTGGGGTGATATTTTTCTCTGCGCAAATTCTTGGGTAAATCTGCCCCATTAATCCGGATTTAACACCCTTTTCTCTGAGTGATTTTCGGCTGCATTCGCAAGCATAGCAGTCCTGCTGGTTGAGTAATTCGTCTAACTTTGATTCATAATAGTCAAATCGACTGCTCTGATATAATACCTCGCCATCCCACTCAAAGCCGTAGGCTTCAAGTGAGGTGAGAATTTGACTAGTTGCACCTTTAACGACGCGAGGTGTATCGACATCTTCAATGCGCAGTAACCATTGGCCTTGTTGAGACCTGCTATGGCAGTAGCTCGCAACAGCGGTTACGAGAGAGCCAAAATGTAATGGCCCGGAGGGGGTTGGGGCAAATCGGCCTATGACTTTGCCGTGCGCCATTAATACATCATTCAGTCAGAAGTTTTTCGAGTATGCCTTGATATACTTCAGTTAATTGTTCAACATCAGACACCCTAACATGCTCGTTGACTTGATGAATGGTTGCGTTGACGGGACCAAGTTCGAGCACTTGTGCCCCAGTGGGCGCGATAAACCGACCATCAGACGTACCACCAGCGGTAGATAGTTCGGTATCAAGACCGGTTACTTGTTTGATAGATTTTTTTGCCGCTTCAACTAGCGAACCAGCACTGGTCAGAAACGGCAAACCAGAGAGATTCCAATCTACTTCATGATCGAGACCGTGCTGTTCAAAAATAGCTTCCGATGTTTTGATGATTTGATGATGATCAAGTTCAGTCGAATATCTGAGGTTGAAGGTGACTTCGATGTGGCCAGGAATTACATTGGTAACCCCTGTGCCGCTATGAATGTTTGAGATTTGTAAACTGGTGGGTGGAAAAAATTCGTTGCCATCATCCCAATGCACAGCGCAAAGCTGATTGAGTGCAGGAAGAACTTTATGAATGGGGTTATCCGCCAACTGTGGGTAGGCAACATGCCCTTGGATACCGCGGACGGTAAGTACGGCCCCGAGTGAACCACGACGACCATTTTTGACGGTGTCGCCAAGCTGAACGGAGCTTGAAGGTTCACCAACTAATGCCCACTTGATTTTCTCACCACGGGCTTCAAGTGTTTCAATGACTTTAACGGTACCATTTTTAGCGGGTCCTTCCTCATCACTGGTAATCAAGAAAGCAATTGAACCAGAATGATTGGTGTGATCATTAACAAAGCGTTCACAAGCCGTAACCATGGCTGCAATGCCAGCTTTCATATCGGCAGTCCCTCGGCCGAATAACAAGCCGTCGCGGACTTCTGGCGTAAAGGGATCACTATCCCAGTTTTCAACAGGCCCTGTTGGCACCACATCGGTGTGACCAGCAAAAGCAAATAGGGGTTCTTTTTTACCCCGTCTTGCCCACAGATTGGTTACTTCACCAAATTGCATCGTTTCACATTCAAAACCAATTGCTGTTAATCGATCAATCAGTAATTGCTGACAGCCAAGATCGTCGGGTGTTACTGATCGCATAGAGACGAGTGACTTGAGTAATTTTAAAGTTTCGGATTCCATTAGCTATTCACTTTGACTCAAAAATTTGATGGTAGTTTGCTGCACTAAAACCGACATGACGTTCGTCACCTTTAACCAGTAAAGGCCGTTTAATAATAGCAGGGTTATCAAGCATGATCTGAATGGCCGATTCTTTATCGATGGTGGTCTTGACCAGATCTGATAGTTGACGCCATGTCGTGCCACGCCTATTAACCAAAAGGTCCCAACCCAAATCATTCACCCAATTACTGAGTAATGCCGGATTAAGGCCTTGTTTCCTATAGTCATGAAATTTAAACGTGATCTCATGTTCAGTGAGCCATTGTTTGGTCTTCTTAATGGTGTCGCAATTAGCAATACCATAAATAGTGACAGAATCAGTCATGTTTAGTTGCCAAGTTTCTATTTGGTTCCATTATATAAATCAAAATAATTAATCTATATTGCGGAGTAAATCATTAATACCGACTTTAGAGCGGGTCTTTTCATCAACTTGTTTAACAATTACCGCACAGTAAAGGCTATAAGTGCCATCAGCAGAAGGTAGGTTACCCGACACTACGACAGAACCCGCGGGAATACGACCATAGCTGATTTCACCGGTAGCCCGATTAAATATCTTGGTGCTTTGACCAATGTAAACGCCCATTGAAATAACTGAATTTTTCTCAACGATAACGCCTTCAACTACCTCAGAGCGTGCGCCAATAAAGCAATTGTCTTCGATAATAGTGGGTGATGCTTGTAAAGGCTCGAGTACGCCCCCTATTCCAACACCACCAGATAGGTGGACATTCTTGCCAATTTGAGCGCAAGAACCAACCGTGGCCCATGTGTCGACCATGGTGCCGCTATCAACATAAGCTCCTATATTAACGTAAGATGGCATTAATACCACACCTGATGCGATGTAGGATCCCTTGCGGGCCATTGCCGGTGGAACAACCCGCACGCCGCTGGCGGAAAATTCTGCAGGTGTTGTCTCAGCAAATTTAGAGTCAACCTTATCGTAATACTGAGTTGAAGCACCAGCCATGATCTGGTTGTCGTGAATTCGGAATGATAATAAAACCGCCTTCTTTAACCATTCGTTGACCTTCCAGTCATTACCAGTGGGCTCGGCAACTCGTGCAGCACCTGAATCAAGCAGTTCGATTGCAGCAGTGACCGCTTGTTTGATGTCAGCAGAAACATTTGACGGTGTAATATCAGCACGGTTTTCAAAAGCAGCTTCAATGGTTTGTTGAAGGTCAGACATAAAATTCTCCTAAAAATGGGATAAAAGGGTATTGATTCGGTTTGCAGCGTCTTGACATTCTTCAAGTGGTGCGACGAGAGCCATGCGAATTTTGTTCACGCCAGGATTGTTGTTGGAGCTGTCTTGATGAGTATCACGCGACAAGAGGCTGCCAGGTAATACGGTGATATTTTGTTCAGCATAAAGTCTAACGGCAAATTCAGTATCAGGAATGGGGGTTGTTACCCATAAATAAAATCCAGCCTGAGGTTTTTGTGGCCGAAGTGAGTTGGCCAATGTTGATAAGACACAATCAAATTTCTTACGGTAAAGGTTACGATTTTCTACAACATGAGATTGATCACTCCAAGCTACAATACTGGCTGACTGAGTCGCAGGAGGCATCGCGCTGCCGTGATAGGTTCGGTATAGTAAAAATTTCTCAATGATTTTTGCATCACCTGCAACAAATCCAGAGCGTAAACCAGGCAAGTTTGAACGCTTAGACAAACTATGAAAAGCTAGGCAACGGTCAAAATTAGTCAGCCCCATATTGGCTGCTGCGCCTAATAGGCCAGGTGGTGGTTGAGCTTCATCATAGTAAATTTCCGCATAACATTCATCACTGGCTATTACAAAATCATATTTTTGTGAAAGTGAGATGAGCTGTTGTAAGTAGTTCTGACTCATGACGGCACCGGTAGGGTTTCCCGGAGTACAAATATACATGAGCTGGCAGTCACGCCATTGCTGTGGTTTGATAGCCTCTAAATCAGGGAGATAGCCATTGGCTTCGATGCAATTGAGGTAGTGTGGTTTCCCCCCCGCTAAAATAGCTGCACCTTCATATATTTGATAAAACGGATTAGGCATTAGCACCAATGGATTTTTGGCCGATCGATCAACCAGGCATTGTGCGATGGCAAAAAGAGCTTCGCGTGTACCGGTTACTGGCAATATATGTTTTTCGGGATTAATAAAAGTTGAATTAATGTCAAATCGCTTTGTAAGCCAGTGCGCTGTTGACTCACGTAAAATAACGCTACCTTTAGTACTTGGGTATCGAGACAGCTGGTGTAGGTTTTCAATTAAGCTATCCATAACAAACTTTGGGGCAGCATGCTGTGGTTCACCGATAGACAAGGCGATAGGGCTCAAACCAGCTGGTGGCATTATCCCACGCTTAAGTTCTGCCAGTTTTTCGAACGGGTAGGGATGTAAAAGGGAAAGATCACTATTCATAAAATTTAAGGTCTAGTTTAGCCAACCAAATCAACAGTCATTTTTATTAAATGCATTGATTGAGTTCAGTTAATTAACTTGGTCTAGTAAAAATGTTCAATCCGTTAAGACAATAAACCCAATCCATCCATTGCAGCATCAATACTTTTCTTTGCTTCTTTAGAAAGTGGCATAACGGGAACACGACAATCTTCAACACAATGGCCTAATCTGGATACCGCATACTTGGCCCCCGCTGGACTAGGTTCTGTAAATAGGGTTGAATGCAATGCCATAAGATCATCCTGTATAGAAAGAGCGGTCTCAAAGTCACCTTCTGTGCAGGCTTTTTGCATTTGTGCACAAAGTGCAGGTGCGACATTAGCAGTAACTGAAATACAGCCATTACCACCACCTGCATTATAGGCTACTGCGGTTGCATCTTCTCCTGATAACCAGGTAAATTCAGACTTTATGTGCATTCTTTCTTGTAACGGACGCGACAAATCACAAGTGGCGTCTTTGACGCCAACAATGCGAGGCAATTCAGCTAGTTTAGCCATTGTTTCAACTTCTATGTCGACAATCGCGCGTGGTGGTATGTTATATAAAATAATGGGTAGATTGCAGGCGTCATGGACCATTTTAAAATGGGCATAAAGACCGGGTTGTTTGGGACGATTGTAATAACCAGCGACATGAAGCAAACCATCTGCCCCGACTTCTTCAGCATGCAAGCTATATTCAATGGCTTCGATTGGATTGTTTGAACCTGCACCGGCAACAACGGGTACCCGACCAGAGGCTTCAGCTACAACAATTTCAATTATACGTTTATGCTCAAAACTACTTAATGATGGGGACTCTCCTGTCGTTCCGACGGGTACTAAACCATTAGTGCCCTGTTCGATGTGCCAATGAGTCAGCTGACGAAGGGCTTCTTCATCAAGCTTTCCATTGCGAAACGGAGTTACCATTGCGACCAGTGATCCAGAAAATAATGCCATGCCCTATGCCTAAGAGATTGAATATAAGTAGTTAATTATAACGAGCCTTCGGGCGTGGGTACAATTAATATTCAACCAAACTATGCTTGCATCTGATTTATCTTTGTAAATAGTCACAGCATTAGTTTAAAGTGCGCCAAAAGCGAAACAACGGGAATAGTTATGACAGTCAAACAAGTAAGTTCATTGTGCGATAAAGTGGTACTGGTAACGGCTGGTGGATCGGGTATTGGTCGAATCATGGTTGAGGCTTATCTCGCTATGGGAGCCAAAGTTCATACCTGTGATATATCGCAGACAATGTTAGACGAATGCCTAAATAATCATCCTACATTGACAGCCAGTGTGTGCGATGTTTCTAATGAAAGCCAAGTTAAGTCAATGTTTGACGACTTAAAAAAGCAACACGGTCGCCTTGATATTTTGGTTAACAATGCCGGTATTTCGGGTGCGGCAGCGGCAATAGAGGATGTTGCAATAGAGGACTGGGATAGAACGCTTGCAGTAGATTTACGAGGTACTTTTCTCGTTACCCGACAAGCGGTGCCGTTGCTGAAGCTGGCATGTGGTGGGTCAATTATTAATATGTCATCAAATGCTGGGTTATTTGGTACGCCATT
The DNA here is from genome assembly GCA_913061315.1 of uncultured Gammaproteobacteria bacterium. Lineage (GTDB taxonomy): Bacteria > Pseudomonadota > Gammaproteobacteria. The sequence goes on along the minus strand of CAJXUC010000028.1, from coordinate 6,457 downwards.
AAGGTCGCCCTATGTTGCTGCCAAATGGGCGATTATTGGATTAACTAAAACCTGGGCAATGGAGTTGGGGCCTTTTGCTATTCGAGTGAATGCAATTTGCCCTGGTTGTGTGGAAGGGCCTCGGATTGATGGTGTGATTGACAGAGACGCAATGGAGCGTGGCATGAAGCCAAGTGAAATACGTGACGTTTATCAGCGTCAAAGTTCACTGAGAAAATTTGTTAATGCACAAGATATTGCCAATATGGCTACTTTTATCAGTTCAGACTCGGGCGCTAATATTTCAGGACAATCTCTCAGTATTGACGGCCATACTGAAGGTCTATCTAACTGGTTAGATTGAAGTTTTAAAAGGATAATTCTTAATAATGAACAATACAAAAATGCAAGCAGCTTGGTTTGAATCATTCGGCGAAGCGACTGATGTTTTAACAAGAGGCGAACTGGAAAAGCCAGAACCAGCGGCTGGCGAAGTACTGATTCGATTAGTTACCAGTGGTGTTAACCCTTCGGATGTAAAAAAACGTGCGGGGGCTTTTCCAAATTTGCTGGATAATGGTTTAGTGATTCCCCATAGTGATGGTGCAGGTATTATTGATGCGGTTGGTGATGGCGTATCAACCCGCAGAATAGGCGAACGAGTTTGGGTTTATCAAGCACAATATGGTCGACGCTTTGGAACGGCTGCTGAATATATTACGGTTGATTCAAATCGTGCCCCTATATTAGCTGACAATACGTCGTTTGAAATAGGTGCTTGTTTGGGTATTCCTGTTATGACTGCACATCGTTGTGTTTTCTCTGATGGGTCTGTTGAAGGCAAAACAATTTTAGTGACTGGAGGTGCTGGGCGCGTTGGTTATTATGCGATTCAATGGGCAAAACAAGCGGGTGCTAAGGTAATTGCGACAGCCAGTAATGATGCTGATAAGTCTGCTTGTGAAGCTATCGGTGCTGATTATGTGGTGAATCATCGACAAGTCAACTGGAGCGAAACACTATTGTCGTTTACGAACAGTGAAAAAGTTCATCGAGTTATCGATGTTGAATTTGGTGCTAATCTGCCAGAGGTTCTTAAGGTTATCGCAACCAGTGGCACCATTGCCAGTTACTCTTCGGCACAGATAAAAGAGCCTCAGCTTCCTTTTTTGAAAATGATGTTTATGGATTTAACCATTCGTTTAGTGATTGTTTATGCCATGCCAGAACATGCCAAACAGGCTGCGATTAGAGATATTAATACAAAGCTTGAGAGCAATGCATTCCAACATCGTATTGCTCATGTATTACCGATGTCCGATATAGATAAGTCTCATCAACTTGTAGAGCAAGGTGGGTTTGGTGGTTGTGTAGTGATTACAAATACCAAATAAAGGCTCTTATCTGTGCGGGCTCGCTTTGCCACCATGCCCATTATTAAAGACACGATTGACCGCATTGATAATCACTCAATTTGAAAGCCAGGATCTAAGTGAAAGAATTGGATTATCTGACGATGCACCAGTGGTATAGCCGATGCACAGTTACCTCAGCCGTTTATTCACTGGCATTAATTAACCCTAGGTTGCCTAGTGAGGAATTTTTTGAATCAAATTAAAGCGCCAGTGTCGTTAGCTATATTTATAGCTAACATTAGGGTTTGGTTGATTCGGTTTCACCACCTAGGGCTGACATCAAAGCTTCTACAAACTGTGACAGCTCTAAGGTCATTATTGAAAAATCCACATCAAATTGGCCAGCAACATCATCCACTTCAGTCTCAGCAGCTTTTTCCTGAATTAAATCACTAAAGCGTAATCGCTTTACCGCCATTTTTTCATCGAGCAAAAATTCAACACGCTCGTGCCAAGTCAATGCCAGTTTACTGACATGCATGCCAGTTTTGAGATGATTCAGTATTTCATCACTACTGAGATTTTGATTTTTACATCGTACAACACCGCTCACGTCGGCATTGTCTCTTAATTCACATTCTTCACCAAGTACAAAATTGTCTGTTAACTCACCACTATTAACCCACTGAGTCATTAGGTCTATTGGCAAATTTTTAGCGACTAATGGAATCAAAGGTAATGACCCAACCGCTTCGCGTAAGTTTTGAATTAACTCTTCAGCCCGTTTCTCTGAAGACGCATTAATAACTAAAAGATTATCACGCAAAGAAATATAGGCAAATTGTAAAGAAGAACGGGAAAATGCCTTGGGCATTAAACTAAAGATTACTTCTTCTTTTATTGAACTGCGTTCCTTACGAGAGATTTTGCGTGATTCTGTTGATTCAATTTCGTGCACTTGCTCTTCGAGAAAGTCATTTACGACAGAAGACGGTAATATTTTATCTTGGCGTTTAGAGCAAACCATAAAATAGCCACTAGATGCATGGACAAGTTCTTCACTATGTCGACCCAAAGGCGACACCCACCCGGCCCGACTGAGCTCTTGGCTACCGCAGGGTTTAAAGCTATGCTCGGCCAATTGCTCTGATAGCGATTCAATTGTTAATTCAATGGGTTGAGTAAAACGGTAAAGTTGTAAGTTTTTGAACCACATGGAGGGCTTTTTTCCTTAAAAGTAGTGTTAAATATAAATATTGAATGACGCCAAACCAAGTATCTTTAAAGAGGAAAGAGTGACGTAAAGCAGAAATTGTAGTGCATCGTATTTTAACAACATCCAATCGAAAAGCTATAATCAGAAAGTTATGTTACTAAGATATAAGTTGTCAATATTAGTCTTCAAATATATCGTCTTCATCAAATAGGTCATCGATATCTGAATCTTTATTAACAGGTGGATTGCCATCATGAACTAAGTTGTTCCGTCGTTGTAAAAAAGCTTCACGAAGATAAATGTAGGGGTCTAGTGCGGCTTCATTCAAAACACTTTCGGCTTTTAGTAAACCAGCGCGTAAATCAATAACTTTCACAACAGTTAAAGCAGTCGATGTGTTTCTATTTCGATTGGGAAAAACCCAGGGTTCATCGACCTCATTGTTAATTGGATCAAAGTAAGCGCTATCCGTTAACATCCCGCCGGCATCTCGAACGGTGCTAGGCCCAAAGAAAGGTAAAATGAGATAAGGCCCGCTTGAGACACCCCAGTGGCCTAAGGTTTGGCCAAAATCTTCATTGTGCTTCTCCAACCCCATGTCAGATGCCCAGTCAATTAAACCAAATAGACCAATAGTCGTGTTAATTACTACACGACCAGTGTCAGAGGCTAATTGTTTAAATTTGAATTGAAATAAATCATTAAAGATAACCACAACATCATCTAAGTTACTAAAAAAATTGCCAACACCCTTTTGCACGAATGTGGGTGTAACCGCGTTGTAGCCCTGAGCAACTGGTTTTAGCACATAGCGGTCAACGTTTGAGTTAAATGAGTTCATGCTGCGGTTATAACTCTCAAATGGGTCACTTGGGTCAGTCGGTCCCTCAAGTGATGCACAACCTGACATAAGAAGGCTGTTCAATAAAATTAAGGTGGTTATTAAAGTTTTATTCATGTTTTTTTCTGCTGGGGGAAATTGAATTTTACAATGAGCTGAACCATATTTTTGGCCAAAAAGATCTTCTATGAAACAGTATCTTAATGGCTTTTAGCGCGCAATTATTACTTCAAAACAAGGATGCAATAATTTGAAGCTAATAATGTATTGTTTATCACACATTTTTTTCCGTTTAACATAATGTCTGTTTACAATTTAAACTATTAAAATTCAAGTTCAATCAATCAATCTTCAATATAGGTAAAAAACATTGGCAGAGTGGTCATAAATAAAGCAAAATTAGATTTATTGATTATTTACAGGTGTGTTTTAGCTAAATCCTAAGACACACAAATAATTAGTTTAATTAACTTGTCCTTTTCTATTTGTATGTCCTTTTTAAGGCTATTCTATCGACTTAATGTTTGAAACTATGAAATATTTTTTCCGTTTAATCCGTTGGCCTTTGGCCCAAATGGTCATCTTAATTAACTGGATGACATTGCCGACTCCTCCGGTAGTCACCCCTGAACAGCGCAAACAGCTGGACGTTAATACGGCTGGTATGAAGCTTTATCACTTCAATCAATGCCCTTTTTGCGTTAAAACTCGGCGGTCTATTCATCGTCTAGGCTTAAATATAGAAACTCGTGATGCCAGAAATGATGCCCAATGGAATCAAGAGCTTATAAATGAAGGTGGTAAATACCAAGTTCCCTGTTTGCGCATCACCAATGACGATGGGTCTATAGAATGGATGTACGATTCCTCAACTATTAATCAATATCTTGACCGCCGGTTTGGTTGAATCGACCTATTAAATTAAACCAACCACCACAAGCACAAAAACTTAGGAGGATTGCGCTTAATCAGCAAGGACTTCTCAAAGCAGATTCTTTTGGCCGCGGTAAACAGGCAACTTTGCGTGCTATTGAACAGATTGGCTATATTCAAATCGACACCATCTCCGTAGTAGAACGCGCTCATCATCATGTGCTGTGGTCACGAATGTCTAGTTACAAACCGCAGTATCTCACTGAGTTGGTTGCCGATCGCCAACTTTTTGAATACTGGTCTCATGCTGCGGCCTGGCTACCTATGAGGGATTATCGATTTGCTTTACCGAGAATGAAGCAAATCAATGGTGACCGAAACTGGCTCAATAACTGTGACAAAAAACTCATTCAACAAGTGCTTTGTCGGGTTCGACAAGAAGGTGCCTTATTAGCACGAGATTTTGAAGAGACTCGCAAGGGCAAGAAAGGATGGTGGGACTGGAAACCTGCGAAACGCGCACTCGAGCAATTATTCATGCAGGGTGAATTAATGGTCACCCGACGTGAGGGTTTCCAAAAAGTTTATGATTTACCTGAGCGAGTCATACCGGATTGGGTCGATACCAGCGAACCAACCTTAGACGAATATGCTGATTATTTGATCGATGGCGCGATTCGAGCACATGGTTTTGCAACGGCCAGGTCAATGGTATACCTACGCAAAGGAAAGTTACTTAGACATGCTATCGATTTGCGGCTGCAAACTAAGCTAGAGCAGAAGCTGCTGGTAAATTTTGACATCGACAACAATAACATCGTTTATGTTTTGCCTGAGTTACTCGACAAGGACACCCCGAGGTTAAGTAAAGCGGTTCGAATCCTGTCGCCTTTTGATAATGTCATTATTCAGCGTCAACGTGGTCAGGATATTTTTGGGTTTAACTACTTGATTGAATGTTATGTGCCAGCACCAAAACGACAGTTCGGCTATTTTTGCCTGCCGATACTTTATGGTGACAAATTCGTCGCCCGTGCCGATTGTAAAGCACATCGAAAGCTGTCTGTGTTTGAAATAAAGTCGTTGCATTACGAATCCGAATTTCTACCCCACACCGCTTTTACAGAGTCGCTAAGCAAGGCTTTTAATAAGTTCGCAAGGTTTAATGGATGCCGAGATATTGTCTCGACATTAGGTTGAATTCTGCTTCATCGGAAAAATAATAGTTTGCCTGCTATAGCCCACATGATACAGCCAATCACAATCTCTAATATTTGCCAGGATCGAGCTTTAGCGAAGATAGGGCGCAGGAATTGAGCACCATAACCCAAAGCAAAAAAGAACGTGAAAGAGGCGGTGATTGCACCGCTTGAAAAATAGACTAGTTCGTTTGAAAATTGCGCTGATATGGAACCAAGCAATACCACGGTATCTAAATATACGTGAGGATTTAACCAGGTAAAAGCGAGGCAGGTGAGGGCGGATTTAACCCAGTTATCGTTGACTATGTTACTTGGACTTAAAGTGGTTGACGAGCGCCAAGCATTGAAGAAACTTCGAAAACCGTAAACGAATAAGAAAATAACGCCACCATAACGGGCGATTGAAACTACTCCTGGGTAATTTGAAACAAGCCCATGAAAGCCACTGACACCAACCAGTATTAAGACAGCATCTGAGACTGCGCATATTAGGCAGACGAGAAGTAAGTATTCGCCTTTTAAACCTTGTTTGAGTACGAAAGCGTTTTGTGAGCCAATGGCTAGAATTAATGAAAAACCCAACGAAAAGCCATAAATAAATGTATCCATTGGAGTAGTCTACACGATAATAAAATATGGCTTTAATTGAAAACTAAACCTTCAATAATTTTTCTTATGCTATCCTTATCGCCAATATTCTGCACTAAAAATTCAAAAGGTTAAGAGTTAAAAATGTTACCGATCAGACTGTTTAAGCAGCAATACCAACGGTCAGAACTTTTTCTTTATCTGTTTTCTGCTGCAGTGCCTTTATCGTTTGCAACCTGGCAAGCACTAATTAATAACTTTGCGATTGAACAGGCCGCCTTTAGTGGCGTAGAAATTGGAATTTTACAGAGCCTGCGTGAAATTCCTGGTTTTATTGCTTTTGGTGTCATTTTCCTGTCTCTTATACACATCTCCGAGCCCACGAGACGCTACGCTATCTCGT
>CAJXUC010000027.1 GCA_913061315.1 uncultured Gammaproteobacteria bacterium | reverse complement strand
GACTTGTTCTCTTCAGCGAGGCGCGCATTATAAGCGCTTTTTCCATCCCGTCAACGCCTATTTTGATTTTATTTAAATCTTCTTTTCAATCGTCTTTATTAGTCTTTTAAAACTTTCTAACGGATTAAACTTTTTGAGTAAACTACAGGTCCTTTCCATGACATTTTTTGAATTTTTTTTTGCTATTACAAAAACAACTGTCGTTTCGACTGAGCTTTATTGCTGGAAGTACGTCACCATCAGTATAAAGCCATTGGCCTGCAACTTTTTTGAACCGTGAAAACTCATGTAATTGCTCGAACGGTTGACCGTTAAAAAATGCAACAAACTCGACCGTGGCTTCTTCGAGACCGGGTTGATGCGCTATTATTTTCAAACCTAACCAATTGGTTCGTTGAACTGTATTCTCCAATTCAACTTTATCATCCTTCCTTCTACGATTTGGATGTAAAGTCACTTGCAAGTAGTCAATGTCACCCAAACAAAATGCACTGTACCTTGATCGCATCAACTGCTCTGCATTACTTGCTGTTAATGAACCCCTATGAAACGGCTGACAGCAACTTTTATAAAGCATCGAACTACAACACGGACAAGAATCCAGGTCATGCTTCAAAGGCTGATTGCTCACTTGAAGTAACAAGGCTCATTAAGTCATCATAAATAAATTCGTAATTTAAAAATTGCCTCACTTTTTGATTACAAACAATCTTAAACTCAGATTTATTAGTCTCTATAAAATTCGCTACTGGTTCACCTAAGCATTGTTTTGCTTGCCCATAGAAATCTTGCTTTGTTGGGTGGGTACTAGCGCAAGCATTGAATGTTTCACCCCATACTTTTTGTTCTATTATTTGGCTAATAATGTTGACACAGTCTGTTTGGTGAATCAGGTTCACTGGACTTTTTGGTTGTTCGACTCCTTTACCTTTTCTAAAAAAACGGCCTGGATGCCGTGCTGGTCCAATTAATCCCGCCATGCGCACTACGGTTGTTTGAAAGTGAGGGTTATCCATAAATAATTTTTCGATTTGATAAAGAGGACTATTGATGTTTTCAACACCATCAGACTCCTTAACTACATCATTAATGTTCTTATAAACAGAACTTGAACTCACAAATAATACATGACGGACCTTTGATGCCTCCATATTAAAAATCAACTCCACATAGCTTGAAATATTTTTTGAGGTAATGTTCACTATTAAAACGTCACAATCCAAAAATTCCTGAATATCGGCAGATTGATCCTCTATATCAACCAAATAAGGTATTGTTCCAGCTTCTTTTAGCTGATTTATTTTTTTTTGGGTGCGTGTAGAGGTTTTTACTTGGACTGATTGTTTTTGGTAGTGACGGTTTAACGCCAAACCTAACCATCCGCTGCCTAATAGGCTAATCGTTTTCATTATCGTTGCTGCTAAAATGTTAATTTCGACTATTTTAACACAAGATATTTAGCTTGCGATGATCGGATGAAACATCATTAATTATCGAATACACTCTGAACAACCTTTTCAACCTGTCTTTAAGCCAATGCAAAATGATTCCAGCAAAATAATACTAGGATGGCGTGAATGGATTTCATTACCTCAACTCAATTTACCTGCGATTAAAGCCAAAATTGATACCGGTGCAAAGACCTCTGCATTGCATGCGTTTTATGTTGAGCCTTACAAAAAGGAAAGTGTTGATATGGTTAAATTTTTGATCCACCCAATTCAGGCCAACGCTGAATTTCAGGTTGAATGTCATGCCACTATCCTTGACCAGCGCAAAGTCGCTGACTCAGGTGGCCATAAAGAAATGCGCTATGTTGTCGAAAGCTTAATATCAATAGGTGACAAAAGCTGGCCAATTGAACTAAGCTTAACTAATAGAGATACCATGCGATTTCGAATGTTACTGGGCCGTCGCGCGATGGAATATAGTACTCTGGTAGAACCCAGCGCCTCTTATCTAAACGGCAAGTTAAATCCTCAAATACTTTATAATTTATAAGCAGGGAACGCGCATATGAAAATTGCCTTATTAACCCGTAACAAAAAGCTCTATTCTTCTAGAAGAATTATTGAAGCGGCAGAAGAACGCGGTCATGAAATCGTTGTTATTGATGTTTTAAGAGCCTATATGAACATTGTCTCTCACAAGCCCTCAATCCACTATAAGGGCGAAACACTCGAAGGTTTTGATTCGGTAATCCCCCGTATCGGTGCTTCCGTTACCAGTTACGGTTCTGCAGTACTTCGCCAGTTTGAAATGATGGATGTTTCACCATTAAACGAATCTGTTGCCATCGTTCGATCTCGTGACAAATTACGATCATTGCAATTGCTATCTAGAAAAGGCATCGGTATGCCACTCACAGGTTATGCAAATAAGCCAGATGACATTAAAGATGTTATAAAAATGGTCGGTGGAGCCCCCCTTGTGGTCAAACTATTACAAGGCACTCAGGGCATTGGTGTTGTTTTAGCCGAAACACAGAAGGCGGCTGAAAGTGTCATCGAAGGTTTTATGGGTGTTAAAGCCGATATATTAGTGCAAGAGTTTATCAAAGAAGCCGGTGGTTCTGATATTCGTTGTTTTGTCATTGATGGCAAAGTCGTTGCTGCAATGAAGAGACAGGCCCCTATCGGTGAGTTTCGCTCAAACCTTCATCGTGGCGGTACATCCAGCCTAATTAAGATCACACCAGAAGAACGTTCAACCGCAGTCAGAGCCGCCAAGATTATGGGACTTAACGTTGCAGGCGTTGATTTATTAAGGTCCAATCATGGCCCTGTCGTTATGGAAGTCAACTCGAGTCCGGGCTTAGAAGGCATTGAAGGCGCCACCGGTAAAGATGTTGCAGGTATGATTATCAGTTACATGGAACGTAGCCTTACGCCAGGAAAAACGAAAACACGCGGCAAAGGTTAACCCCATTCTATTGTCCAAGCGCAATCCAATAACCATTGCTGGTGTAACGGTTCAACCCGGTTTACGGCAGACAATCAATATCCCATTACCCAGCTTTTATACCCATAGTAGTGCCTGTATGCCCGTGCATGTCGTACATGGCAGAAAATCAGGGCCTTGTTTGTTAGTTTGTGCCGCCATTCATGGTGATGAAATCAATGGTGTCGAGATTGTTCGACGCATTCTGGCACATAAACTATTAAATAGAATTGAAGGTACATTAATCGCAATACCCGTTGTCAATGTATTTGGCTTTGTTTCTAAATCTCGCTATTTGCCTGACCGCAGAGATTTGAACCGTTCTTTCCCCGGCTCGGAAACTGGATCAATGGCTTCACGTCTTGCAAATATCTTAATGACTGAAATTATCCCACATTGCACTCAAGTAATTGACCTACACACAGGGGCCGTTAATCGAGAGAATCTACCTCAAATTCGGGCTAAAATAATAGGAGAGCCAGAGACAGAAGAAATGGCCAGAGCTTTTGGTGTGCCGGTCATCCTCAACTCTGAATTGATCGATGGTTCGTTTCGAATGGCGGCCCGTGATCATGAGATTCCAGTATTACTTTATGAAGCTGGGGAGGCTTTACGATTTAATGAAGTGGCGATTCGAGCGGGTGTAAAAGGTATAATGGGTGTTATGTCTTATCTAGGTATGCGCAAAAAAAGTTTCCGGCATCAAGATACCAACACATTAATTGCCACTTCAAGCCAATGGCTTCGCGCCAGTCAAAGTGGCATTTTAAGATCCATAGTGGCTATTGGATCCAAGGTGGAATCGGACGAAATTTTAGCCTATATCAACGATCCAATGGGTGAAAACAGCGAAGCGATCGTTAGCCCTATATCGGGCATCGTAATTGGTAGAACTAATCTGCCGCTGGTATTTGAGGGTGAAGCAATATTTCATATTGCTAATTACACAAAAGCTGGCGCAGTATCTGACAGTATAGAGGCCTATCAATATGAGTTGGACCCACTCAGTGATAGCGTTGAAAGTGACGAACCCCCTTTAATGTAATAATTATTGTTGGCAGTATCAATAAGCGCATTAGGAACATTAAAATATGAAAATAAAAATTCTCGCCACTGGTGGCACAATCGATAAGATTTACTATGATGCTAATAATGATTTTCATATTGGAGAACCTATGTCTAGTAACATTCTCGAAGAGGCCAATGTTACTTTCGACTATGAGATTGAATCCATTCTGAAGAAGGACAGCCTAGACATTAACGACGAAGATCGGGCGATGATTAGACAAAAGGTAGTTCAGGATTCTCATGACAAAATTATTATTACACACGGTACCGATACTATGGTCAAAACCGCAATGGAGCTATTGGATATTGAAGGCAAAACCATTGTCATAACAGGTGCCATGCAACCAGCTCGTATGCGATCTAGTGATTCTGGTTACAACATGGGCGTCGCAGCAACTGCAGTACAATTATTACCGACAGGAGTTTATGTGGCGATGAATGGTTTAATTTTTGACCCAAGAACAACGGTTAAGAATATCGCATTAAGTCGGTTTGAGGCTATGAGTTAACTGAAGATACAGTACTCTACTAGTAAATAAGTTAACTTACCCCTATTCGTCAAACATGCTTCGCCCTGCTAAAAAAGGATTGATACGCACTGCCTCATTGAGGCTTTTCTTTGCTAAGTCATAATTACCTTGCTTCCACAACATAACGGCTAGCCCAGATAAAGCACCAAAATGACGTGGTTCAAGTTTCAATGTTTGTGCGACATCGAGTACTGAAGCCTCAAAATCACCCATAAGATAATAAATTGTTGCTCGCTGATTCCAACCTTCACTGTAATTAGGATATTGAGAAATTAAATCATCAAGCAAGTTAATCGCTTCTTCATAATCACCTGATTCGCGTGTTGCCATGATCACTTGCATCATTTGATTGACAGTACGATTATCTGAGCTCATCCATAGCTGCCAAATAGTCTGCTCAATTTTACGAGCATTCTGATCGTTCTCTGCAACCTTTAAGCTCGCAAACATAACGTCAAGCCTTTTAGCGCGTAAGATATCGCCTTGATCACTCTGTATAATTGGCTTGACTGCATTGGGCAATTGACTGCTAAAGCCGGCCTGAACGCTCTGATTAAAAGCCAGCAAGCTCACAATTAGCACGGACCCATAGCGCATAGTATTAAAAAAGTTGAATTGATTCATTGAAACTCCTATTTGTCTTCCCAATGTGTTTTATCAAGGATACGACAATCATCATACGAAAAAAGTTCTCAGCCACTGACCTAAAATAAGGATACAACTCAGTTTATATTGTATCGAATTGATCAATATTTTGAGTTATATAGCAGGAATAAAGGATTTTATAACTCAACTTATGACCTGCAACCTTTAAAATAAGAGAATTAATTGAATTTTGATGTATTGCGTTCGAAACTAAAATGAAGTCAAATTGACTAAGCACATAACTAAAAAGACTTGATTATTAAACATCAAGAAACTCACTTTACCTAAATATCTTTAACTATGCGTTCTCGTTCAATTTTAAAGTTTGTTCTACCACTTTTAGTTATTGCAGTTGCATTCGGTTCATTTTGGCTTTTAAAAGGCAGCAAACCTGATCGAGAAAAACCTGAAGTCAAAGAGAAAGTTTGGCAGGTCGATGTCATGCTTGCAGTAAAGCAGAATATTTCACCTGAACTCACTCTTTATGGTCGCGTTGAGTCACCCGAACTATTGAATGCTGCTGCACCAGGTAGTGGGGTCATCAGTCAAGTATTGGTTCAAGATGGAACACAAGTCAAACAAGGGGACATTTTGGTGAGTATGGACCAGCGTGACTTCACTTCAGTTATGGTACAGGCCCGATCAGATTTAACCAGCATTAGAAACCAAATCATCGAGCTGAAAATTCGACACCGCTCAAATCGGGCAGCATTAAAAACTGAACGCGAACTACTCAACCTGGCCAATGCTAATGTACAACGTATGCTTAAATTGAAGCAGCAAAACTTAGGGACAGATTCGGCAGTAAACGATGCTCGTAGCGCACTGGGCCGACAGCAACTCTCAGTTATATCACGAGAGCTTGAAGTCAAGAGCTTCAATATTAAAAAAAGTAACCTCGAAACAGAACGGAATCGTCAAGTTGCTCGGCTTAACGACGCACAGCTAATGATTGATCGCAGCGAAGTCATTGCACCCTTCAATGCCATTATCAGCTCAACGCCCGTGTCTATTGGCGACAGAGTTTCAACGGGTCAAACACTGGTATCACTTTATCCAATTAATGGCCTAGAAATTCGCGCACATGTCCCTGCTCGTTATGTCAACAGTATTCAACAAGCTATTACAGCCGGTGAGCAGCATTATGCTCTAGTCTCCACCGCCTCAGGTATCTTGCAATTACAATTAATAAGGCTTGCTGGAGAAGCTGAAGCATCGGGTATCGATGCCTTTTTTCGTTCTGGAGATTCTAGCCATGATTTTCGTCCAGGTAGCTTACTGTCCCTTAACTTTGGATTGCCAGAACAATCTGAACTTGTTGCAATTCCCTATCAGGCCATTTATGGGGATTCTAGAGTCTATTTACTCAAACAAGGTCGCCTAGTTGCAGTGAACGTTGAATCCGTTGGTCAATATCTCAAACCTGATGGGTCTGCAGCGCTTCTAATACGGAGTAACAAAATAAGTGAAAACGATCAAATTGTAGTTACCCATTTACCAAATGCGGTTGATGGCCTTAAGGTAAGACTTTTTAAATGAGCTCGGAAATGGAAGCTCAAGTAAGCTCAAAATCAAAGCACCAAAATGATTTACTCGGTTTATTTGCTAATCATAAGGTCGCACCAAACCTGCTGATGATCATTATGATCCTTGCTGGCATCATCGCACTCACTAAACTCAATGTTCAGTTTTTTCCCAGCTTTGAGCTCGATACTATTTCTGTTTCGACCAGTTGGACTGGTGCCAGTGCGGAGGATGTAGAAACTGGCGTTACCAATCCGCTCGAACAGCGTCTTCGCAGTCTCGACGAGTTAAAAGAAATGAGTTCGACCTCGGCATCTGGCATATCGAGTATTACCCTTGTATTTAATGAAGGCTCAGACCTATCGCTGGCATTAGATAACGTCAAAAAACAAATTGATAGTTTTACTAGTCTACCTGAGGACGCTGAACTGCCCAGAGTCTCTCAGGTCGTTTATTATGAATCAGTGGCTAGATTACTCATTAGTGGTCCTAAAAATTTAAATGAATTACGTACCATTGCCCGACGGTTTGAACTTGAACTATTGTCGCGTGGTGTCGATAAGATCGATATCTATGGTCTACCAAAGCAAAGTATTCAAATTGAAGTTGCGGCTGAACAAATTCAAAGTCTAGGTTTAGGCCTTGATGACCTTGCTCGACGAATTAAAAATGCAAGTCGAGATTTGCCAGCAGGATTAATTGGTGAGAACGATGGGGCACGTGAAATCCGCAGCCAGAATCAACGGCGTAGCGCACTACAATTTAATGATCTAAGTATTGTGAGCACACAAGACAAACGAATCAACCTTAGTGATATCGCCACCATCGAAAACAAATCAATCGCAGGCTCATCGACCATTACGATCGGCGATAGTCAAGCCGTGGTGATGGTATTACGTCGCAGCGAATCGGGTGATTCTTTGAAATCAGCCGAAGTATTACAAAGCTGGCTCGACGATACAATTCCTACGCTCTCTCCCAATGTCAATGTTCAGGTTTTCAACGAACGTTGGGAGCTTATCAAGGGTCGTATTATGCTGCTGGTGGAAAATGGCATAGGTGGTCTCGCATTGGTGTTACTCATTTTATATGCCTTCCTCTCCACTCGTGTTGCATTCTGGGTTGCTGTTGGAATACCTGTCTCGTTCATGGCAACACTGGCCGTGCTTTACCTATCCGGTGGTAGTATTAATATGATCAGTTTATTTGCTCTGATCATGGCGCTGGGTATTATTGTCGACGATGCCATTGTAGTCGGTGAAGATGCACAGGCTCACTATGATCAGGGCGAGGACCCTCTCAAGGCCTCAGAAGGTGGGGCACGTCGTATGCTTGCGCCAGTATTGGCATCATCATTAACGACCATTGCAGCTTTCCTTCCTCTAATGTTGGTTGGTGGACGCATGGGCAATATCATGATCGCGATTCCCATTGTTATTATCTGCGTCATCATCGCCTCTCTAATCGAAAGCTTTTTAATATTACCAGGGCATCTTCGAAACGCTTTTTCTGGCAAAAAGAGGCAATCAGAGTCCAAAATTCGTGTGAAACTAACTAATGGCTTTGATCGATTTAGAGATAACTTGTTCCGTCCTCTGGTTCACGCCGCTATCGAATTCCGTTGGACAACCATTGCTCTCGCCTTCGGTTTCCTAATTTTTGCAGTGGGATTATTTGTTGGTGGAAAAACGGGCTGGCAGTTTTTTCCATCGCCTGAGTCAACCACGGTCTATGCTAATGTTCGATTTGTTGCGGGCACCTCCAGAGAGGTGGTCGATAAATTTCTATTCCATACGGAAAGTGAATTAGGGAACACAATAGAATCTTACGATGAAACAGTTGTTGAGACCTATTATACGTCACATGCAAGGACGTCTGGTAGAGGCCGCGCTATTAAAGGTGAGCGCGTAGGTTCAGTTTATGTAGAACTAGTCAGTTCAGAGAATCGACAAACGGAAAACGCCGATTTCATCAAAAACTGGCGTAAAAGAATCGTTTTACCCTCAGGAATTGAAAGCTTTACCATTTCATCTCGTCGAGTCGGCCCTTCCCGTCGCGACCTAAATATTCGTCTTACTGGCGCTACTCCTAAAAGACTTAAATCAGCCTCATTGGATCTGCAGGAAGCATTAGCCAGTATTTCTGGCGTTAGTGCCATCGATGACGATTTACCCTATGGCCGCGAACAACTCATTTACTCCCTTAGCCCCGCGGGTGAGGCGCTCGGTTTATCCATTACAGACCTTGGCCAGCAATTAAGAGCGGCTTATGATGGTATTGTCTTACAACGGTTTCAGCAAGGTGCTGATGAGGTCGAGGTTCGTCTACAGTTACCCAGCACGGAACAACGAAACCTCAATAGCTTACTTCAATTACCCATTAAATTACCCAATGGGGATTTTGTACCCTTAGAAAGTGTTGCTGAATGGGGGTCAAACCAAGGGTTTGAATCACTCCGTCATTTTAATGGCAAGTTGTCAGCTGCTGTTACTGCTGACGTTAACGAGTCGGTTATTAGTATTGTTGATATTTCGACCGATTTACGCAACTCAGTGCTACCTATACTGGCCAGTCAATATGGCATCAACTTCAGTATTGAAGGCAGTTCAGCCAGCCAAAGAGACACTTTTTCTGACATGAAGCTCGGTGCCATTATGGCCTTGATGTTAATGTATTTAGTTTTAGCATGGGTGTTTTCATCCTATGGCTGGCCTCTTTTGGTGATGATTACCATCCCACTAGGCTTAACCGGCGCTGTTCTCGGGCACTGGGCAATGGATATGAACATGACCATTCTGTCCCTGTTTGGCTTTTTTGGGTTATCAGGCATCGTCGTCAACGATTCCATCATTCTTGTGATGTTTTATCAGAAAATCAGAAGCAGAGGCGTTCCAATCTATCTAGCTTTGGAAGAGGCTGCCTGCCAAAGGCTACGCGCTGTATTACTCACATCACTCACCACTATCGCGGGTTTAACGCCCTTGTTATTCGAAACTTCACGTCAGGCACAGTTTTTAATTCCCATGGCAGTGTCAATAGCCTTTGGCCTTGCCTTTGCCACAGTGTTAATCTTGCTAGTCATACCAGCGATGTTATCGATCTACGAAGATGTACAAAACTGGTTTTCTAATGATAAGCAAAACAAAGCCTTAGAACCTTCATAAACCCAAACTAATAGAAGAATATGCCGAAGCCAAATGAACTTGAAAAAGAACAACTAAAATCAGTTGCCCTACCGATTTGGAAAAATATTATCGAATCTTCACGCAACCAGGATTACGCTCGGTTTTCACGGGGCTTTTCTAGTGATTTACGCGGTAAACTATCGGAAGAACATTTTCGACAAAGCTGTATCGACTTTCCGTTAATTACTCACATTGCTGACGACTATGAGTTTATTGATTCAATCCACCGTGAAAATGGTATTAGTATCCTCTGGAGAGTGACTAGCACTAAATATGCAGGTGATTTTCTAGGCATTTTAACTTTGCATAACGGAGAGTCTGGCGTTGAAATTACAGGGGTTTCTGTTAACTAAGGCAGGCTTTTTGGCAGCTCAGTAATCATTGAAAGTAATTAATAGAATTATTTGAGAGTACCTAATGTTGCCATCATTTCTATTTAATCTGATTCACCATTCAAACCTTTTATCCTCTTAGCGATGATCCGTTTCATAGTCCTATCCGTAGTAATTTATTACTCTGTGTGTTTCGCTGATTTTAGTAACAAGATATTTACTAATTTCTTAAACCTGTACCCAACTTGCGTTCTTTATCAATGAAAAATAAAACTGGTGTACTATTAATAAACTTGGGCACTCCTGACAGTCCGTCCACGTCTGACGTAAGATCCTACCTATTCCAATTCCTAAATGATCCGAGAGTTATCGATTTACCCTGGCTTTTGCGTAAGATTTTAGTGAATCTTATTATTGTGCCATTTCGAGCACCCAAATCTGCCAAGCTTTACCAACAGCTTTGGACTGACAATGGGTCACCTCTGCTGCACAACAGCAACATAGTCAGCCAAATGTTAGACGACGCTTTGGGTGAGGATTATACCGTACACTTGGCGATGCGTTACAAGAATCCAGGCATTCCCGATGTGCTCGCCCAAATGCAAAAGCTCAATTACTCTCGCATCGTGGTGTTACCGATGTTTCCTCAGTATGCCTCTGCTTCAACCGGCTCGGCACTAGAAATGGTAATGAAGGAAATTAGTCAGTGGTGGGCAATTCCAGAACTTAAACTGATTAGCCAATATTATGATCACCCTGACCTGATTGATGCAATCATTGATCGTGCGAGCCAATACAACCTAAAGGATTATGATCATGTACTGTTTTCATATCATGGCCTACCCACTCGACATGTCGACAAAGTTTATGAAGATGGCCTGTGTATAGACCGCGACTGCCATAATGAAATCACCGAAGAGAATCAGTATTGTTATAAAGCCAGCTGTTTTGCGACTACTCGGCTACTGGCAGAGAAACTCGGCTTAACTGAATCTGATTACACCGTATGCTTTCAGTCTCGCCTAGATAAAAATTGGTTAGAACCCTTTTCAGACAAAGTTGTAGAGTCTTGGGCGAAGAAAGGCGCTAAAAAATTGCTTGTGTTTTCACCCGCATTTACCTCCGATTGTCTCGAAACAGTGATCGAAATAGGTGATGAGTATCAAGAAATCTTTATTGAGCATGGTGGAGAAAATGTCCAGTTGGTTGAAAGCCTGAACGATCACCCTTTATGGGTGAGTTGCTTAAAAAAACTGGTTCAGGGCACCTGATTGACTGCCATTGTTTATAAATGCCGCGTAATTGCTGCTTGAGGAATTTTAAATGACTGAACTGACGATATTTTATGATGGGGGCTGCCCATTATGTGTCTCTGAGATGAAACACTTATCGCGTCTCGACAAAGATCAAAAAATCTCACTACAAGACATTCTTGCAGAGGGATTTGCTGACCGTTTTCCATATGTTGACCCTGTCCGGGCTGATCTAATCCTACATGGTCAGCTAGCGAATGGTGAAATGATCTATGCCTTAGACGTAACCTATGAAGCATGGGCTTTAGTGGGCAAGCGTCACTGGGTTGCCCCGTTACGTTGGCCAGTAATTAAACCTGTGTCTCACTGGGTTTACTTGTTTTTTGCCAAACATCGTTCACGAATCTCTAAGCTGCTAACTGGCAGCGTTCGTTGTGAAGTTTGCGAGATAAAGCGCGAGAACAGATAAAATTTTTTATTTTACTGGCATCAGTGTCAGTAACTTTTTTAGAGTCAAGCTCTGAGGCTTTTACTCAGGAAATGACACTATGACTTCTTAGCTACTCACTGCGTGAGGTAATTTCAATTAAATGATAGCCGAACTGGGTTTTAACGGGTCCATGAACCTCGCCGATGGCATCATTAAATACGACAGTGTCAAATTCTGCGACCATTTGACCTGGACCAAAAGAACCCAAATCCCCTCCCTGCTTGCCAGAAGGACAGCTAGAATGTTCGGCTGCGACAGCAGTAAAGTCGGCACCATTGTTAATCTGGGTTTTTAATTCATTGCATTGTTCTTCAGTTGAAACCAATATGTGACGCGCGTTTGCTTGTGCCATTTTATATCCTTAGAAATTAGTAAAATTGTTTAATCGTAAAGTGAACTCGACTTTTCTTAGCCAAGATATTAATTTAATCTAGCCCAGATAATGATTATTTTCAAGCCTCAGTTTGTCTATTACGCTTCGCAGAGCCGATCATGGAAATAATGTATTGGCCTTGAAAGTTAAATCTACTTTTGTCAAAGCCCTTAAAGAGAATCACTTTCCTGAGCGTTTAAGCGCGACAACTTTTATTGTATTTTATCAGTTTTACCGACAAGTCATTGCGCAAAAAATCGGGCTAATCAGCATCGTTTATAAAGGATTCACTTTTATCCGGCAGTACCCCCTACTGTGATCTCATCTATTTTTAAACTTGGCTGACCCACACCGACAGGCAAGGACTGTCCTTCTTTACCACAAACGCCAACACCCCGATCAAACCCAAGATTATTACCAACCATAGAAATTTTACCCATGACTTCAGGACCTGAGCCGATGAGCGTTGCACCCTTGACGGGTGCCCCAATTTTTCCTTTTTCAATTAAATAGGCTTCTGACAACGAAAATACAAAACGACCAGAGGTAATGTCGACTTGGCCCCCACCAAAGTTGACTGCATATAAACCACTTTCTACAGAACTAATAATGTCCTGCGGATCACTTTTACCGGCTAGCATATAAGTATTGGTCATACGTGGCATTGGCAAATGAGCAAAAGATTCGCGTCGACCGTTAGAAGTAGAACTGACACCCATCAGTCTTGCATTCATTTTGTCTTGCATATAACCCTTAAGAACACCATTCTCAATTAGCGTAGTGCACTCGGCTGGAACACCCTCATCGTCAACACTGAGCGACCCACGTCTGTTTTCTAATGTGCCATCATCAACTATAGTGCAAAGAGATGATGCCACCTTTTCTCCAACTCGATTACTAAAAGCTGAGGTCCCTTTGCGATTAAAGTCACCTTCAAGCCCGTGTCCAACTGCTTCATGAAGTAACACACCGGGCCAACCTGGCCCTAAGACTACGGACATGCTGCCTGCCGGTGTTGCAACCGACTCTAAGTTAACAGATGCCTGACGAACTGCCTCTCTTGCAAATTCGTAAGCAACCTCAAGGTCAAAAAACTTATCGTAACTATGTCTTCCACCGCCACCTGACGAACCCTGTTCGCGTCGATCATTGTCTTGAAGTAAAACAGTGATATTGAGACGAACCAAGGGCCGTATATCGGCAGCTAAAGTATTGTCTGTCGCTGCAATGAGAATATGCTCTATACCGCCTGATAAAGAAATAATGACCTGTTCTATTCGACTGTCGAGTGACCGTGTATATGTATCAAGCTTTTTTAGTAGTTCAACTTTATCATCAGCGTGCCGTCCATCGACTGGATTAGCACTTAAATAAAGTTCACTAAACGTATTCGAATTTAAAGCGACTTGTGTTTCTCGGTTTTGACCACGACTGGCAATAGCACGCGCATTTTTTACGGCTTGATCTATCGCGTTGACTTGTAAATCATCGCAATAAGCAAAACCTGTCTTTTCACCTGACATTGCCCTTATTCCAACACCCTTCTCTATATTGAATGAGCCCTCGCGAATAATGCCATCGTCCATTACCCATGATTCTTGTTGGCTAGTTTGGAAATATAAATCACCGGCATCAATATGCTGACTCTGTAACCCGTCAAGAAAGCCATTAAGTTGATTAATGGTTAAACCCGTTGGTTCGAGTATTTGATTGGTTACCTGCTGAAGAATTGAAGACATAGAGTGACCTGTTTGATACCTAATATTTATTGAAGCTCGTCGCGTGGGCCGACGATTAATTTGATTTCATCAGCAGCCTGACTGCCAGCCACTAACAACAAATAGTCAGAGGGAATACCTAAAGAAATTATCCAATCTCGTAGCTCTGTCGCCCAAATCTCGCCACTATCCTCACCGGGATAACGAATTAATATGGCCGAATCAACGCCTTTCTCCCAGTAGCTAATAGCTGAACGAACCGAACTAAACTGTGTCACCGCAGCACCTGAACGGGGCTGCGCCCATTCGTCAGCACTCAGAGTAAATATACGTAAAGTGTTTGCGAGAGATGACAAAGACAGTAGTAATAAGAAAACCAGAAGAGCAGTTCTATTCAGCATTATTTATTATCTCCGGTTGAACTTTGGTATTTTTGATTAGAACAATTTCAGGATCATCCCAGGTGCCGTTGATGGTGTATTCAATTTCGACGACTTTATCAATAGTTTTTTTAAATAGTTTTTCAAAAAGGAACAATCCCCAGCCTACAGGACCACCAGCAATTACACCTCCTAGTAGTGGCAAAGTTTGTCCGATTTTGGGAGTGATAAACATTTTCTGATCATAGATCTCACTTTTTATCCCTGTTGTACCGGTTACCAATACTGTAGCAGAAGTGCTATCCATCTTCGTATCATTGGTGATTAATTTTTCGCCATCAATGATGTAACTGCCTGAGATCATATCAAACTCCAACCCCTCTCTCACCACATCACTGAAACCAAACAATAACCGTCTAGGTAAGGCGTTCAAACTGAGCAGTCCAATTAAACGTCCAGTGCCAGGCTCGACATTTTTTAAAACGCCCTCTTTCAAAAAAAAGCTGGCATTTCCAGTCAGATTTTCCCAATCAAAATTCAGTAAACTATTTGGCCAAGTTAAATAACTGTTTAGTTCAATTTCACCATTACCAATGGCATCCCCAAGGTTAAGATTAACCATGGCTTGTCCAAATTCTGAACCTTTAAGTCCAAAATTTAGATGAGTTATATTTTTTTTATTAGTTGAATCATATTGCCAGACACCCTTTCCATTTAAAAAGACCTTATCACGTTGAAAGCCAAATTTTTGAATAACGAGGTTATTATTATCCACTCGTGTTTCTATTTTCAGATTATCAACCGTATGGTCGTTATAAGTGGCGATCTTACTAAAAATATTTAAATTATAAAAATCATCCGGAAATAATGTAGAGTCTGGTGAAGGGTCAGACGACTCTAGAGATTGAAATTTTATATACTCTAGGTCTGCAATAATGGGGTCTTCCGAAGACTGCTTTTTGGGTATTGTAAACTGCCCAATAAGAAGAGATGATTTAATGTCGACTAAAAACTCTGTAACTTCTTGCGTTAGGAAAAAATCAACGTCAGTGAATTCTCGACCTATAATATCAGCTGATTGAAGCTTTAGGTCTAAAGATTGAATGAAATCCCAATCACTTCCGCTTGAGTCAACTTTATTACTAGTGTCGGCCTGACCAATTTCAACGTCATACCACTCTAACCAATCATCAACCGACAACGCTGGTAACGTGCCATATAGCCTAAAACCAGGCTTTCCAGTGTTTGGCCTAAGTGGTTTTGACAGTGCCAAATCTATTGATTTTAATTGGTATTTAGCACTCCCTTTTATTTTTTCAAGATCACCGTTTACCCATATATCTGACCCGTGGTGAACATTAAAATCAATCATATCATTACCGTAAATGGCCACGTCTACCGTTGTCTTTCGTAGAGTCTCTGCGGATTTTAATAACGGTGCAGCCAGTTTGATTTTTGTATTCTTGAGGCTGCTGCGTCCTCTGATTTTTACTATTGGCTCAGCATCGTTAGTCTGTTTGTTGTTGATAGCCAATTGGACTTGCCATTCGCTTTTACCCGTCACGCTTTTTGACATATATTGGGGTAATAAACGCATCAATTTTTTAGTTTCTAGCAGGCCAGCAGCTTGTATCAATGTTTGACTATTTTTCTGATCAGTATTAACGTTAAGAGAGATTGGATCATCAAAAAAATGAGTCTTAATGTTTTTACCCAAAACTTCATCTTGAGTCACCAGCAATCGGCCGTTTAGCTGACTCAATTCAATTCCCCAATCGGGAGCATTAAGACCCGCATTTTTAAACTCTAAACCAACGTTTATTGTACTGTTCGAAATATCTGATAAAGGCAAGACAACGTCGGTCTCAATCAGCACCTGCCCACTGACATTATTAAACTGGCTCCCAACGTTTTGGAAACTCTTAGAAACTGGTAGTGCCAGTCCAGTCGCGAATGCTTTTTTCGTTTCGACGTTGGCATAAAGGTTTAAGTTGACTGTCAACTTTGAGAAATCGGCTATCGATACTTGCCCTTGCGTACTGTCAATCTGACCAAAACTAGCGCTTGAAATATCTGCCAAGAAGCTAAAGTTATCGAATGTAACCATGCTCTTAGCGCTGCGCACTGTTGCCCATTCAGGATCAAACATGATTGTCGCGTTGTCTATCTGGAAATCAACATAAAGTCCTCCTGACTGTTCATCATCTAACTCTCGAATACTTTTTAGTCGACCGTGATATAATAAATTACCCTTTGAAATATCAGCACCTTTAATAGCGTCGTCAATCCATGCAAGCGGGCGTTCTGAAAGTAATTTTAGCGGTAAATATTGAGATTTATTAGCCAAGTTACCTTTATCAAAAGTAGCCCTGAGATACATAAAAGGTTTATTTTCTTGATCAAAATCTAACAACAAGCGTCCTACCAGACTAATATCGCTATTACTCGCCTCAAATTGAGGGATGGCAATAAACACACCCGCTTTATTAAAACTAGCATTAGCCTTTAAAGTGTACTGGTCTACTTCAATAGGTGCCCTAAACTTGTCAGCAAAGTCTAACGTTAGTTTATTGCCGGTCGACTGAAGCTTTAGATTTTGATTACCTATTAGCAATGAAGCCGATATATCATTAAACCCAGGTACTTCTGAAGTAGAATTATTGTTTAAGCTATTAGATAGATGATTAAGCTCTGTCATTAGTGATAAAGTTTTAATGTTGTGAGGATCCATATCAAACCAAACATTATTTAATTGGCCTGATATATCAGTAGTCAATAATTTTTCTTTTATCCCGTCAGGCAATACGCGATTGTCGAGTGCGGCCAGTATCGATAAATCGATACTTTTTATCCAACCTGATACGTTTATTTTGTCCCCAACTGGCGTCAAATTTAGTTGAGTTTCAATTTTGGGAATTTTCTTACTGTTCAGAATTAGTTGGTCGAGATGACTGATGACTGACCAATTTTGGTGAAGCTTTTGAATGCTGATTTGAGAGTTAAGAGAAAACGGAACTGATGCTGCTTCGCCTTTACGTTGAGATTGTGCTTTATCGACAGTTAGGTTCGCCCGAAGAACCGGTGGTTTTTCAGCGTCAAGGTTTAACCAAACATTGATGCTGGTTAGTTTAGCCTGATCTAACAAAACACTGTCAATATCAAATAAACTAATCAGCGCAGCAGTCACTTTGAGTTCATTTAGTGTGCTGAATAGAACACCCTTCTGTTGGCTAAAAAGTCCTTGAACACTCAGTTTTCCGTCAAAGCCATGTAAGTTTGTATTAAATTTTGTTCGCACCACACCCTGATGACGTTGCATTTCAAATAGACTGTTAGTTATTTTATGCTGTTGCCCACTTGAAACGTCATCAATGGTGAGATTCACAATTTCTACCTGTATGCTGTCTGGAGCTAACCCAATAGACTCAAAAAAAGTCGGCCAAATTTGATCTTGCTCAAGAGAATCTGCTTTGTTACTAATGGGGATCAAGTGATTCAATGAGATATCGTTAAGCCACCAATGCTTATTTAAATCTTTGCGAATCGCCAACGAATCCGTCACAGCATTAATCTCGTTGATCACGAGTGACTGATTCAGCAGACTTCTCCACAGACTGATGTTAAAGCTCAGTTTCTCGACAACAATCGGTATCGCACTATTAGGCGTTGTCAATTTGACATTTTTTAAATGAATTAGTTGGTCAAATTGATGCAACTCCAGTTCAATAAAACTAAAACTAAAACCTGGCAGACCGTATTGCCTTAATACGTTCTCGATATCACTTTTGAGATATTGGACGTGTGGTGCACCTAACCGTAAAACACCCATCATCACGGCCAACGCAATGAGCATCCAGAAGAGTAATTTAGAAATTGGACGGATCAGTAGTTGCATTAATACTAATATGAGTTGTATTGGTTAATGATCATTATTGACGTTCAATTATACTGGCACAACATCATAAGTTTCCTGTGAAAAGTGGCTCTCAACTTGGAGCTTAACGGGTATTTTCACAAAGGTTTCAAGTTCTGCCAAGCTGGCAGCTTCTTCATCCAATAAACGATCTATCACCTCTTGATTGGCCATGACTAAAAGCTGTTGAGCCTCATCATAAATTCTAGCTTCACGAAGTATTTCTCGAAGTATTTCGTGACAAACCGTCTCTGTCGTCTTGTGTGAACCACGTCCATGACAAGTGTGACAAGTTTCGCACAATACGTGCTCCAGACTTTCACGCGTTCGTTTACGGGTCATTTCGACCAGACCGAGTGGCGATACGTCAAACACCTGGGTTTTGGCATGATCCTTGGCTAAGTGTTTTTCGAGCGACTTCAGCACTTGCCTTTGGTGATCCTCATGCTCCATATCAATAAAATCAATAATAATAATACCACCCAAATTGCGTAATCTTAGCTGTCTGGCTATTGCTTGCGAGGCCTCCATATTGGTCTTAAAGATAGTTTCTTCAAGATTGTGATGTCCAACAAATGCCCCCGTGTTAATGTCGACAGTGGTCATCGCTTCGGTTTGATCAATAATTAAATAACCACCCGACTTTAAACCGACCTTACGCCCCAATGCGCGTTGAATTTCATCGTCGATGTTATACAAATCAAACAATGGGCGCTCACCTGGGTAATGCTCTATTTTCGCAGGTAAATCAGGAATATAGCGCCCAGCAAATTTAATCATTTTTTGATAGGTTTCTCTTGAGTCAACCTTAACAACACCGGTATCTTTTCCAACCATGTCACGCAGAGTACGAATCGATAACGGAAGGTCTTCGTGTACCAAGGTGCCCGGTTTCACTGACCGAGCAGATTTAGCGAGTTCGTCCCAAAGTTTACTCAAAAAGTTAATGTCACGGTGCAGCTCATCTTCATCAACACCGACTGCAGCGGTTCGAACAATGCAGCCACCCTTTCGGTTGTCGTTTAAAAATTCGCCCAATAAAGCTCGTAAACGTTCACGCTCAGCCTCATCTTCAATCTTGACTGAAATACCGATCATTGATGAGTTGGGCATGTAAACTAGGTATCGTGATGGCACTGAAATGCTAGTCGTCAAACGTGCACCCTTGGTACCCATCGGATCTTTGACAACTTGTACCATCAAAGTCTGGCCTTCACGTAATAATTCATTGATTGCCGGTTGGGGCGAATCTGTATCCGCGTCGGTCTTGCTGTCAATATCTGAGACATGGAGGAAACCTGCCTTATCTAGACCAATATCAACAAACGCAGCTTCCATTCCTGGTAACACACGATTGACTTTACCATTGTAAATATTACCAACAATGCCTCGGTTACCTTCTCTCTCAATGCACGTTTCCTGCAATACACCGTTTTCGACTATCGCGACACGCGTTTCCTGCGGTGTAATATTAATCAGTATTTCTTCACTAATTATCATACTTATACTTCCATTCCTAGATAACCGTGATGCCGGCTTGTTTTAATAGTTTGGCTGTCTCAAATAGGGGCAAGCCCATGACAGATGAATAACTTCCTTCTAAATTTTCTACAAAGATAGCCGCTTTACCCTGAATTGCATAAGCGCCTGCTTTATCTAATGGTTCATTGGTCGAGCAATAAATAACCATTTCTGCCTCCTCTATCACCCGAAAACGAACCTGATTGGCTGATAATGTCAGGCAAGTTTTACCTTCGAAACGAAAGGCTAAGCAGGTAAGTACTTGATGCGTCCTACCTGACAACTTTGATAGTGTACATTTGCAGTGCGTTTGATCTTGTGGTTTGCCAACAATTTCATTGTCAATCGAAATAATAGTGTCTGCAGCAAGTATTGCAACGCCCTCATCACCCACACTACAACGAGCGGCATCTAACTTGGCTTTAGCCATCCTTTGAACATAATACTCTGGCGTTTCTAAAGCAAAAGGCGCCTCATCAACATCGATCGCAAGCACTTTAAAATTAACACCTATCTGGTGTAATAATTCAGCACGACGTGGAGAACTGGAAGCAAGATATATCATGAACCCTATTATCGATCAATTAGGCCATAAAAGACAGACAACAACTAAAGAGCCTCAGGAATAAAACTTTTTCGCCTACGACTGCATCATGACGTGGCTGCAACGACTAATAGCTTTGGCTATTCTAGAATCTATATGGGGTTTCTAATAATGACAAGAATATGGCTGTTAAAACAAATTTAACCAATAATTCACGCTATTCACGGTGATATGGATGCCCTTGAAGCAGAGTCCAAGCACGGTAAAGCTGCTCAACTAATACTACGCGCACTAAAGCATGCGGCATAGTCATGCGACCCAGCGCAATGGTTTGGGCACACGCATCACGACAATCTTCCGCCAGACCGTCTGGCCCACCAATGACTAAATTGACGCGTGGATACTCAAACATCCAGTGTCTGAGTTGATGCGACCATTCAATACTAGACCATTGCTTGCCATGTTCATCGAGCGCAATATTAAAGCTGCCAGGGGCTAGTTTTTTTAATATTTGCAACGACTCCTTTTGTTTCGGGCGCGTTGAAACGGCATTATTCTTGCGGTGCGCTAAAGGAATCGACGTTATTTGTATAGGCAGTTCACGAGGCATGCGTTTAATATAATCGCCGCAAGCTGAGTCAACCCAAGCAGGCATCTTTTGGCCTACTGAGACAATTTGGATCTGCATTTAATTATTAATTTTTTCGACTGATAGCAATCAGTTATCACTGACAGCTAATCATCGTTGTCTTCAGATAAGTCAGGATCAGCCATTTCTTCGCCCCAGAGTTTTTCAAGTTCATAATATTCACGTGTGGCGGGCAACATGACATGAACAACAACATCACCCAGATCGACCAGTACCCAATCGCCCACATCCAAACCTTCGATGCCTAGGGCGGGTGAGTGTTGTTTTTTTGCTGCATCAATTACCGACCCAGCAATTGAACTAACGTGTCGACTTGATGTACCACTGGCAAATACCATGTAATCAGTAAAGCTGGCATAAGCACTCACGTCCAGCACAACAACATCATTGGCTTTTATGTCCTCTAATGCGGTTAATACCATTTTTTTTACTGCTTTGGGTTGCATTGATTTCTTGGTTGAACTGGGTGTTGAGTCGATCACATTATGTCTCGTAAAGATGATTATTAACTATATATTCAAGCACTGATTTTGGCAGGCATGAGATAACTGATTTTGATACTGACAATTGTTCCCGTATTTCGGTTGAAGAACAACTGCTTTGCTTAATTGCCAATGGTAGAACATGACCAAATTTTTCTCGTTGTAGATCCTCCGCTGACTGAACCCAACGTTCGTTAAAAATGTCCTTATTTAACCTGACTTGTGGACGCTGACAAACTATCAGGTGAGCTAAATTCAAAATTTTAGTTGGCTGCCTCCAGCTCAACAGGCCATTAAACGCGTCTGCTCCAAGCATCAAACTGATAGATTCATGCGGATATTGCTCTCGAACTTCTCGCAAGGTATCAATCATAAACGAGGCCCCGCCTCGATCTAACTCCAAGGTATTAACGGAAAATTGACCCTCATTAGCGATTGATAGCCTAATCATATTGAGTCGATCTTGGTTACTGACCTGAGGTGCACCTCGATGAACTGGATTAGCACATGGTAAGAAGTGTACCTGATCTAAAGCTAGACGTTCTAACGCTTGTTTTGCGAGCTGCAGATGACCGTTATGAACCGGATTAAAAGTGCCACCAAAAATACCAATCATATTTAAGCCCGTATGTGACCATCTCCAAACACAATATACTTCTGTGACGTCAAACCTTTCAATCCGACGGGGCCTCGGGTGTGGAGTTTATCGGTACTAATACCAATTTCTGCACCAAGACCATATTCAAAACCATCTGCAAAAGCAGTAGATGCATTCACCATAACGGAACTTGAGTCGACTCGACGAAGAAAAGACCTCGCCTTTGTGTAGTCTTCAGTAACAATGGCGTCCGTATGATGGGACCCATGACGCTTTATATGCTCAATTGCCTGATCCATACCGTCGACTATTTTAATCGATAAGATGGGTGCAAGATACTCCGTATCCCAATCTTCATCACTAGCTGCAGTTATTTTGGCAGGATTGAATAAAATAGACCTGTTGCAGCCCCGCAGTTGAACACCTTTTTCAACATAGGCATCAATCAAATCGGGTAGAATATTGTTTGCCACTGACGCTGCGACTAAAAGTGTTTCCATCGCATTACAAACCCCATAACGTCGTGTTTTTGCGTTTAGCGCAATATCAAAAGCCTTAGTTTTATCGGCCATATCATCAATAAAAACATGGCAAATACCATCAAGATGCTTAATCACGGGAATAGCAGATTCTTTCGATATACGTTGAATCAGTGATTTTCCACCCCGTGGAATGATAACATCGATCGATTCGCTCATATTGAGCATGACGCCAACGGCTGCTCTGTCAGGAGTATTAACGACCTGAACCGAGTGCTCACTGAGCCCCGCTTGCTTTAAGCCCTGTTTGATACAGTCATAAATAGCTTGGTTTGAATTCAAGGCTTCTTTACCACCACGGAGAATACTCGCATTACCCGACTTGATGCAAAGGGCAGCGGCATCGATGGTAACGTTTGGCCTTGATTCATAAATAATGCCAATCACGCCTAAGGGCACTCGCATTTTACCTATCTGGACCCCGCTAGGCCTATATTCCATCTCGCTTATTTCTCCAACAGGATCTTGCAAAGCGGCAACTTGTCTCAACCCTTCAGTCATAGCATCGATTCGATCATCGCAAAGCAATAATCGATCAAGCATAGCAGCGTCCAAACCATCAGATTTTGCTTGGGTCATGTCTTTCAGGTTTGCACTTTTGATCGCAGCCCGCTGACTGTCGATAACTTGGGCAATTTCATGCAATGACAAGTTTTTAATTTTAGGGCTAGCCTGAGCCAGCACTTCTGCAGCCATTCGAGCATTCGCGCCTAATTGCTTCATGTATTGACTAATGTCGACAAATTTAGACATTTCAGGATGGGAAGGGCTATTTGGGGCAACGCTCATTTAAGATTCCTGCTCAAGCTGAGAGACCGACTTAAGGCCACAAAAACAACATACAATTGTTTTCAAAAGAAGCCAGTCACGATTGGGGTAATCATCTAGTTGTTGACCTTTATTAATGCGATCTAATGTAGCACAGCTTTGTAGTAAACGCTCAAGTTGATCAACCTTTAAGCGCTTTAAAGCAACCTCAAAAAGACGTTGCTTGGAACTCCATATACGCAATTCCTGCCAAACTTTTGGACTCATTCGGCCCATATTTTGGGCCTGTTGCAAAGCCATCAATTGCTCAACTGCTGATTGTAATGACCAACGTAATTGCACTGTAAGATACCCCTCATCCTTCAGGCTATCTAAAATTTTAATGGCACGTTTTACTTTGCCACCTAAGCAAGCGTCGACCAATACAAAATTATTGTATCGAGAACTTTGTGCAACCGTTTGTTCGACTTCCTCAAAAGATACTAAATTTTGATTACAAAATCGAAGTGATAATTTGTCTAACTCTTGGTCAGCTGCCAGTAGATTACCTTCAGTGCATTCCGCTAAAAAATCGGCTGATTGACGATCAATAATGAGAGACTTGAGTCCTGCTCTTTGAATGATCCAGTCAACTAGCTGATGGTTGCCTGGCGTTTTGATCTCAATAATTTCACCCACCTGCTGTAGGCGTTTAAACCAGCTTGAGTTCTTGGTTGGTCGATCTAGTAATGGTATAACAAAAATGAAAACCATATCCTCTGGTAACTGATCGCAAATAGCTTGAATTGCCTTACTGCCTTGCTGGCCTGGCTTACCACTATTGATCATAATCACACGGCATTTCTTCGCCGAAAAAAGTGACAAAAGATGTGACTCTTCAATTAGGCTATTCCAATCAAAACCTGATTCAGTAGTCACAGTTTGGATGTCTTCAAATTCGTTTTTGCGTAGAGTTAAACGGGCTTGATCAAGCCAATCGCGCGCAAGCAAGGGTTCATTGCTGGATAACAAATAGAGGGTCGATGGAACTGTGCTGAGACTTGCGGGTAACATGATACTATTTTGTTAAATGAAATGATTGAGTATGCTATATAACAACAACCAACTCTTCAACCAAGAAACATCTAGAAATGCCAGTTTCTAGTGATTAATCGTTATGGACTTAACAATATCAGTGGAACTAATAATTATACATTGTGTGGGCCTATAGATAAACGAAGCCACCGCGACACATCTAACTAAGAACCTCCCCCCCATAAATCTTGGGCACAAAAAAACCCTCATGCCGGGCTGACATGAGGGTTAAGAGACTACTGTATTATCCTATTTAACTGCATCCTGCTAGGCATCCAGCCCATGATCCATATTCCCTTTGCTCAAATCCCTATGAACAAATATTAGTATAGCAACCAGGAATTGAATGGCTATAGCTTCAAACAGGCAGGTGACGTAAGTTAATACGTTTTATAAAGTAAGGCATGACCTACTTTAAATGCCTCTAATCCCATCTGACGGTTCAATTTTGGCCGCTCGAAAACCACCTAAAATAGCAGCCAGTATGGCTGTTACCATAGTTAGTCCTAACGCCCAGAAAAAATGTTCGGGTAGCAAAAAACACAAAGTTTGATCTAGATTCAACCTTGGTGCTAGAAAGTGGTTAATCAACTGTTCGAATAACAAGTAGATTAGCACTGCACATAACCATCCCAAAAATCCAGTAAGACAAGATTGAACAACAGGAAACAACACGACATGACTGCTTTTAAAGCCTAACAATCTGAGGATACTCAAGTCTTTCTTTTTGCGGTCTACATTTGCCCAAAGACTCGCCCCTAAAGAAAATGCAAAGCCAATTGCCCCAACACAGGCGATGATCCAGAAGATAATCGATAAGTTTTGATCGATCGATTGCACCGTATAAATCTCATCCGTGTTGGCCTTGACTCGAACACCCTGCTTTTGAAGATCAGTTACCAGACTATTAACATCATAAACTGAACGAGCATAAAGCCTAAAAGAGGGATATTGACGCGCTTCAAAATCCTCTGTGTCGCCTAGCCAGTCGAGTTCAGGCACTGCTCGTCCATCTTTAAATTGTTCTGTCGCAAGAAGCAAGTCTAGATTAACAAAGGCGATATTGCGACTACTCACAGCTGCTTCAGCTATTTCAATCACGGTCAGAGTTAAATGCACTCGTTCGCGTTTGCCCCTAAACTGCCTGGCCAAACTGGCGTTGATTGTCTCACCTCTTTTTATTTTTAACTTTCTCGCTGCGGTTCTGCTCAAAATGACTTCAAAATAACCTTTGGGTACACTACTTAGTTCTGTGAGTAACGGATCACCCATTGCTGTTGCCATCATTTCAGTTGAAAGAATGTGCTTGGCTGTTTCGCTTTTTAGCTGAATGGTGGCGGCTAACGCACGCGTTTTAGGAATGATGAACTCTACTTGTGGACGGGCTCTGAATTGTTCGACCCATTGCTCACTGTAATGGCCACTGCCGATGGGTCGGATTTCTCGATTGACAGGGTTTTCTACCAACCCTGAGATCATTGAACTGACTATTCCAAACTTTAACCCAAACAAAATCATCATGGGTGCGAGCACAGATGCCAATGCAAATACAAAGCAACCCGACATACGCCATTCGTGGCTATAGTCCCGGAAACTCAATCGAAAAATATTATTCAGTTGACTCATAATAGTTAATAAAAAGTTCTAAGTTGAGCTCTAGTCTCGAAAAAGTGATTGGT
Organism: uncultured Gammaproteobacteria bacterium; assembly: GCA_913061315.1. Taxonomy (GTDB): domain Bacteria; phylum Pseudomonadota; class Gammaproteobacteria. The sequence goes on along the minus strand of CAJXUC010000027.1, from coordinate 16,412 downwards.
AAACACGCCCATTCTCTACGGCACCCGCTTCTTGGTGAAGTGTGCGTAAATCCATTTTATAGACATGCGCCCAATCATGACTTGAGGTGATTAGGGTTATTTTGAGCCCTTTAATTAGCTCCATTACCACCGCCATAATCTTACGTGCAGTGATCGGGTCTAAGGCCGCAGTGGGTTCATCCGCAAGTAATATTGACGGCCGGTGTGATAAGGCTCGGGCGAAAGCAACTCTTTGTCTTTCTCCCGCAGATAGCAATCCTGGCAACTTATCGAGTTGGCGCTGGATACCTAGCACTTTTGAAATTGAATTGATCGAATCATCATCCGCTAGTTTCAACAGCCGACGAGGCAGCTCGATGTTTTCACGCACAGTAAGATACGGCAATAGACCTCCTGATTGCAGTACATACCCAATATTAAGACGCCGAATTTCAGACAGTTGATCACGCTTTTTCTTTTGCCAGAGATGATCAATATTGTTTGTCTCTCCATCATTAGTTTCGAGGCTAAATTGCTTAGCCTGGTCGGGATGGAGTATCAGTGCAAGCATATCAAGCAGTGTGCTTTTACCACAACCACTGTGCCCAATGAGCGCTATGTTTTCACCTTTATGTATTTCAAGATTGGGAACCAGTAATCGAAAACCGGCATTTTCAACCATGCGTTCTTTTACAACGTTTTTCAGGCTATAGATGATTGACACTTAGGATTAAAACTCTTTAGGTATTGATTCTTGTTATGAAAGCTAATATTAAAAATTAAGCACGCATCAAGAACATGACGATTATTAGGACATGCTCATTAAAACAATTCTGTTTGGCATATCAGGGTAAAAGATCAAGCGACACAGGAAAAACCGAGTTTCCGTTAACGGATCCTCCACCTGGCGTTACCCAAAGATCCGTGTGATCGTGCAAAGCTTGGTAGTAGGTGATTTTACTTTCTAATCGATGCATAAATTCTATCTGAACCTTAGCTGACCAAGCTTCCCAGCTTTCTAGGGTAAGGTTCATCACTTCACCGGTATAAGGTAAGTCTTCAATATATTCACGCATATAACCCATGTCAGCCAAATTGGCACCTGAGCCCGATGTACTGTTAGCAACGGCTGATGGATCGAGGCTAACTGTTGCAGCTAAGCTTTTTAAATCTTCTATAAAGTTTTTAGGGCTAAGGACTCCCTCTTCAGCTAGCTCCAAAACCTGTTGCATGACACTTTTCAAATCACTCAATTGATCTCTAGTGAGGAGCACACGGACATCAACTGTAGAACGTTCGGGATTTTCAAAGTCCTTATCAACCATCCAGGCATTAAATACGGTAGGCAGTGGCTTTCCTGATTCTTTTAGTAAATAGCGCATGCGCAAGGCATTACCTAACTTTGCAACACGGTTTTGCAATTGAGATAGCTGAGATGGTGATTCATCAGTACTAGCTTCAGTTGCTTCACGCAACGGAATTGGGGGTACACCGTTGGTTGTAGCAAGCACTTGTTGTGTTATCTGATTAGCGAGCACCTCCAATACAGTACCAAATTCATCCACTTCTGCAAGCCGAACGCCATAGTAAAAGTCACCGATACCCGGATAATAAGAAAGCTCTTTATAAAGACTTTCTGTCTTTTCATGGTTTGCAACAGAGGACTGAGCCCGCAAATGCAAAACCCAAATCGAAACACCTTTATCGTAAGCCAACTGCCTTAAAGCTTGCGCACTGAGACGAGTAGAGCCAAGGGAGTCATGGCTTTCTCTCGGTCCAGCATCGGTAATCAATACCACGTAACGGGCATCAAATTCATTCCAATCAGTGCTTTCAATGGCTGACTTTATTCCGGCATAGGCGTCTTCTCTAAAGTCTCGACTGGACACTTCTGAGGGACTTAACTCATTGACATGATTAAAAAATTGTTTAACATCCGTGCCTTGCTCAAGACTGACATAAGGCCGGACCAAATACTCTAATTCTGGCACCTGATCGATGTTGTCCCGATAGGCGGTTAAACCAAAGCTCACTTGGTTATTCAAGCCTTGCTTCTCAATCGCAGAATAAACCTTAGCAACAGCTTCACGGGTGCGGTCAATGTAAGGTCCCATCGACGTAGTGGAATCAATTACAAAATGAATTCCACTTCGATAACTGCGAGATTTTTGATTCACCATCGTTGTATTCGCACGACTAGCCTCATCTTGAAGCGGTACACTGGCTATCTCAAGTAATCTGGCCTGTTCGTTGCCTAGATAAACATCTTCATGCTGCTTGATTGGCACAAGATAAAAATCTTTTAGAATGTCTATATGCGCTTCAGGTTGAATTGCAATTACGGGGAAATCTTGACCTACATCGCCTTTGACTGCTGACTTGTATAGCGCCTGATAAGCCTCTTTGTCATAATCATTGACCAGAACCTGTAAATCCTCTTTTTTATCAAACAACATTACCCGTTGAATGTTCTGTGGATCTTTAAATGATACTGTCAGCGCCTGGTTCCAGATTATGGTTTTTGCCTGTTTAACCCAGCCAGCTGTACCACCAAAGCTACCGTACCCTACCTTGATCCAACCCTGTTTTTTTTGATAAACATAAAGAACACTAAATGGCACAATCTCACTAGAGGAAACCGATTCATCTGGTGATTCGAAGAGTCGAGCATCTGGCGTACTTAACACTCGTTGATAAAGGGTATTTTTACCCTCCATTAGTAAGGGAATTTCGGCAGAAAAAACGGTATTGCTATAAAACAAAACCAGCCCAGAAAACAATATTTTAATTAAACTTATCATTAAATGACCTTGATATCCGATGGTTATTCTTTTAAATTTAACAGGGATTGACGAGCAAGAGGATTGCCTGCTTTAGACTCGTCCAAAGCCCACTGTCGCAGGTTTTTTATACTGTCGATAGCTGGTTGATAACCGGACAGCGCTGCTTTTTGATACCACTTAAAGGACTGCACAGGATCGGCCTGATCAAGTAAACTGATATCTGCACGAAATTGAGTGGGATCAGACATAAGCGCCATTTGCATAATTGAGTCGAGATGACCTTCTCTGGCACTAAAGAAAAAAAGCAGGTGCGCATCAGCTAAACTGCCCTCTTCTTGGTAGATTTTTGCTTGATTAAAAATTTCAACCAATGCGTATGGCTTCCCAGTTTTGCGAGCCGCTTGTATTGCTTTCCTGGCGCCCATACCTGGTGGGGTGGGCAAATTACGATTTATAGCGCTGTTATTGTCTAATGAAGTTGACGGTGAAAAGGCCGTTTTTTCAGGCGCAACTCCGTTTAGATCTTGGGCTAGCTCTGAGCTACTCATAACAGAGCCGGACTGCTCAGAACCCATTCCACTAAGACCATTTCTATTAGCACCAAAAAATATAAATAATATGAGTCCGGCAATAGCCAGTCCGATCCAGAATAATGGGTTGCGCTGCGGTGCCATCAAGATAAGTTCGCCCGGGGGTAGAAATTTGTATTTTTAAGTTAATTCTCTATTAGTCTAAAGGTGAGATCAGTATCAATTTAAATTCTGAGTTCAGTATAGCCCTTTTTAACGGAAGAGAAAATTTCGAATATACTGCTTTTACGACATATTACAACCTTTTAAGCTGAGAAATTAACTGACTAAATAATGTTTGATCTAATGTCTTTTCTGCGCTGACCTTCTCTAACTCAGTTCCCAACAAATTATTACTGTCTTGCTCTATATTCATTTGGCGCTCTATCATTTTTATCTGTAATGCCGAGACATCTGTTGGCCTTTTCACGCTAAAACTGAGTTGTTTAGAAATCTGTACAAGTGTCTTACCAGTTCCGGCACTGTCAGCCAAGTTACGCTCCGCCAAACTGATTATTTTAACCCTGAGTTGCACTGGATCATTGGCGTCACTCAGTTGTAGCTTTGCACCCGCTTTGACTAACATCTCACTCAGCAGCCTGATTTGATCGGCATTAAGGCCATCATCGATCAACCACAATTGAGTCATCGTGTCAGGTAAACTTGATGCACCTCGTAACTGAAAACCACAGGCAGAAATAAAACTAATAAGCGTTAGTATTACCATTAGCCGAAGTTTTTTCATATTAAACCCTGAGTCAGGCTGTGCCTCATATTACTATATTAACTAGTTTCTTCGGGACAACGATGACTTTCCTGATTGGTTGGTCTCCAATAAACTTTTTAACTTGTTCATTGCCAACGGCCATGGATTCGCAACTGGCTTTATCAGCATCGGCACTGACTTGAATTTTTGCGCGAAGCTTGCCGTTTACTTGAATCACCATTTCAATACTATCCTGCACCAGTGCCGTCTCATCCAACTGCGGCCAAACGGCATCGAGAATAATGTCCTCGTGCCCTAGCTCTTTCCATAATTGGTGGCTCAAGTGAGGAATAATCGGAGACAGCATTAGCACCATATTATCGTAAACCTCCTGTTTAATGTTGTGGCCTATGGACGAGTCATCGCTAAATTTAACCACTGTATTAAGGAGTTCCATATTGGCTGCAATTGCGGTGTTGAATGTCAATCGACGGCCATAGTCATCGCTGACTTTTTTTATGGTTTCGTGCAGTTTATAACGCATAACCTTCTGAGCTTCGTTTAAGTCGGCGCTAACCATTGGGGTTAGCGCTACTTTATGTTCAGTGTGCTCGTGAATACCCGCCCAAAGACGTTTTAAAAATCGATGCGCGCCTTCAACTCCCGCATCGGCCCATTCTAGCGATTGCTCAGGTGGTGCTGCAAACATGATAAACAGGCGTACGGTATCGGCACCAAAGCGGTCAATTAATGCCTGCGGATCAACCGTATTACCTTTCGACTTAGACATTTTACTGCCATCTTTTAATACCATACCTTGCGTTAATAATCGCTTGAAAGGCTCGTCTGAGTTGATCAATCCTTCGTCGCGCATCAGTTTGTGATAAAAACGGGCATATAACAAATGTAGAATGGCGTGTTCGATACCGCCGATATAATAGTCAACGGGTGCCCAGTAATCAGCGCGGGCGTCAAGCATGGCTTGGTCCTGACCAGGGCAAGCGTAACGGCTGTAATACCAAGACGACTCCATAAAAGTATCGAAGGTATCAGTTTCGCGTTCAGCCGGCTTTCCACAACTAGGACAGGTTGTTTTTTTGAAGGAGTCCATCGACTTAATCGGAGATCCTATCCCCACGAATTCGATATCTTCCGGCAACACAACAGGTAGATCTATCTCTGGCACTGGCACGGCACCACAATCATCGCAGTTGATAATGGGTATTGGCGTGCCCCAGTAGCGTTGACGTGAAACACCCCAGTCACGAAGTCGAAAGTTAACCTGACGTTTTCCTTTATTTTGTTTTTCGAGCTGATCAGCAATTTTGTCAAATGCGGCTTTAAAATCGAGCCCGTTCAATTCACCTGAATTACAGCAAACACCTTCTTTGGTAATAAATGCTCCAAGCTTGAGGTCTACTTCAGCACCATCGATAGCTGCCGCATCGAGAGGCGCAATGACTTGTTTTATTTCAATGTTATATTTGAGAGCAAATTCCCAGTCACGCTGATCGTGTGCGGGAACAGACATGATGGCACCGGTGCCATAACCCATGAGTACAAAGTTGGCGATCCATATTGGCATGGGCTCGCCATTAACGGGATTCACCGCATTGATATCGAGAGCAATGCCGCGCTTTTCCATTTTTTCAAGTGCGGCTTCCGCTGTGTTGGTTGTTTTGCAATCAATCACAAACTTAGCAATATCAGTGTTTGTCTCGGCAGCTTTTAGCGCTAACGGGTGCTCCGCTGCAATGGCCATGAAAGTAGCACCATATAGAGTGTCTGGGCGCGTGGTGTAAACGCTTAGTGCCTCGTGGCCCGGCACCTCAAATTCAATTTCCATGCCTTCAGATCGACCAATCCAGTTTCGCTGCATCGTCTTAACTTGTTCCGGCCAATCAACCGTATCTAAATCATCCAGAAGCTGGTCTGCGTAATCGGTTATTTTTAAAAACCATTGCGATAGCTCTCGTCGCTCTACGGGCGTATCACAACGCCAACAGCAGCCATCAACTACCTGCTCATTAGCCAGTACCGTTTGGTCATGAGGACACCAATTGACTGGTGCCGTTTTTTTATAAGCGATGCCTTTTTCCATTAAACGCGTGAAAAACCATTGCTCCCAACGGTAGTAGTCCGGCTTACAAGTAGCGAGCTCGCGGCTCCAGTCGTAACCAAACCCTAGTCGCTTTAATTGGCCGCGCATGTAATCAATGTTTTCATAAGTCCACTTTGCCGGTGGTACCTTGTTTTTGATTGCTGCATTTTCTGCGGGTAGACCAAACGCATCCCAACCCATGGGTTGTAATACATTTTTTCCTAACATGCGTTGGTAACGAGAAATGACGTCGCCTATCGTGTAGTTACGTACATGCCCCATATGGAGCTTGCCACTTGGATAGGGAAACATCGATAGACAATAGTAACTTTCTTTAACTGGGTCTTCGTGTACTTCGAAATGGCCTTCGTCAGACCATAATTTTTGAGCCTGTGCTTCGAGTAACTTGGGGTCGTATTGCTGATCCATAAAGGTATTTTCGTTGAGTGCTTTTAGAGTAGCGTACTTAAATAGGCTTATTTTAAATTTTTGAAAGGATACCTGACTGCACCGTTAACTGAAACCTATATAGTGGTTTTTTCATGGCGCGTTTTAAACCAACCCACCAACAAAATAATCAAAATTAAAGCGGCTATCCAATGCTGCACTTGAGCAAAGTAGTAGAAGGGGGTTGTGCCCGTTCGACCGTTCATTGTTTGGGTGATTGATAGAGTCTTGAATTGTTCAGTCTGTTGAATGATTTGACCCTTGAAGTCAATAAAGGCACTAATACCCGTGTTGGTTGATCGCACCATAGCTCTGCCCGTTTCGAGCGATCTCATTTGAGCCATTTGTAGATGCTGATGTGGCGCCAATGAGTCACCAAACCAAGCATCATTACTCGCATTCACCAAGAGATTAGCCTGTGGAATGGACAGCATAATGTCACGACTAAAGGCGTCTTCAAAACAAATGGAAAGACCTAAAAAAACACCTTTAGCTTTCATTAATGGCTGTTTATCAGGTCCAGCCTGAAGATCAGAATAGGGAATATTAATCCAATGACTCATTAAATCCATTAGCCAGCGCATGGGGTAATATTCGCCAAACAAAACCAGGTGACGTTTATGATAAACCCTTTCGCTTTCGTCCGAATCCCCTCCCAGCATCATCATACTATTATGGAATTTGCGGTTAATTTTGTCCGACATCATCAGCCCTGTCAGAATATAACTATCTTTCGCTGCCGCTTCTTTTGAAAGGAAGTTAAGAGTGCTTTGGCTAATATTTTCAAATTGCCCTGGCAGAGCCGTCTCTGGCCAGACGATGAGGTCACTACTCCAATGTTTGATTGTTTCATTCCAATAAGTATTGAAAATGTTCTGGCGTTGATCAGATTGCCACTTCATTTCCTGAGGTATATTGCCCTGCACGATGGTGACATCAAGGGATTTTGGCTGTTGTTCGGTCCATTCTATAGGCTGCAAACCAGAACCAAGCGAAAACACCAGCACTACAACGACAAGGGAAGCCAAACGATAACATTTATAATAAAACAGCTGAATCAGAGCGACTGAAACCAGCATACTGATTGCACTCAATCCAAAAACACCCATCAACGGCGCAAAACCAGCCAGCGGAGATTCACCCAATGCATAACCCAAACTTAACCAGGGCATCCCAGTTAAAACCCAGCCTCGAAGCCATTCGAAGGCAAACCAAAGAATGGGGACTAGCCAGATTGACTTCCACCCTATTCGACGTTGTATCGATTGCCAAGCGAACAATGTTAAGGCAGGGAATACAGACAGAGTCACTATCATTAGTGCAGTAATGGCGCCTGCAACAATAGGCGGTGCCATTCCAAAGTCATGCAGACTGTTATATATCCAGTAAACGCCAAACCCAAAATAGCCTAAACCGAAGCCAAATCCAGTCAGAATAACCTGCTTATGAGTACCCCTCGAGTCGGCCAACACAAGCAAAATTGCGGGCAAAATAATGGCCAAAGGCCAGACGAAAAAAGGGGCAAAGGCCAATGGCATTAAAGCGCCTAGCAGCATACTGAACAAAAGCAACAATGGAAAAGGCAGTCTTATCAGAAAAACAGACAGTATGGAACTAGCTACGGTCATCAATGACCTGATATAAATGCACCTGGCGACTATCAGCCTCTAACACTTTAAAGGTCAACTGATCGAGTGTAATGACCTCACCTCTATCGGGTAAGTGTCCGATGTGACCGAGTAGGTACCCACCCAGAGTTTCGACATCCTCATTCACAAACTCAGTTTTGAAATAAGCGTTGAAATCAGCCAGTGGCGTTAAAGCTTTAACACTATATCGATGCGCACCATGGGGCTGAATATCGAGCTCATCATCGTCATCATCATGCTCATCGTCAATTTTTCCAACGATTCGCTCCAGCACATCTTCGATAGTCACGAGTCCAGAAACACCGCCATATTCATCCACTATCATCGCCATATGACTGCGGTTGACGCGAAACTCTTTGAGCAATACGTTCAAGCGCTTACTCTCAGGGATAAAGGACGCTGAACGAATGTAGTCATTAATTTCGAATTGCTCTGGTTTTTCAACCGAGAGTTGCAGTAGGTCTTTCGCGAGCAAAATACCCACCACATCATCTTTGTCATCGTCAATAACAGGAAAACGGGAGTGACCCGATTCTGCTATTTTTTCGATAATAGTCGCAAATGAATCATCATGGTCTAATACGACCATTTGACCTCGGGGAATCATAATATCTCGTGCTTGCATGTCTGAAACCTGTAAAACACCTTCGATCATGTATAGCTCTTCTGCACCAATTAATTGGTCAGTTTGCAGATTTTTTAACAGATCCAATAACTGTTTTTGAGTTTGGGGTTCACTGGTAAATGCATTTGAAATGCGTTCCAGCCAACCCTTTGTCGACCCGCTGTTATCAGCGTCTGTCATTACAGCTCCTAAAGAAGTAAAACTTACAATTCATTGTATGGACTAGTATAACCTAGAGTAGATAAAATTTTAATTTCTAAACGCTCCATTTCTTCGGCTTCATCATCAATTTGATGATCAAATCCCTGTAAATGGAGCATGCCATGGACCACCATATGAGCCCAGTGAGCATGGTATTCTTTACCTTGCACCAAGGCCTCAGACTCAACTACAGACAAACAAATCACCAGATCACCCAGACAGTCATAATCTAGATAGTCGTCATCTGATGGAAAAGAAAGCACATTCGTGGCTTTATCCTTACCACGAAACTGCCTATTGAGCGTTTGACTCTCTGCTTCAGAAACCACCCGTATGGTTTGCTCTAAGCTTATGAATGGCTGCAGAAGTGACGATTCGACCCAATGTAAAAACTGATCAATAGAGGGTATAGATTCAAACTCATCATCATTTTGCAGGTCAACATTAACCATGGTTTTCGAGTTCGTCACTCCCCACTATTTTTCGTATTCATCATAAGCTTCGACAATATGTTGCACCAATGGATGACGAACCACATCACCAGAAGTAAAGTTGACGATACCAATGGCTTCAATTTTTTTCAATATATTAAGGCTATGACTTAAACCCGAACTTTGATTGGCGGGTAAATCAATTTGCGTTATATCACCCGTCACAACGGCCTTGGTTCCAAAACCAATTCGAGTCAGGAACATCTTCATTTGCATTGGAGTGGTATTTTGGGCTTCATCCAGAATGACAAATGCATTATTCAAGGTTCGCCCCCGCATATAAGCCAGTGGAGCGACTTCTATTATATGACGTGATATTAACTTTTCGACCTTATCAAACCCGAGCATTTCATAAAGAGCATCATAAACGGGGCGCAAATAGGGATCCACTTTTTGTGACAAATCACCGGGAAGAAAACCTAGTTTTTCACCCGCTTCCACCGCTGGCCGAGTTAAAATTAACCGAGCAACCTCTTCACTTTCTAGTGCCTGCACGGCTTTGGCAACCGCCAGATAAGTTTTCCCTGTACCGGCTGGGCCAACGCCAAAGTTAATCACTTTTTTCGAAATGCTCTCCATATACTGACTTTGAAGCTCAGTTTTAGGGCGGATGAACTTTTTCTTTAATTTGACTGTTTGCGCATCAAAATTTTCAAGCTCTTCTTGATCTGGTGCATTTAAAACACTATCAATTTCATCGATCGACAAGGCGTGATCCACAGTCATTGCAATTAGCTGTTCGATTGATTTAACCGCTTTGGGTGAAATAGCTTCTTTCGAGCGCACCGAAAGCTTGCCACCTTTAACACTCAACTGAAGATGAAGCTGAGCTTCAATACGCTTTAGATTTTGATTCAAGGCGCCACAAAAGTTAACGAGCTGAGTGGTTTCAAGGAAATTAAAATTGATTATTTTTTTTATATCTTAGGCCTTTTCTGCCATTCGCTCGATTACCTTGGCGCGGAACATGCAAACTAAAGTAAAAGCAAATGCAAGGAAAATCGACAGTAGAAAGACAAAAGAATAGAGCAAGCTCTTCGGTCGATTGACTGGCTTCCGTGACAATTCTGATTGACTGAGAATAATTGACAATTCATTCTGAACTTTGTCCTTAAGCTCCAGAAGTATTCTCTCGCTCTGTTTACTTTTAGCGATATACTCATTGAAGGCAACAGTCACATTCTTCACTAAAGATGTTTTCTGATCAATTAAGACCCCAACTTCCTGATTAATTAACATCATTCGTGCCAACGCTTTCGGATCAGTTTTAGACTGCTCGTAAACCTTTCCATCCGTCAGACTTTTAATTGTATTGTTCAGTTGGTTAATACTAGTCGTTACATCAGGATGAAATTTCTTTATATATGCGTCAAAAGCAAAAGGTTTAAGGCTAAATTTCTCTTCTAATACTATTGCTTTTCGTAAATTCGAATTGAGTTTTAACAAAAGGTCCTGATGCGCATTAATAATTCTAGCACTAAGTCTGGAGTGAAAATCACTATATACGTCAACTTGATTTTCAAGTACTTTACTCTCGATTAAAATCAGGTTTGTCCCTCTAGGATTTAAAAAATCAGCCTCAAAGCTTGCCCGACGGTTAGCCTTTAACCCAGCTCTTGCCATCTCAGGGAGAATCACAAAGTTAATTCTGCTTATAACCAACTCGGGGGATTCAATTGGAGCAAGATTATAGTCCGCTATTTTTAACGTAGTAGTCAAAGTATATTTTGGCGTACTAAGCAAAGTTACTGCAGATATCCCCACCATTATTGAAAAAATGAATGCCCATAAGTACACTTTTTTAAACTTGAGCAATGTAATCCACAGATCTATCAAACTGATTTCATCCTGCTGTTCATAACTATTAATATATTGCGCATCTATTGGCTGCAAATTTTTTGTACTGTTTTCCTGGCTCATAAAGCTACAATTTCTCCACGTAGTGAATTGTTGAGTGCCTCCGTTATAGTGACATCGATAAATTGGCCTGATTTGACTTCAGCACCTGCGAAGTTTACTACTCGATTATTTTCAGTTCGCCCCTTCATCTCTTCCTCACTTTTACGAGAAGTACCCTCTACCAATATTCTTTGCCGCGTTCCAACCATCTTTCTCGATATCTGACTTGCCTGCATTAATATTCTATCCTGCAATGCTTTTAACCGCGTTTTCTTTATGTCCATTGTAATATCGTCTGGAAGAAAAGCGGCAGGGGTACCGGGTCTTTGACTATAAATAAAGCTAAACGAAGTATCAAATCCTACGTCATCAATTAATTTCATTGTCGCCTGAAAATCGGCTTCAGTTTCACCGGGAAAGCCAATAATAAAGTCAGATGACAAACTTAATTCGGGACGAATTTCACGTAACTTGCGAATTTTATGTTTATATTCTATCGCGGTGTGGCCTCTTTTCATCATCATTAACACACGGTCAGATCCACTCTGAATCGGTAAATGCAGGTGACTCACCAGCTCAGGGACCGTTGCGTACGCTTCAATCAAGCTATCTGAGAATTCAACCGGATGTGAGGTTGTAAAACGAATTCGCTCGATGCCCTCGATAGCGGCAACATAATGGATTAAAAGTGCTAAATCACAGAAGTCACCATCATCCATTAAACCATGATAGGCATTGACGTTCTGACCCAATAAATTCACTTCTCTAACGCCTTGAACAGCTAAAGCCATAATTTCTTCGAGAACACCGTCAAGCGGTCGACTAATTTCTTCTCCTCGGGTATAAGGCACCACACAAAAACTACAGTATTTACTACAACCCTCCATAATAGATACAAAGGCCTTCACGCCATCTGATTTGGGTGCGGGCAGATAGTCAAATTTTTCAATTTCTGGAAAACTGACGTCAACTTGAGCTTTACCAGAAGAACGAGATTCAGCCAGCATTGCGGGGAGTCGATGTAATGTTTGCGGGCCAAAAACCAAGTCAACGAATGGAGCTCTAGTCCTAATAGCGTCCCCTTCCTGACTGGCGACACAACCACCAACACCAATCACGATATTTGGATTTTTATCTTTCAACTTCCGCCAGCGACCCAATTGAGAAAAAACTTTTTCCTGAGCTTTTTCTCGAATAGAGCAGGTGTTAAGCAACAATACTTCCGCATCACCCTCGTTATCAGTAGCAGAAAGCTGACAATCTCGTTCAAGTACACCCAGCATTTGAGACGAGTCGTACTCGTTCATCTGGCAACCGTGAGTTTTGATAAAGACTTTTCCGCTCATATCACACCTTGATTACAAAAAGAATCGCAAGATACACTGTACTGGTGATTTGTTCCAGACTTTCAAACACTTATTACAACTTGGGGCTTCATCATAATGATACCATTAATTAACTGCATTCGGCCCAAATTAGAAAACTAAGACCCTCTAAACTGCTCAATAAAGGAAACTATTTTCTTACTATCGATGTCCTGTAAATTAAGAATAACATCGGTTATTACCCATCTTAGGCCGTCAAAGGTAAACACAAGTTTATATTCACGCCCGTCTTGATCATAACTCATCGTCTCGATGGAATTGAATGACGTAAAATGCCAGTGCCTAAAGTTGATGAATTGATCTGACTGCAGCTGCGTCAGATATTTTTTGGCTTTTGATATCTTGCTATTTTCATGGTTATCTTTAGCCAACCACTGGAATAGCTTAGAAGACCCTTCTCTGGTGATATAAGAATCGATATAGTCTTCTATTATTTTAATCGCTAGTGTCATTTCCAAAAAACTTACCGGCTTTTCATTTTCACCTTTGCTTTGGTAAACGGATGCCTCACTCAGTATTTTAATCTTTAACTGCTGTTTAATACTCGATTGTACTGCTTTATAATCAATATACTGATCAAGTTGTTCAATGCTTTTTTGCTGAACAGCATGCTTAAAAGCGTCTGCCGATGCACCCGTTGAATATAAAAAATAAGTAAGGTAAACCAGCAATAGATAAAAAAAACCACCGAGTTTTAGCGCACGTCTCATATCTGACACTCACAACAAGACCTAGTTTGAGTAGACAAAGTACTACCCAAAAGCACACCCTGAAGTAAGTGATTAATCATACGATATTTACGACATTTAAGGGTTTAGACTTTTCAGCGTGCACCAGCGTTAATTCATCTACCACATCACATTGGGGGCTGTAACCTGATACTGCCGTAACGAAAACATCTCTCATTAATTGAAAATCACCCTGATCGCAAGCAGTCTCCAATTGCATGATCAACTGCTGCAAATCACGCCAGGCAATCACATTCTCTTGGGCTCTCATAATTTTATCATGTGCAGTAGCTTGAACGTTATCGCCAATCAATAATTCCTCGTACAGTTTTTCACCCGGCCTTAACCCGGTATACACTATCTCGATATCACCACCGGGGGAATCTTCGTCCTTAACCCTATAACCGCTCAGCCGTATCATTTTCTTGGCTAGATCGACAATATGCACCGGGTCGCCCATGTCTAACACAAACACGTCACCGCCTAGTCCCATTGCACCCGCCTGTATTACCAATTCCGCTGCCTCGGGAATTGTCATAAAATAGCGAATAATATTTTTATCCGTAACAGTCACTGGGCCACCCTGGGCAATTTGCTCTCGAAACAAGGGCACTACTGATCCCGATGAACCCAGCACATTACCAAACCGAACCATCGTAAAACGCGTATTAACTGAAATTTTATCGTCATTCAATGCCTGCAAGATAAGCTCCGCAAAGCGCTTGGTCGCCCCCATGGTATTGGTAGGTCGCACTGCCTTATCAGTTGAAATCAATACAAATGTCTCCACCTTCGCATCAATTGCAGCCATAGCCGCGTTTAAGGTACCCATTATATTATTGCGTACTGCCTCACCTGGGTTGCTTTCAACCAGCGGTACATGTTTATACGCCGCCGCATGATAGATAGTTTGCACGCCAAATGTCTGGCACACGTCTACGAGTCGCTTTTTATCGACAACCGATCCCAAAATAGGATGAATGTCGCAATCAACTCCTGCCTTCCGCAACTCCCTTTCAATGGCATACAGTTGAAATTCACCCCATTCAAACAAAATCAACCGGCAGGGCTCAAGCGCCACTATTTGGCGACAAAGCTCAGAACCTATTGATCCACCAGCACCGGTCACCAACACCGTTTTTTGTTTGATATTAGCATTCAACAATTCTATATTAGGTTCGACCAATCCACGCCCAAGCAAGCCGGCAATATCAATTTCCTGAATATCGTCAGCATTAATCTTACCTTGAGCCAAGTGAGCGACTCCAGGGATGCTGCGCACATGCACTGCAAAAGGTTCCAACAGGCTAATAATTTGATTTCGACGATTTCTAGTGACACTAGGCAAAGCCAATAACACTTCAGAAACTTGCTTAGACACGATCAATTGAGCTAAGCCGGAAAATGGATAAACCCTTAAACCATGCACATTCATACCATGAAGTGCATTTTCATCATCGATGAAAGCGATTGGCTTTAATTCGCGGCTAAGGACGAGAGCCTGGGCGAGCTGTCTACCAGCATCTCCAGCGCCGTAAATAAGCACATTCTTAGCTATATTTGAATCAATGGAAGGTTTAACTGGGAGATATCCGCTAAAAATCCAACGACCGATCAACCGACAGCCACCAATGGATAAAACTGCCAGCAGCGCGTTTAAAATATAAATGGAGTGTGGCACATCATCAACGTGAGTCATAAACACCAGCAGTGACCATATAAAGCCATACAAAAGTACAGCCTTGACAACAGCCCACATGGCGTTAAAACCTATGAATCGCAAAATAGCATGATAAAGGCCAAAGCGAATAAAGATTGGGATTGCAATCAAAGATGTCGCTGGAAAAATCCATAGCTGATGCAAATGAGGCCAGTAAATAACATCTAACCTAATACAAAAAGATAGCCACAACATAAAAGGAATGACGACAAAATCGACTAGTACGAGCAGCAACCGTTTTATGGGCCGCTGTAAATTCAGGAACCAGCTTATTATTATTTTTGCCATTTTTGCGGACACACTTTAATTTTTACCACTATATTTAAAATATCAAATTATAACGCTATTGAATACCATAGCATTAACCCTATGGATTAAAGATAAATATATTTTATCATAATTAGGAGGAACAATCGCAAGGATGCCTTTAAAAATATTGTGCATTAGGTGGACTCACTGAAATATAAAGTCAAACAGCTATTTTCTGAAAAGAAACGTTTCGGGGATATTCGATCAAACTGGTATTAATTTAAGAGGATTACTTCATACTCATCACGGATATAAATAGAGGCTAAGTCCATTAATGGGAGACCCCGTCTTTTTTGATTACCTTAATAAACGTCAGCCAAATAATTTTAATATCCAACGAAAAAGACTGATGATGTAGATACTCAACATCCAAAGCTACTTTCTGAGGAATAGGTAATTCATCACGTCCATTAATTTGAGCCCAGCCAGTTAAACCAGGCACTAAGTCATGAACACCTTTTTGTGTTCGCAGAGCAATCAAATCATCTTGATTAAATAATGCAGGACGAGGCCCAACAAAACTCATGTCGCCTTTCAAAATACACCATAATTGCGGCAATTCATCCAAACTGGATTTGCGTAAAAAATCACCAATAGGCGTCAAAACACTTTTAGGATCAGCCAGTAAATGAGTTGCCACTACCGGTGTATCAACTTTCATACTTCGAAATTTTGGCATTTTAAAAATAGCATTATTCTTGCCTACGCGATCTGACCAATACAGAACGGGGCCTTTTGAAGTCAACTTTACCAACACAGCAACGATGATTACCTGTCTCTTATACACATCTCCGAGCCCACGAGACGCTACGCTATCTCG
>CAJXUC010000026.1 GCA_913061315.1 uncultured Gammaproteobacteria bacterium | reverse complement strand
AATTATTAAATTTTAATTACAAAAAACTGTTGCTCGGACTACAATTAATTTTTATATGGGTCAGAGTTTTTAATGGTTATTTATTCAGCTGAATTAACATTAAACTGAGTTTATTATGTCCGGCATATTATTACCTAAAAAGTCATTTCAGCCGAATCCAATCGTGGCTAACTTTGCTTGCTTTGGTGCGATGGCAATGTGGGGGATAGGTTTTCCCGTTGCTGATGTCTTGTTACAAAGTTGGGGTTCATTGTCATTGAATGCCCTACGCCAGTCATTGGCTGTTGGTGTGTTGTTAATTTTTTGGTTAGCCGCCGATGGTTGGATGTCTATTTATAACGCACGATGGCTGAAAGGAGCATGGGTCGGTGGCATTGGTTTTGGCATTGGTTCTATACTCCTTCTAGTTGGACAAAAATTATCCGACCCTGTGACGCCCGCTATCTCAGCGGCAATGATGCCAATTGCAGGTGCAGCATTAGAGGTTATCTTCGATGGAAGACAGTTAAAGTTAAAGTTAATCATCGGAATAGTGCTTGCTCTAGTGGGCGGTTACTTGGCGACAGGAACTAATCTTGAAAACAGCAATTTTGGCTTTGGGGCTTTAATTTGTTTAACGGCAGTTTTTTTGTTTGCTTGGGGGACACGAGCGACAACCCGACAATTTATAGACATGTCACCAATCGGACAAACAACATTAACACTTTCAGGCGCAGCTGTGGTTACTTCGATCGTTTATTTAGTTGCATTAGGCCTTGAATTTGAAGAAGCTACAATTGGCATATTAGATAGTAACAACCTATCAATGATACTTATTTTTTCTCTCATATCACTCGCATTTGCACAGTTACTTTGGATTAAGGCTGCGGGAAATCTAGGTATCCTTTTGGCCTCGTTTCACATGAATGCGGTGCCTTTTTACGTCATGGTTGTATTGGTCATAATGTTTAACCATTCTTGGGACTGGATGCAAGCCATGGGTGCAGCCATCGTAGCTTGTGGTGTTACTATTGCTCAATGGCCTGAGTCAAAACTGTTATAAAAATTGGTTACGATTCCTTTTTTAGGTTGAAAGTATTGCGGTAAGTTGGCTGTAACAGTTTGAGTTTCTCTGTTATGCATAGCCATTAAAATACTGCTTACTGTGTTACCAATGGTGGTCGTGCCATCGGGTGTAATCCGCTCCTGATGAAGAATAATATTTATATTAGCTTGGTTAACAGGTAACTTAATTGCTTTTAACGCTTCGCCTAAAAAAACGTTACAGACGATAGTTAAAATTAATATTTAAGGTAATGCCAGACAGTACTTAATAGTGACTTCAATTTCGTTCACCCCATAAACTTGCCTTTGCCTACCAATCATCTACTCCATATTTAAGAATTTGAATAGCAAAGACAAGTTTGAGAGGACCCAGCTCATGAATCTGTTTATTTTATTAGGCTGGTTGAAGTGAATTGGATAATTTTTTATCTTATATTTTTGTCAATTAACTAGGCTTTGCTAATAATAATATGCCCTGTATTAATAGTATGCACTTTAGTTTACGGCATGATTCTAAAGGTTATTCCTATGTTTTCTTTGTTGATGCATAGACCCCTTTTCCATAGCTTTAGATAAAATAAATTATTTGCTGTTTAGAAATAGGTTAGATATAGAATCAGGTGTCGCAGACAGCTATAGCAGCTATCGCAGATTGATATTGATTAATAAGCGTTTTGTGCTTGATTATAATCTGAGCTTCTGGTAAAAATTAACTATCGTTATAACTTTTTAATCTTTTACTTCATAAGTTGGTTTAAATCTCAAAAGTGGCATTAACGGTAAAGCGTGACAATTTTAATCGGAACGCAAATTCAATATATAAATTATAATAATTAAAACGTTTTAATTTCGAGGAGTGTCAAATGTCAGATTATGATATCAAAAAACTGCAGAAGCGGGTGACCAATGGTGGCCTGGATCGGCGTGAATTCATTAAGGCTGCGTCCGCAATGGGCCTTGCCGCAGTAGCACCGGCGCTTTATTCGCAAGCCGCTCATGCAACGCCCAAGCGAGGTGGTACTTACCGCGTTGGCTTAGGTGGTGCGAATACAGGTGATAAGTATGATCCCGCCGATAATGGCGACACCTTTATGACCAACATAAACCAAGGCGCAGCGCGGAATAATTTGGTGGAAATAGGTCCCTCTGGAGAGTGGATGCCAGAACTAGCCGAAAGCGTTGAAGCCTCTCCTGATGCTAAAACTTGGGTTGTAAAATTACGCCAAGGCATTGAATTCCACAGTGGTAAGACGCTTGATGCAGATGATGTTATCGCCTCTATTGAGCACCATCGTGGTGAAAAATCAGTTTCTGATGCCAAAAGCGTTGCTGAGTCGATGGGTAAAATCCGTAAAGATGGTAAAAACACAGTTATCTTTGAACTTGATGGGGGTAATGCAGATTTCCCTTACTTACTAAGTGACTATCATATATTGATCGGTTCGGCCGACAAATCTGGCAAAGTCGACTGGGAATCTGCAGATGGAACCGGTGCATACGTTTTGAAAAGTTTCGAACCAGGCGTACGTGCACACCTAATACGCAATCCAAACTATTTCAAAGAGGGGCGTGGTAATTTTGACGAAGTAAAAGTCACCGCAATTAACGATGCTGCGGCCCGCATGAATGCAATGGTTACAGGTCAAGTTGATGCAATTGCTCGTTGTGATCTTAAGACTGCTAGCATGCTTGAAAAGAAACCTGGTGTGAGCGTACTGCAGACATCGGGTACTAAGCACTATACCTACCCGATGGATATGCGCCAGGGGCCATTCGACAACAAGCATGTGCGCATGGCACTGAAGCTTGGAATTGATCGTGAAGCGTTTGTAAAAACAGTTTTACGTGGCTATGGAACAGTTGGTAATGATCATCCGATAGCATCTTCGCAAAACTATCATGCCAGCGAGTTACCTCAGCGCCAATATGATATTGAAAAAGCAAAGTGGCACTTGAAGCAGGCTGGTCTTTCTAATCTTGATATTGAGATCGCTGCATCTGATGCTGCTTTTGGTGGGGCAGTTGATGCCACTCAGCTCTATGCAGAGCAGGTGAGACCCGCTGGAATAAACATCAAAGTCAATCGTGTGTCTGCTGATGGTTATTGGAATAATGTTTGGATGAAGGTGCCTTGGAGTGCTTCTTACTGGAGTGGACGTCCAACAGCTGACATGATGTTTACTATTGGTTATAAGGCTGGGGGTAACTGGACTGAATCTCATTGGAATAACCCACGCTTTGAGCAATTACTGATTCAGGGTCGCGCTGAATTGGATGAAGCTAAGCGTAGTGAAATATACGTAGAGATGCAAACCATTGTAAATCAAGATGGGGGTTCTGTTATTCCCTGTTTTGCCAACAATGTTGATGCAGCATCGGATAAGCTTGGGAGATCAGCGAAGCTAGCAGGTAACCGTGAGCTTGATGGTGGACGCAGCATCGAGCGTTGGTGGTTCACGTAAACGATCAGCTTTACGCTGGAAGTTGCTGAATACTGGCAATAAAATATGGCGAGGGTTTTTGCCCTCGCCATTTTTACTGAGTGAGTTTTGAACCTACCTAATATGAATAATTCATTGTTTTACATGTTACTCAAGCGTTTAGTTCTGGGTATCCTCACTTTAGTGGCTATTTCCCTCCTTATCACACTTGGCGTCGAGGCACTTTCAGGCGATGTTTGTACGGCAATGATGGGGCAGATGGCTTCAGCTGCAAAAGTCGCGGCATGCCATTCACAGCTCAATCTCAACTTGCCAATGCACGAGCGCTATTTGACCTGGCTATGGAATTTTATGCAGGGTGACTTGGGCAATGCGTTAACCAATCATCGTAGCATTGCCAGCTTAATTGGCAACCGCATTGGTAACACCTTCTTTCTTGCTGGCCTTGCTGCATTAGTTGCAGTACCACTGGCGTTGACCTTAGGTGTAATAGCCGCTTTGTATCGAAATTCTTTCTTTGATCGAGCTATTTCAATTGTTACCTTAAGTGGTATTTCAGTCCCTGACTTTTTTATCGCTTATATCTTAATGGCTATATTTGCGGTTTGGCTAGGAGTATTACCAGCGATCTCTAATCTTGACCAATCGATGGACTTGTGGGATCGAATTTACATCTCGGCGTTACCTGTATTAACACTCACTGTTGCAGTTAGCGCTCATATGATGCGAATGACACGTGCAGCGATTGTTAGCCTATTAGCCAGTCCCTATATCGAAATGGCAAAACTGAAAGGTATCAGGCCAAGCCGGATTATAATCAAGCATGCTCTGCCCAATGCGCTGTCGCCAATTATACAGGTTGTCATGCTCAATTTAGCTTGGCTGGTGGTTGGTGTGGTTATCGTTGAGGTGGTGTTTGTTTATCCAGGATTAGGTGCGCTAATGATTGATGCTGTTTTTCTTCGAGATATGCCAGTAGTGCAGGCTACCGCGATGGTATTTGCCTCGGTTTATGTCATTTTAAATTTGTTGGCTGATATTCTATCAATGCTTTCAAACCCGCGACTGCGGCACCGCAATTAAGGCGAATTGAATGGGATTACTGAAACTCTTTTGGAGTCTAAACTGGGGTGCACGCCTTGGGTATGTTATTGTCATATTTTTTGCCATATGTGCTCTTTTTGCACCCTGGATAGCCCCTTATGGCCAGAGCCAAATCGTAGGTGATGTCTGGGAACCACTGTTTGGAGAGTTTGTCTTTGGTACAGACCAAATTGGGCGTGATATGTTATCGATGCTAATTTATGGCGCACGCAACATGATTGGATTGGCACTATTGACCACTGGCTGTGCTTTTGGTTTGGGTGCTTTGTTGGGCTTTCTTGCCGCAACCATGCGGGGTTGGGTAGACCAAGTGTTAAGCCGGTTTGTCGATATGATTATTTCTATACCGACTTTAATCTTTGCGCTTATTGTGCTTTCTGCAACTGGCACTGCAATCCCATGGTTGATCACAGTAATTGCAATTACTTACGCTATGCCCGTTTTTCGAATTGCACGTGCAGTAGCAATGGATATTGAAGTGATGGATTACGTTGAAGCTGCACGTTTGCGCGGCGAGGGACTGTGGTGGATCATGCGGGAAGAAATTTTACCCAATGCAATGACGCCGTTGGCCGCAGAGTTTGGATTACGCTTTTGTTTTGTTTTTCTGCTAATCAGTGGCCTCAGCTTTCTAGGCCTTGGCCTACAACCACCACTTGCTGATTGGGGTGCTATGGTGCGGGGCAATGCTGACGGTATTGCTTGGGGTTACCTGCATCCATTGGTGCCTGCCGCATGCATTGCACTTTTGACGATTGGTATTAATCTTGTGGTTGACACTGCTGTGCAAAAAGCCAGCGGTTTGCGTGATGATCAATAGGTACTAAATATGAGCCAAAAATTACTTGAAGTTTCCGACCTATTGATTGAAGCCGACATTGATGGCGTTTGGAAACCGATCGTAAACAGTCTGTCAATGACGCTAGAACGTGGTGAAATTATTGGTTTGATTGGTGAATCGGGTGCTGGCAAGTCGACCTTTGGACTCACTGCATTAGGATACACTAAACCTGGCTGCCGTATTGTGTCTGGTTCGATTAAGCTCGATGGGGTTGATTTAACTCAAATGAAAGAGCCCCAATTACGTGAAATTAGGGGAGACAGAGTGACTTATGTGGCGCAAAGTGCCGCGGCTTCGTTTAATCCAGCGCATACTTTGTTCGAACAGTTTGCCGAGTCTGCAGTGCAGCATGGTAAAATGACAATGGCTGAGGCTCGTGAGCGAAGCGTTGAATTGTTTCGCCAGCTCGAGCTGCCTGATCCAGAACTCATTGGCGAACGTTATCCGCACCAAGTGTCGGGTGGCCAATTACAGCGAGCGATGACAGCAATGGCATTAGGCTGTGACCCCGATATTATTGTTTTTGACGAGCCCACGACGGCACTGGACGTGACCACCCAGATTGAAGTGTTGGGTGCGATCAGAGAGGCAGTGAAGGCTCGCAATGTTGCGGCTATTTACATTACTCATGATCTTGCCGTAGTGGCGCAGATGGCTGATCGAATTATGGTATTGCGCTATGGCGATTTAATCGAAGAGGGTGATGCGCGTTCTATGTTGACTAATCCTCAGCATGAATACACCCGAAGGTTACTCAATGTTCGGGCGTTACGTGAAACCCGTAAGGGCCATGATGAAGATAATGTCCAGTTATCGATAGAAAACATCACGGCTAGCTATGCTGGTCCAAAAAAGAACGTGTTGGAAGATATCAATGTCAATATAGTGAAGGGTAAGACGGTCGCAGTGGTGGGTGAGTCTGGCAGTGGCAAGAGTACACTGGCGCGTGTCATTACGGGTCTGTTACCACCCAGCCATGGCAAAATTATATTTAATGGAACTGAGTTAAATCCAGCCCTGAGTATGCGCTCAAAAAAAGACTTACAATCGATCCAGATGATTTACCAAATTGCTGATATCGCGATGAATCCACGCCATAAGATTAAAAAAATTATTGGACGTCCACTCCAGTTTTATCTGGGTTTGACAGGTAAGCAGAAGGATGAAAGAGTACTGGAGTTGTTGCGCCTGATCGAAATTCCCGAAGAGTTTGCCGAACGCTACCCAGGGCAACTGTCGGGTGGCGAAAAACAGCGGATTTGTATAGCGCGTGCGCTCGCTGCTGAACCTGAATTGATTATTTGTGATGAAGTAACTTCGGCACTTGATCAGTTGGTCGCCAAGGGTATTCTTGATTTATTGCTCAATCTGCAAAAAGAGCTGGGTGTGTCGTATCTGTTTATTACTCACGATCTGGCGACAGTTAAATCGATTGCTGATGAAATTGTTGTTATGTACCAAGGCAAGGTAGTTGAACAGGGCAGTAAAGTAGACATACTGACACCACCCCACGCACCTTACACTGAACTTTTACTCTCATCTGTGCCAGAAATGGACCCTGATTGGCTCACCAATTTGGTCGGTAAACGAAAGCGTGGTGAATCACCGACATCAGAAAGTATCACAACTTGAGATAGTTTATTCAGGCTGGATAACATCAGGAAATCCTGGGGCTCGCAGCTCTACTCCAGTCTCGTCCTCCATGATTTTAATTACGTGCGGTGTCCAAGCGTCGCCGCCGTATTTGGAACGAGATTCTATGAACATCTGTTCTACCAGCCCTGTGAGCTTTAGCGGTACATTTAGCTTGTGTCCAAGGTCAGTAACAAAACCTAGATCCTTTAAGCCGAGGTTGGTGGTAAAACCCGTGTTGAAAGTTCCATTCAATATAACTGGAGCCCAGTCCTCAAATTCACGACTGTTTCCCGAGCTCGCTGTGATCGCTTGGTAACACTTCCCTAAATCCAATCCCCCACGTTTGGCGAGCATTAGGGCTTCACCCGACGCTACCAGATCCACCAGACAGAGTAGATTAGTGATGACTTTTATGAGTGACGCATTACCAATCTCTCCCATAAATATTATTTGTCCACTCATTTTTTCAAGCAACGAGCGCTGTGTTTCGAATACTGCTTCGTCACCTCCAACCAACAATGTCATTTCGCCACGGGCAGCCCGGTGGACTCCGCCAGTGGCGGGGCACTCTAAAACATTAATGCCTTTGGCATTGGCAACGGCTGCTAATCGTTTTATTTCATCGACTTCGGTTGTACTGATCTCGATCCAGGTCGCACCTAGTGGCAGGGCCGATAGTGCTCCCCCATCGCTTTCCATTACCTGTGCAGAAGCAGCAGGTGAGGGTAAACAAGTAAACAGCACATCGATCCCAGAGCAAACATCAGCGACCGAACCACCAGAAGTTGCACCAAGTTCAACAGCTGCCAAAATGGCCTTTTCATCAAGATCATAGACGATCAGATTAACGCCTGCGTTGAGTAGATTCTTACATAGTTTTGAGCCCAAAATACCCAAGCCGATAAAACCGCATTTCATAATCTTCACCTCCGAGTAATGATTTTAAATTCAAGCTGAATCTAACCCAACGGGTAATACTTAATTACTCAGGTCATCAACATTGTCAAAAATTTTGCACAATTAAAGTGGCCATTCCAGTTCTTTTTTGCAGAAAAACCGAGGCTAATTTAGCCGACCCTAAAAAACTGATTAATAGTCTTAGCCTAATAAGGCTGAGCGACCCTTAAATATTATCAGGATTGATTGGTTTGGGGAAGTGACTCAAATGTTGATTTATATTGGCAGTGGTG
Source organism: uncultured Gammaproteobacteria bacterium (assembly GCA_913061315.1). GTDB lineage: Bacteria > Pseudomonadota > Gammaproteobacteria. Next base: position 35,776 of record CAJXUC010000026.1, on the reverse strand, counting down.
GGCTGTTTAATCGGTGGATATTATCGGGGTTGTCGCATTAAGACACAAGGTATCGGACTAAAAGTGTTGACGGATTGACTACAAGGAAGAAATCCAAATAGGCCCTTTTAGTAATAAATAAAGAATAAAGTTTATTCTAAGAGGTGGGCAACTATTGGTTAGAGATACTGCTGACATCCAATGTCCACACTGTAATGTCACGGCTATTAGCATTGACTCGGATTTGGGCATTTTCTGTAATAAAAACATCGCTCTCTACTGCTGATGCAATACTCCAAGAGCTCGTTCTTTCGTCATAGTGGTTAGTCCATCTGCTTTTAATTTTTCCATTGGACTGATTCCACGATGCGATTGCATTACCACTAGCATCAAAGGCAATCTGTGGGTTATACGCACTGACTAACGATTCATTCTCAATGACTGTTGCGGTGCCCCATAATTGAGCTGTGGCGTCATATTGATTGGCCCAAATGCTACTCACTGTACCGTTCGACTGATTCCACAAAGCTACTGCATTACCATTAGCATCAACTGCGATTTGAGGACCGTAGGCATCTTCATAATTATCTTTTTTAAGCTCTGCTTTGGTACCCCACATCCTAGTTTTTGCGTCAAAATGATTGGCCCATATGCTATTAACCTTGCCGTCAAATTGGCGCCACACTACTACGGCATTTCCACTGGCATCGATGGAAATTTCGGGATTATAGGCATCGCCAGTATCGTCGTTCTGAATCACTGCTGCCGTTGCCCATAATTTAGTTTTTGCATCATATTGGTTTGCCCATATGCTTTGAACTGATCCATCATGCTGCCACCACACAGCAATTACATTACCGATAGTATCAAACGCAATCTTGGGGTTATAAGCATGACCTGTATTGTCTGTCTCAATAACTGCCGCAATATCCCATGATCTAGTTGATGAGTCATATCGGTTTGCCCAAATACTAAAGACTGAGTTATCAGTTTGATGCCACACCATGATAGCATTTCCATTGTTATCAAATGCAATTTGAGGCGCTTCTACATCATGTCCAATGACATTGTCAATTTGGATAATGGCTGGGTCACTCCAAGGATCCTGTGGAGTATCAGGCGACCCGTTAGAATGCCATCCAAGTAAATTACGAGTGAAATTTGTAATGGTCGATTTCAAAGTAAAAATATGATTTATAACAGTTTCTAATCCACTGTAAGGCCTAACTATCGTGATATTCGTAAAGCTATCAAATGTAGCTATGCCATCTAGGTTGGTTTTTTTAGAATGAGCAAAGCTATTCTTGCCAACAGTTGCAGTAAAAATATCTTCGTTAAACGAGGCAATAATAGCCTTGTTATTGTCTAACGATGCTTCAAATACTAATGGCGTTATATTGTTGATTTCTTTTGTCGTTTTATCGTAATTACCGCTGCAGGCTGTTAGTGTGAGTAAAAGCCCAAAAACTAACAAAAGTTTTTTCTTATAAAAAGTCATAGGTTTGTTTTTTAATCCTGGAAACGTATTTTTCTTTTTAAAGATTAGCCATTCTAATCAATTAATTCTGAATTAAGCTTCTGAACGAGAAATTTTAGAAACGCACTTTAAAGACGATACAATGACATTACTGAATAAGAATTAATGTAGGCGAAGGATTTTTTTTTTGTGAGATTTAAACTACTTTTCTTGACAATCGGTAACTATCTACAGATAAAAGGTTGTTAACAAATTTTAAGCCAATTGGTTTACAGAGCGCTGTTGTTTAACTTTTTATGAGTAACGGGGAGCAGTTGATGGGTCTATAGCGCAAATGAGTGCATCACATCGTTACACATCTAAAGTTGTTTTAAGGTTTTTCAGCAAGTTCCATATGAACTTGGAGATTGAAATCTGATGGACTGCAGTTCCGTTAACTCAAAGCTTGAATAGCCTAATTAGGTTATTCATAATTGTTGGTTGTAATGCGTTAGAAGCTATTTTTTTGTTGAGACGCTACTGAAAGAATAAATCAGAAGCTATCGATTCAAGGAATTTTTATTTTTATCATTGTCCTCCAAAAGGAGAACTCTGGGGAGAAGTTTAGGCGAAGTAAAACGGTGTTGATTGAAAGTAAAGTAGCCAAGCTAGCTATTGTTGGATTATGACCAATTTATTTCTCTATAATCAAGAGCAAAAACTTTTGGGTTAGCGCCTTTTAGCATGCGCTATCATCTGTAATATTTGCTGAAATACAGTATTACTGAGCGACTCACTTAAGTCGATTGCGAGGCTGTGACGATAGTAGGGTGTTAAGCTTAATCCGACGCCTAACCCATAGATTTCAACATCAGATTCAGCTTCATTTCGTTCAACGGTCTGCTTTAAATGATGATCAAGATAATACTCATCGTTAGCTTGATGGGTCGCTGCATCCATTGGACTACCGTCTGAAATAACAATCAATATTTTACGCTGTTCGCCATGTTTACGCATGCGTTGGCAGGCCCAGTTAACCGCCTCACCATCGACACCCTCACGAAAATATGGCGATTTTAAGAGGGCTGCAATATCACGCCGTGATTTACGCCAACCGGTATCGGCATTTTTGAATATTAAATGACTTCGTTCGGCTAAACGTCCTGGGTTTTCTGGTCTGCCTTGTGCTATCCAGTCTTTTAAAGCGCGACCACCATTCCATTTGGCGGTAGTGAAACCGAGTATCTCGCTTGAAATATCAGCTTGGTCGAGTGCTCTTCCAAATATATCAACCATCATTGCAATTGATTCGATATATTGTTTCATCGATCCAGAACAGTCGATTAAAAAGGAAACAAGGCAATCGTTTTTAAATCGATAGCGGTCTTTTCGGAAAATCCGTCTTTCGGAGGGTGATGAAATGACCTGAGATAAACGTCGTCCATCTATAACGCCATCTTCTTCACCAAATTGCCAACCATCACGACCCGGTTGAGCCAACAGATCCGAAATCTGCCGAGCCAGCCTAGGGATGTTGATACCCTGAGCCTTTATCATAAGGTCCAATTGGTCTCGAAACTCAATGATTTCGACATCACGAACTTTCGAAGCTGCTTTGTATTCTTGATCGTATGCTTCGGTGAATACGCGATAGCCAGTGGGGTTGTCCGATAAAACTTTACTGGTGCCAGTAATAATGGAAGCGATGTTGGCATCTTCGGCTTCATCTGAAAAATCGCTAGACAGAGCAATTCGATTAAGTGCTTTTTCTGTGTCTTCTTGTTCGGCGAGATTCAACGCCCGTTCCTTATCACCGACCTGTAGTGATTCATCAACTAGCTTTGCAATTGACAATGCATGCACCGCATAAGCGGATTGTTTATCTCGATTTTTACGCAATCCAAGTAAGTCACTGCCAATGAGTGGCGAGAGGTTAGCCCGAGTTGACTCGATCACGTCGTCTATTTCTTCTAAAGTAGGCAGGCCAGTTAAACGGGACCAGCTTGCTTGTGCAATAGTGAAAATAAGAAGGCCTAATTGAGTTTCAGTATGGTCTTCATAATGAAATTTAAGACTCCATTGTTGGAAACGATACAGTAGGTTTTGCTTCATGCCAGGATGTTGGTCAGTGACTTGGGATTCGACGCGCAATTGTTCAAGCATGTCGAATATCAACCGTGCAATTGGCGATGGCGGGCAGAGTGATTGATGTAGTTTTTCGTCACTATGCTGCAGCCGCAAAGCAATACCATCAGAGATGCCACGATGCGAGCGAAAATCTTGTTCGAGAACATCGGTTTGCAGGTGAGGCGCATTAGTGTTGACTTTTTTACCATCAAGAAAAAGAGTTCTACCTCGATGGTACAAACCTGGCAAGCCGGTCAGGGCTCGTATTGACGCGCCACAAAGCTCTTCTACATGTTGCTGCTGCCGATGATTAAATCGCATGGATTCGTCCCGACGACTCTAGAAATATTGATCTTTTCGTGAGTTGTAAAAAGCACCGATTAGAGAACACGAGTGTACTGGAAGTATAGGTGGATTCACCCACTGAGCTAATGCCACAATTACAGAAAAAGTGCATTTATACGACGCTGCTTTCATGCAGATGTAGATACGACGCATCGAGTTCTTGATTGAAACAGCGCTGGAAATATTCAGCCACAATGGGGTGCTCATCTTCTTCGCACTTGTTCAAAAAAGACAAGCGAAATGCGAGTATATGATCATTAAAAATAAGGCTATTTTCGGCCCATGAAATAACCGTACGGGGTGACATTAATGTCGATAAGTCTCCAACCACAAAGCCCTCTCGAGTGAGAGTTGCCATTGCCACCATAGACTGAAGCAATTTAGCATCTTGAAACAGAGGTACCCGAGACTGCACAATGGCCATCTCTTCTTTTTCAGGTAAGTAATTGAGTGTCGCAACAATATTCCAGCGATCGATTTGGCCATGGTTGAGTAATTGCGTACCATGATATAAACCAGTCGAATTGCCCAGGCCAACAGTATTAGCAGTAGCAAATAAGCGAAATAATGGGTGAGGGGTAATTACTCGGTTTTGATCAATAAGCGCAAACTTGCCGTCGCGCTCAAGCAGGCGTTGAATAACAAACATAACGTCTGCACGACCCGCATCATATTCATCAAAAATTAGCGCCATTGGACGTTGGATAGACCAAGGTACGATGCCTTCTTGGAATTCAGTGATTTGTAAACCGTCCCGAATCACAATGGTATCCTTACCGACCAAGTCGAGTCGACTGATATGTCCATCAAGGTTAACGCGCATGCACTGCCAGTTGAGGCGGGCTGCTATCTGCTCGATATGAGTTGATTTACCCGTGCCATGTAATCCTTGCAGCATTACCCGACGATTGTGAGTAAAGCCAGCTAGAATTGCCAACGTGACTTCAGGATTAAAGCGATAAGCTGGGTCGATCTCGGGTACATAGTCGACCTTGTCAGAAAACGCGTTAACTTGCATGTTAGAGTCAATGCCAAATACATCACGCACACTCAGTGAAACGCTGGGTTCGTCGAAGCTAGTCGTTGATTGCATGATTTATAAATTCCTGCTGAAAAGAGTAACAAAAGCTGCGCAGTATATCGCAACAATGGTGGATATAATAAGACCTATTGTTAGTGTGAATGGTGCCAGTTGGGGCAGACTGGAAAAAATGCTCGGAGCTTGTTTTGCGCTAATGTAGACTGGTTAAAGTAAGGCTTATTTATTATCCAAAAACTAACCTAAAAGAGATTTAAATGGATTCATCAGGACCGTTATCCGGTTATAGAGTGATCGAACTCGGACAGTTACTGGCGGGGCCATTTGCGGGCTGCATGCTGGGATACTTTGGTGCAGAAGTCATTAAAATAGAACCCCCTAAGGTAGGTGACCCGATCCGAAATTGGCGTGAAGTCAAAGATGGAACGTCGCTTTGGTGGCATTCATTGGCCAGAAACAAAAAATCAGTCACGATTGACTTAAAAGCGTCTAAAGGCATTGATCTGGTCAAAAATTTAATCGACAGTGCTGACGTTGTGATTGAAAATTTTAGGCCTGGTGTCGTAGAAAAGTGGGGCATAGGACCAGATGAATTTAAACAATCAAATCCAAAACTAGTTTATGCGCGAATTTCAGGTTATGGCCAGACAGGGCCCTACTCTAGCAAACCAGGCTTTGCCTCTGTTTGTGAGGGTATCAGTGGCTTTCGTCACGTGAATGGCCATCCAAATCACGCGCCAGTCAGACCAAATCTCAGTATTGGAGATACTATTTCAGGCATTCATGCTGCATTGGGTATTTGTATCGCTCTACTAGAGCAAAAGAAAAGCGGCAGTGGCCAGGTGGTTGACGTTGCATTATATGAGTCAATGTTTAATTTAATGGAAGCAGTGATTCCTGAATATGACGGTGCGGGCGTTATTCGGGAGCCATCTGGCAGTACAGTGACTGGCATTGTGCCAACCAATACCTATCGATGCCTAGACGGTAAATTTGTGGTCATTGGTGGCAATGGTGACTCGATATTTCAACGGTTAATGATCGCTGCAGGATACCCTGATATGGCGAGCGATCCTACGCTAGCGTCTAATCTGGGTCGGGTAGAGCATGAAGCTGAGATCGATCTGGCATTATCGAGCTGGTGTGCACAAAATGATTCAGAATCAATTTTAAACGCATTAGATGAAAGCAGAGTACCTGGAGGGCCGATTTACAATGTTGAAGATATGATAAATGATGAACACTTTAACGCTCGAGAACTGTTTGAAACCGTAGAAATTAACGGCCAACCGTTAAAAATACCGGCCATATTACCGAAGCTCACTAAAACGCCTGGTGCGACGCGTTGGCCGGGTCCCAAGTTGGGTGAACATAATGAAGAGGTATTTGGCGAATTGCTAGGTTTGTCGAGTGAAGCGATAACGAAACTCTCGGATAGTGGTGTTATTTGAATTGAGCATAACCTTAGTTGTAGGTCTTCAAGCATGAACCACACGAATGACCCATCTTAAAAAGTCGTGTGTTTCAAACTTGCTAATGCAATCAATGGATCTAAATCCTCTTAAATTTGGTCATTGGTAGTCGTTCGTTATCCTAAACTCGTTAACTCAAGGTTATTATGTGCGACATAGTTCACACCACCTTAGACTGATATGCCGCTAAAATAATTGAGTTGTAGGTCGATTGACGCATCACTTTCATTATCAACATGAATCAATCTCTTTCTTAGTCACTGAATTGAAAATGAGACCCCATGTATATTAAATTAGCCGTTAAAAATGCACTATTGTCTCTATTTGTAGTGGCCGTTATATTTAACCATGCTATTGCGGTCAGTGGCAGTTATTCATCAGACTTTGATATTCTTCCGATTAAAAAAATGCTTCAACAAGAGAAGTTTCTCGAGGCGATTGACGAACTTCATTACGAACTGGATGCCGATCCCGACAATGCTGACCTATTATCACTATTAGGTTACAGCTATCGAAAAACACAAAATTATGAAGATGCGTTAACATTTTATAAATGGGCGCTAAAAGCGAAACCAGATCATCGTGGTGCTAACGAATACCTAGGTGAGCTTTATTTAGAGACAGGTCAATTGGAAAAAGCCGAGCAACAGCTTGTTTTTTTGAGCCAGATTTGTTCAGCCAAGTGTGATGAATACAATCTATTAAAAAAGGCAATTGATACGCATAAGCAGCAGGCTGATCACTAACGGCGTTCATCTTCTAAGGCTGACTAAAACTTAACTCTCCCACAAGATTTAAATTAACCCCATCCAATTGTAAGTCTCTCTGGCATACTAAAGGCACGACTATTGTGCTAATTGTTTAGGGACCCGAATTGAATATCGATCAACTATACTATAAAGGCTTGTTACTAGACCGTGCAAGCGACCTTCGAAAGTCCTCTGAATGGCTTGATCAGCAATGGGACCACTCCGATTGCCAGATTTTGTTATTACAAAATGATAAAAACTTAATTCATTGGAATGATGCTCAGGCACCTGTTGCGATCTATCATTTGCGTCAGTCAATTAAAGCCCTAACAAACGATAGTGGAAAAGTAGTTTTCTTAGGGTTAAATGGTTCTATACCGTTATTTGCAGCTGAAGTTGAAAGTAATATTGAGGCGTGTTTCGAAGGTCAGGAAACGGTCAATCGTGATAACTCAGAATTTATTAATATAAGAGAGCTCGGCTGCTTATTAAATGCCCATGATGCGGCCTTGTTGGCTTATGCTCGAGGGTTACTTTTTTGGAATAGGAATAGTTTATTTTGTATTCGTTGCGGTACAGCTACCGTTCAAAAACAAGGTGGGCACGCTAAACATTGTAGTAATGACAGTTGTGGTTACGTCAATTTTCCACGAACTGATCCCGCCGTAATCATGCTTATTGAAGACAGCTCTAATCCTAATCAACGTCGGTGCTTACTAGGCAGAAATGCAAAATTCCCAAACCGAATGATGTCAACGTTGGCAGGCTTTGTTGATCCATCCGAAAGTTTAGAAGAGACAGTGGCACGCGAAGCCTTTGAAGAGGCCGGTATCAGGGTGAATAAAGTGACTTACCAGACGTCCCAGCCTTGGCCATTCCCTTCATCAATTATGTTAGGTTTTCGAGCACAAGCAACCACAACGGACATTACCATTGACGGTTTTGAAATAGAGGAAGCAGGTTGGTTTACGGTTGAACAATTAGACAGTTTTGGTGAATGGGACGATGACAGTGATGATTATTGTTTGCCCCGACATGACTCAATTGCACGGTATTTAATTGAATCTTGGAAATCAGATGTGCGAAATAAAAAGTAAAATAGTTGAGAACACCCATTTTCCTATCAAAAGGCTAACCTAAATCACCAGACCGGAGACCAGGTGTTAAAGGTCGACAGCTGAAACAGTTATATATTTCTAGATTATCAGTTTGCTTGTCCTACCATTTGGTTACTGGTCAGCAAAAGGTAAATAGCAAAAAGGGGGCGCTTTTAGACAATGGCTGTTAGATGAAAGAGCTTACTATTTGAAATTTTAACCAATGACTAAACCTAGATTAATTTATGTAATGAGAAACAAGTATGACTGAAGAAACAGGCACCACGCGTCCGAGATCACGACGAAATAAAAAACGTCCAGAAATTGACCATTCGGTGCCGTCACCTTGTGTGAAAGTTTGTCAATTTAGCGGTACTGATTTATGTGATGGCTGCTATCGAAATATTGACGAAATACGCGAATGGATAATTATGCCTAGAGAGCAAAAATTATGGGTGCTAGATAAAATTTCAGAACGAAAATTAGTGGCTAAAAAGGCACTCAAATAAAGGAATAGTGAATGGAAAATGCAAATCATAAAATCGCAATGTTTATTGATGCAGATAATGCCCCAGCAAAGAAAATTGAAAAAATAATTACTGAGTTAGCTAATTATGGCGTGGTGAGTATCAGGAAAGCTTATGGCAACTGGAAAAGCCCAGCATTGAAGGGCTGGGAAGAAAATTTGCATGAGTATGCCATCCAACCGATCCAACAATTTGACTTGATAAAAGGCAAGAACGCGACGGATATGGCAATGACGATTGATGCGATGGATATTTTGTATACCAAAAATATTGATGCTTTTTGTATTGTTTCGTCTGATTGTGATTTCACGCCATTAGTGATGCGTATATTATCAGAGGGGAAAATTGTTTATGGTTTTGGAGAACGAAAAGCTCCTGACCCATTTGTAAATGCTTGTTCTCGTTTTCTTTATGTTGATGAAGAAAAGTCAGAGAAAGAAACAGGCCAAAAAGATAAGATTGATAAAGGTAAATTAACACATTCAAAGAAAATTTCAGCCAAAGATTTAAAATCAAATACTAAATTAATTAATTTGTTAAGAGTCGCGATTGACAGTGATCAGGATGATGATGAGTGGGCCTCCGTAGCACGCGTCGGTTCGATCATTTCAAATCAAGCATCGATTGACGCCCGAAACTATGGTTATAAAAAGTTAGGTGATTTGATAAAAGCCATCGATTTATTCGAAACTAAAGTGCTCAAAAATGGGCAGATGGTCGTGAGAGATAAACGTGGCAGTAGCTTAATGGGTGATAAAGTAGAGTCAGCTGAATCTTAAACATGGATTGTTTACAGTTTTTTTCACCTCAGCCAGCCACTAGAGATACGCCCAGTCGATTGCGAAATCCATTTGAAAATAATCCCCACCCACTTGCAATAACAGCCAGTAAAATATTAAAAGAAACGCTTCAGCACTCATTTAAACCAATTGATATAGGTAAAATGTTTGGTGTATTAGTGGTGTCAGATCAAGCTGGAAAAATTGGGTTTCTTTCCAGTTTTTCCGGCATGTTTAATCAACAGTGGCAAGCGGTTGGTTTTGTTCCGCCAGTGTTTGATATCGACCAACAACAATTGTTTTTAAACGATGGAGCGATCGCTGTGAACGGTTTGACTGCAACGATTGAAGCTCTGTTGCTTTGTTCTGGCTATCTCACTGCCCTTGATGATTTACACCAGCTTGAACAGCATCAAAGTGCTGCATTAATTAGCTTGAAAAAGCAGCATAAAAGCCAGAAAAAACAAAGACAACTGCAAAGAAGTCAAATCAAAGAAAACATAGATTTTGATGGTGATGAAGCCCAGATAATGAAGCAGCTGGCACTCCTCAGCCAACAAGATAAACGAGAGTACTTGCAGTTAAAGCTACAGTCACAAGTTTTACTTGATCAGTTTAATACAAAAATTGACGACAATTATCGACATAAAATTGCTCAGTTAAAGCAACAACGCAGAGATCTTTCAAAGCGACTTCATGATCAGGTATTCGATAGCTATCGACTTCACAATAGTTTGGGCGAAGTAGCCACTGTTCGGTCGCTGTTCGATGGCAAAAACCCGCCCAGTGGCACAGGTGATTGTGCAGCGCCTAAACTATTGCAGTTTGCCTTTAACCATCAATTAAAACCCTTGGCTTTAGCCGAGTTCTGGTGGGGTGAACCGCCATCAACAGGCGTTAGACATCACGGTAATTTATACGCACCTTGCCGAGGCAAGTGTCACCCAATACTACCCTTCATGTTAAAAGGCCTGGATGTCGAGTCATCGGACGATGCTTCAATTCGGCAGACTTTAGAGCCAACCATAGTGTATGAAGATGTTGATATTGTCGTCGTCAATAAACCCGCTGACTTATTATCAATACCGGGTAAAGAAGAACATCATTCAGTATTAAGTTGGCTTAGAAAAAACTACCCTGATGCGACGGGCGCATTACTTGTGCACCGACTTGACATGTCGACTTCGGGATTATTACTCGCCGCAAAAACAGCGCAGGCGCATAAGTTTTTACAAAAGCAATTCATTAATCGAACCGTACATAAACGCTATATAGCCGTATTATCAAAAGTGATCAAGAACGAACCAAAAGTAATCGATCTACCGCTCCGAGTTGACCTGGATGACAGACCCCGCCAAGTTGTGTGCTATGAACATGGTAAATCAGCCGTAACCCGCATGGAGGTCATTTCTAGTGACGCAGTTTCAACCCGGGTGTATTTTTATCCAGTGACGGGAAGGACTCACCAACTGAGAGTTCATGCGGCACATTATAATGGCTTAGCCGCACCTATTGTTGGAGATGATTTATATGGTACTCGGGGTGGGCGTCTGTTTTTGCACGCCCAAATGTTGACATTTGATCACCCAACAACAGGCGAAAGAATGGAGGTCATAAGCTCGGCCCCATTTTAAGAATGAAATCAAAAGCCACTTTCTAAGGGCGAGAATAGATTTTGCAAAGTATTAGTATCTAGCAGCGGTGTCTCATCTTTACTTTTACCAGAGTAGATTCCCTTTGCGAGTTGTCGTTTTTTGTCCTGCATCGCCAGCATTTTTTCTTCGACGCTACCACTAACCATTAACCGATAAATAAACACGGGTTTGTCCTGACCGATACGGTGTGCACGATCTATTGCCTGTGCTTCAACTGCGGGATTCCACCAAGGGTCATAAAGTATTACCGTATCTGCTTCGGTTAAATTTAAACCGGTGCCACCCGCTTTCAGGCTGATTAAGAATAAATTAACCTCACCCTCTCGAAAGCGTTGAATCGCTTCGTCACGCTTTATAGTTTGTCCAGTGAGTTTGGTGTAATCGATATTATATTTCTTTAATTCTTCTTCGATCAACGCCAACATTGATGTGAATTGAGAAAATAAAATAATACGCCGGCCTTCTTCGATCTGCTCAGGGAGTAGGTCCATGAGTAATGATAATTTAGCTGATTGAGTGACTTTTTTAGCTTGATCTAGCTTTAATAGGCGTGGATCACAGCAGACTTGACGAAGTTTTAGCAAGGCATCTAAAATTGTGATATGGCTTCGCGCCAGGCCCTGAGTTTTAATTGCTTCACGAACCCGTTTGTCCATGGCGAGTCGAATGCTCTCATACAACTCAGCCTGATCCCCTTCAAGCTCGACAGTTTGTAAAATTTCTGTCTTGGGCGGAAGTTCAGAAGCCACCTCATCTTTTTCGCGACGCAATAAAAAAGGCTGCACTCGTTGTGCCAGTTGTTGTTGCTTTTCAAGGTCGCCATGAACTTCAATGGGAGTACGATACTGTTTCTTGAATGTATTGCTGTCACCCAGAAACCCGGGCATTAAAAAGTCGAATAGTGACCATAGCTCTCCAAGGTGGTTTTCCATGGGTGTACCGGTGAGGCACAGGCGATTCTCGCTGCGAAGCTGTCTGACCAGCCGAGCCATTTTTGTATTTGGATTTTTGATTGCTTGAGCTTCGTCAAGAATAATACTGTGATAGTGCTGGGCCTGTAATTGCTCAGTGTCTCGGGACAGAAGCGGGTAGGTCGTTAGCAGCAAATCACAATGTGTAATGTCATCGAACAGCTGGTGACGCTCTGTCCCATGCAGAACAATGACACGTAACTCAGGTGTAAAGCGCTCGGCTTCTCGCCGCCAATTACCCATCAGACTGGTGGGCGCGACAACCAGCGCTGGTTTATTCAGTCGGCCTGCGTTTTTTTCTATCAACAGATGAGCCAAGGTTTGCACTGTTTTGCCTAAACCCATATCGTCAGCAAGGATACCGGCAAATCGGTATTCTCGTAAAAACTGTAACCAGTTCAAACCACTGTGCTGATAGGGACGAAGTTCAGCATTGAGTCCAGCGGGAAGCTCAACAGCTTTAATGCCGTCGAAATTTTTCATTTGTTTGGCGAGTTGGCGTAAGTTGTCTGCCCCGCGCAGGGCCGCGCCTTGTTCGGCTAATTGATCAATGCTAATGGCATCAAATCGAGATAAACGTAACTGCCCATTGTTGTTAGGTAGGCGACTGAATAATTCTTGCAGAGTACTTAAAAAGGGTTGAATACGCTCGTAAGGCAATCGTATATAACGATGCTGTTCGATCGGTAACGTAATCACTTCTGGCAGGTCGGCCGGATCGAGTGCCAGTAACGGTGTGAGTAAGGGCGCGAGAGGCAGACTCTTATCGCCAATTTTCAAATCAAAGCGTAAGCTGAACCAATCATTGTCATTTCCATCCTCATCAATTTCTGCTTCCCAATCAGCGTCTTCAAAGCGCAGATGGAAGTGCTCATCAATTTCAATCTGCCAATTTTTTTCACGCAAAGCATCGATACCGTCCTCAATGAAATCCGCCCAACAACCGCCATTGTCAATATGAGTTATATCACTCAACGGCAATAGTTTAATGGGTTGGGGAGCATCGCCTACAGGCTCACACAGTTTAAATCCATAACTTATAAGTTCACCAAGGGCATTTTCCTCTGCCACTGAGTCGCGGCTTAATCGCACCCAGTCGCCACGACTAGAAAATGTACTTTGTTTGCTAAAAGGAAACGCTGGAACACGATCTCCGTTGTAATCAAAGTTAAGTAGTAGGCAGTGTTCCAACGTTTGCCCGATGTCCCCAACACTCGTGAGCGTAAGGCAAGGTTGCATCAATTCGCCTTCATTGTTTCGAAGGGCCACTTCAGTGGGAAGAGGCAGCGCAAGCTTAGGGTAGCTCAGGAGCAGTTGCTGTGTCACTGTGTCGGCTTCATCAGCTGGTATTTGGGGCGCTTGGGCCAATTGGATCAGTTGATTTTGACTCCACTCCTGAACATCAAGGCTACCGGCTTGCAGTAGTTGGGTATCCAAATACATAACTGGCTGAGTGTTGAGTAATAGGCAATGTTGACCCAAGTTGTGCTGTAACGCTAAATCGCCATTCTCTAGGGTTTCCCAACCTAACTGCAATTGATGTTGTTCACTCTTTTGTATAGGTGAACCGTCTAAGTTTTGCCAATAGCAACGATCACTTTCGAGCATTAATTTCAGGGCTGATGCGCCTGCTCGCCCTCGGATAGTCGCAGGGGTATTCCAGTAACTGTATTCAGTGGTTGTTTGCAAAAAAGCGGTAATGTCAGAATCGATAGGGAGTGCGTGAAAATCACAATTGCGGTCACCGATATTGTGTAATGCAATCTCACGACCTTTCACGAGACCCTTGCCGTTTTTGCGATGGTGAGTAGCCCGTATCGAAACAGTGAGCTCACGCGGTTTAAGTAAACTTTGATTGTCTTGACGAATGCTCAGAATAAAAACTAACCAGTCTTTGGTTTTTTGATCCACAGGCGATCGATAATCCACCGCTGATTCAGTTAAGTTCTGCAACCATTTAGTAACTTTGCCTTGATCTATAATTTCTGATTTGGCGACCGGCGCTGGCGACAGTGAGGGTGTTTCAATTTCTTCCTTATATTTTAAACAGGTGGCGACAACATGCTTGCAATTATAGGTAACGGGGCAGTCGCATTGACCATCAATTTCAATATAATCCCCTTGAAAATCGAGTAATACCTTTTGATTATAGATATTTCCACCACTACCAAGCGTACGACCAATTAGCTCAACACCACGTTTAATTGCGTCATAATCAAGGGAAACAACCCGGCCTGATTTAAAATAATCTTGGCCCCTTGAGAAAGAACTTTTACCGCAGGCTCCGATGATGGTTTTTTGGTCGAATTTCAACTAACTACTACTCGTTAAGGCGTTAAGGGTAATCTGGCTTTTATGTTGATTTATTTTTTTGATTCTATTTTCACAGCTTACGTGCCCACTGCTTCCAAATAACGATCCTTCGCAAAGTAAGTATAAACCACTGGCAACACAAACAGGGTAAACAATGTGCCAATTGCAAAACCAGATACAATAGTGATCCCAATTGCTTGACGGCTTGCCGCACCCGCACCAGAGGCAATCACCAAAGGCATGATACCAATGATGGTAGAGAAAGAGGTCATCAAAATAGGCCGCAAGCGCATTGACGCCGCTTTGATAACAGCCTGTCCTGGCGGTAATTTGTCTTTAACCTGTATTTCATTGGCGAATTCAACTATCAAAATACCATGTTTACTGACAAGTCCAATCAGCGTAATGAGGCCAACCTGACTGTAAATATTCATCGAGACCTCCCAAAGAAACATCGGTATCAAGGCACCAAACATGGCGAGTGGCACCGTGGTTAGGATGATGAATGGATCGCGGAAGCTTTCATATTGAGCGGCAAGGACCAAAAAAACAATGATAATGGCAAAACCGAAGGTTATCGTTAAAGCCGAGCCCTCTTGAATCAGCTGACGTGACTGCCCCTGATAGTCAAAGGTATATCCGGCAGGCGCCACCTCGGCAGTGATGTCTCGCAGTGTCTGCAATGCTTCGCTTAATGGCACACCGGGTACTGCATCTATCTTAGCAGAATTTTGCTGTTGGAATTGAACCAGTTCGGCAGGTACCGAGGTGTATTCAATATCAACCAGAGCCGACAGACTGACCTGCTCGCCTTGTGGCGTGTAAACATAGTATTGACCCAATATTGCGCCATTTTCACGATCAGTTTGGCGTGCTTGGGGAATAATTTTATAGCTACGGCCAGCTAAATTGAATCGACTAACATAGCCTTCTGCCAGAATAGCCCCCAGTGTTTGACCAATTTCACGCATCGATATACCCATAGATTGAGCACGTTCACGATTGACTGTAACTCTAATTTCAGGCTTGCTGAAATTAAAATCGCTTTTGATGAAATAGAACTGCCCCGTCTCTCGAGCTTTGGCGAGTATCTGTTGCACAACGCCATAAAGCTGATCATAACTTTGTTGGGTTTTGAGAATGAATTCAACCGGCGTATTGCCACTCGCCCCGGGGAGTGAGGGCGGGTTAAAAGCAAAGCTTTGTAACCCAGGTGCCTGATTCAGTTGATTTTGAATAGTCGGTATCATTTCTTGTGATGTTAGTGAGCGTTGCTCCCAGGGTTTGAGCAACATGCCTGCGAATGACACGGTGGGTCCACCAAAGCCGTTCGCCATAAAAGAGGACTCAAATTCGTCTTCATAGTCACGAAAAATGTCATTATAAGGCGCTGTATACTTGTTGAGGTAGTCTATGCTTGAATGATCGGGGGCTTTAGAGAATACAAAAATAATGCCCTGATCCTCGTCTGGTGCCAGTTCCGTTTGGATAAATTGAAACATACCAATGAGCATCGCCAACACCATCACTACAAAAATCACAGTGACCGACCGAGTCTTCATTGAATCCGCTAAGAATTGTTCGTAGCGGAGTTGAAGGCTATTAAAAAATGTCGTAATGAAACGCGCATAAGCGTTGTTCGCCACGGTGGGTTTCAGTATCCGAGAACACATCATAGGCGATAAGGTGAGCGCAATAATGGTTGAAATAATAATCGTACCAACTAAAGTAAAGGCAAACTCCTTGAATAAAACACCGGTCAATCCACCCAATAATCCAATCGGAGCGTAAACTACAACCAATACAATAGTAGTTGCAATGACGGGTTTAGCTATCTCTCTAGCGCCGACGAGCGCCGCTTGTAATGGCTTTAATCCTTCGCCAATATGTCTATATATATTCTCCACCACGAGGATGGCATCATCGACCAAAAGACCTATCGCCATAACCATCGCCAACAGGGTCAGTAGATTGATCGAGTAGCCCAATATCTGCATGTAAAATAACACGCCAATAATCGACAGTGGAATAGTAACTAACGGCACCATGGTAGATCGCACGGAACCCAAAAATAGGAAGATGATGACAACAACAATAATCGACGCTTGAATCAAGGTCATAATCACTTCGTCAATCGAAGCCTGAATAAATTCTGTTGAGTCATAAGCGATCGCAACCTTGAGCCCGGGTGGGAATGAGGTTTTCATTTTTTCCAGCTCAGCAGTGACTGACTTGATTGTGGTCAGCGGGTTGCCATCAGTCGTGCCGTTGATACCAATATAAATAGAAGGCACGGCATCGAACATGACGAGGCTGTCGTAGTCTTCTGCACCGAGTTCAATGTCTGCTACATCACCGAGTCGAACCGTTTTATCACCTGACTGTCGAACCACAAAGCGTTTTAGAACTTCAGGGTCGCCCGTATCGGTGACAGCATTGACATTGGTTTGAACTAGATCGCTACGGGTTTGACCTGCAGCGGACTGATAGTTTTCAGACCCAATTGCATTAACGATATCAGCAGCCGATATCTTGGCTGCAGCCATACGAACTGGATCCATCCAGATACGCATCGAATAGGTTTTCCCACCGAGAATTTGTGCCTCGCCAACGCCTTTGACGGTGGATAGTGCCGGTTGAATAGTGCGTAATAAATAGTCGGTGACTTCAACATCTGACAAGGTGTCGCTATAAAAACTGTAATAGGCGAGGGCAAAACTATTAGCATCACTTTTAGCAACGATCGGATCTTGTGCTTCGGCAGGTAACTCGCCCCGTATAGAGGACACCTTGGTGCTAACTTCTGTCAGAGCAACGTCAGGATCAACTCCTAGTTTCATATGGACTTCGACAGACGAAACACTGTTCGAGCTGCTAGAACGAACAAAGTCGATACCACTAGTACTTGACACGACCTGTTGAATTGGCGTGCTGATAAAACCCTGAATGAGTTCAGCGCTGGCCCCTGGATAAGCCGTTTTAATGGTAATCACCGAGGTTTCTATCTCAGGATATTGGCGAAGCTGGGTGTCAAAAAATGCTTGAATGCCTAGCAACACAATCAGGGTACTAATGACCAGGGATAGCACCGGCCTCTTAATAAAAAAATCAGTCAACATTGGGTTTATTCCGTTGACGCTTTGAGGGCTTTAAATTCTGGTGCGTCCTCTACAATGGCTACGCGTAAGCTAGGGTAAAGTTTAAGCTGACCAGAGGTCACCGCCAAATCACCCGCTTTAATGCCACTCATTATGCCAACCCGCCCATTTTTTCGATAAGCCACCCGAACTTGCCGAGCGGATAGCCGATAGTCGGGAGCAGTTGCAATGCTCTCATTAATATCCGCTACAGAACCTTCAACTGGAGTCTCATTGGCTATTTGGGGCTGAGCCTCTAAAACATAAACAGCCTCACCGTAGATGTTATAAAAAATGGCCGTTTCGGGTAACGTGACTACGGTCATTTTTTGGGCGCTATTGACTTCCATTTCAGTAAACATACCGGGTGCTAACAGCCTATCTTGATTATCAACTTCGGCCTGAATAGAAATGCTCCGGGTGTTCTTATCAAGTATTGGACTCCAAGCTTTGACTTCAGCCATGAATGACTTATCAACAAAAGATCGGACTTTAAAACGAATACCTTGTCCCACTGCCAAGTCATTAAAATTGCTCTCGGGTAGCGTGAAATCAAGCAGTAATTTATCAACTGATTGCAAGGTCACTAGTGGTGTTCCAGGAGTAATATATTCACCAATATCGATTAAGCGTATGCCTAACTTACCCTTGAAGGGCGCCGTGATTTTTTTCTTCGAAAGCGCAACTTGAGCCACACTAATCTGGGCTTTTGAAATATT
The DNA here is from genome assembly GCA_913061315.1 of uncultured Gammaproteobacteria bacterium. Lineage (GTDB taxonomy): Bacteria > Pseudomonadota > Gammaproteobacteria. The sequence goes on along the minus strand of CAJXUC010000026.1, from coordinate 17,411 downwards.
CACTAAAGCCGTCTGAGAATCGATGTCGTTCCGTGTAACAAACGACTGATCCTTTAATTTAAGTAACCGTTGGTATTGACTATTATCGGCATTAAATTTTGCCTGAGCTTGTCCGAGCGTTGCCAGCTCAGTTTGATTATTGAGCTCTAACAATAAGTCACCCATTTTAATCTCTTGACCCGAGTTAAAATGAATAGACTTAACGATACCCGCAACTTCAGTGGATAAATCGACCCCTTGGCTGGCGACTAAAGTGCCGACAGTTTTAATTCGTTTGTGCCATTCAGAAGATTCGGCGCTAGCGACGGTTACATTGATGGGCGCTGGCGGAACGCTTCCCTGTGCGGTCAATACGCCAATTTGTAAATATTTTTTATAACCAAGGCCAGCCACTACGCAAGCAACTAAAATTAATATAATACAAATGCGAAGGAATAAATTGGGTTTACGCGAAGAAGAAGCAGAGTCAGTCACTTTAGCCTCCTTGGCTATGACGAATATTGATAGAAAATCTTGCGCGATATTCTAAACTTCCTGATAAAAAATGATAGTTAGATATTAATTTATTTAGAAAGAGTTGGATTGCCATTAATGGGGGTTTCTGTGAATTTTATATTCTTATAATTTTGACGGCTTTGGGTTTGTTGTTTGACGTTGATTTTTAGTTCTCATTAATGAGGTATTAAGCAACATAACGTTACGTTACGATTAAACTCCTACCTGAGTAATGACAATTTGATTAAAGTCCTATGAAGGTCCAACACGCAACTAACATTAAATGAGCCAATACCGCAATCTAGATAAATATGGCTTTTGATTCGATACTTGACCTTTTTTTCTTGCTGCTCAGTGGCAGAAACAATTTACCAACGCACACTGCAATCAAGAATAATTAATCATGTAGGCTTAAATAAAATGAGTTGGCAAAATCATGGCCGGTCAATTAGGCCCAACATGGAGATTGATCTAGGTGACATGAGTAATGAATATGCAGTGTACCGAACAACAGCATTGTACGAAAAGTTGACCAACTACCATCAGGGGGCTGTACACCGCTAATGATTTAAAAGTGGTGTTCGTTTCACCATGCATTGAATTCTTAAACTGTCTGGCCTGTCACAAACGCGCCTCACAAGGTCAGTGTAAAATTAACAATTATATTAAATATGGCATGATACAAACACTAAGGAACGTTGAAAGCGGATAGAATAGGTAAATTTTTGCAATTACAGAAAATCAAATACTGAATTGATTAATTTGTAGCAGCCAAATCGAAATCAGTTGAGTTTGATATTTCAATATTGATCAACGTTGGCTTTAGATTGTGCCAGAACAAAATGGAAAAAGGCACTCAGTAAATCAGGAAGATATTAAAATGGATGTTTTCAGTAAAAATTGTATGGCTGGTTCTGGAAGTTTTTTTGCTCTTCTCTATTGTCTATCCACCAGCCAAGCAGCCTCTATAAGTGACCTATTAATTACCGAAGTGATGGCAAATCTGAGTAAAGTTGATGATAAAGTAGGGGAATGGTTTGAACTATTTAATCCTACTTCTGAGTCGATTAATTTAAATAATATCATTATTAAAGATAATGACTACGATAGTCATACAATTAACTATGGTGGGCCTTTATGGATTTTACCCAAAAGTTTTTTTGTCCTAGCACTGAGTTCAAGTATCATCAAAGGGGCCGATTTTATTGTCAACTATTTTTACAATTACAAGGACTTTAAACTCGCAAACAGTGGAGATGAAATTATATTGTCTGACACTAAAAATAATTTTTTAAGTCTACATTACAGTTCTGGTTTTGTTGAAAAAGGTCAGTCAAGTGAATTAGTTTCAAAAGACATGATTTTGACCAATTATCAACCGACTGCCTCAGTTAATACCTATGGTGCTGGTAATTTTGGAACGCCTGGTTCTTCGAGTAGCGCACAAAAATTTCTAAATAATATTCCCGCACCGTCGACGGCCATGCTTTTTATATTTATTTTGTACTTTTTTAAACAATTAAAATATAAAGTGATAGGGTTTTAAGTATTACTAATTGGCAAGATGCTGTTATCCAACGGGTAATTTTTCCATTTGAAATCATGGTCTCAAGCGCTAGTTTTAAGTAAGAAAAACGAAATACAATACTCAAAAAGCTTTGTTTTTTTAACCTCGTTAGGTGGTTTATTTGGAAATTAATTTATCACTCGGTTTCATCAGTTATTTGACTTGCGCATCGTTATTCCTATTTTTTTTCGTTATATATTTTATAAGTTTTCAGCAAGCAAAAAAAGGTCGAACATTTTTACTCCTAATTGCAGTCACCCTAATATGGAGTGCCTTGTTAACACTTAGCCAGATCGAAACATCTAATGCCTTCAAAATGGTAATAGCCTCGGAGTTAATTCGATACTTCACTTGGTTTTACGTTTTGCAAAGCGCTGCCGGCCATTATCATAAAAATCCCTTTAGTCTCAAAGGCACAACTTCGCTTTCACCACAAAATATCATACTGATCTTTACCTTTTGTCTAATAACGCTGGCACTCAATAGTTATTTTATTGAATGGTTTAATATAAAAAACCCTGTTTTTATTCAGCTTTTTTGGTTAATGATATTTTCAATTATTGGTCTGATATTAGTTGAGCAATTATTTAGAAACACGACACCGTCGTCACGTTGGATGATTAGTTTTTTATGTTTGAGTGCAGGGGCAATCTTTATTTATGATTTCTTTGTTTTTTCAAACGCTTTAGTAGTTGGAACACTTGATTATGAGTTCTGGAGTGCACGAGGTTTAGTCAATGTTTTCATTATTCCAACGTTACTAATTGCGGCAACTCGAAATCCGGTTCTCTCCGCTAATATACATATTTCAAGGCAATTTGTTTATCATTCAACCGCTTTACTCAGTACAGGGGTTTACTTAATAGTGGTTTCTAGCCTAGGTTATTACGTTAAGGAAATGGGAGGCGAATGGGGCAAAGTTTTACAGGTCACTTTCTTGTTTGCCTCTGCATTACTCTTAGTTGTTTTGTTTTTCTCACCCAATGTAAAAGCCAGTGTTAAACGTTATCTTAGTTATAGCTTTAGAAATAAATATGATTATAGAAAAGAATGGGATCGTTTTTCCCAAACATTGCTGACACATGATCCAGAGCTTTCACTTTACAAAAGGTCATTGCAAGCAATAGCCCAAATTGTTGATGCAGAGGGTGCAGAATTATGGATTAAAGATAATACTGACTTTATTTACAAGGCCTCTTGGGGTGGTAAAAGTGAGCCAGGTAATTCTGAATCTAGTGACTCTGAATTAATTCAAGTAATAAACGAAAAACAGCAATTATTTACCCGTGATGAATTTATTAAGCTGACAACAAAGGGAAAAATTAACGACCATTGGTATATTCAATCGAATTCAAGTTGGCTTATTGTTCCATTATGGATCAATTCAGAACTGTTTGGTTTTGTTCATCTGCGCCAGTCTATTTTCAAAGCTGAACTTGACATAGAAGATATTGATTTGATCAATACCGTTGCCCACCATGTCTCTCTGTCGTTGTTTTTAAAAGAAACGGATACGGCTTTGCAGTTGGCTCAAAAGTTTAAGGATATGAATCAGATGACTGCTTTTTTAGTTCATGACTTAAAAACAGTGTTAAGTCAGCTATCACTTTTAGTTGAAAACGCAGAGACACATAAAAAAAATCCAGCCTTTATCGACGATATGATTAAAACAGTGGGGCACACGACTCAAAAAATGCAGCGTCTGATGCAATTAATCAAAAATCCTGGACAAAAAGTAGATGCCAGTGATCTGACCTTACTGTCAACACTCTGGTCAATTAGTGATAGCCTGCAGCAAAGTCACTTACAACCAACCATTGTTAATGTCAACCACCTAAATCCGATAATAAAAGCAAATCAAGAGCAACTTTATTCTTCGTTGAAAAATTTGGTTCAAAATGCAGTGGATGCCTGCAATAAAAATGGAAGGGTTACGATTGAGCTAAATTCTGTCATAAACCAAAAGTTATCGATTCACATTTCAGACACGGGGAAAGGAATGACAGATGAATTTATTTTAGATCAATTATTTAAGCCTTTTTATAGCACCAAAGGCGTGTCTGGTATGGGGATGGGTGCTTATCAAAGTCGAGAGTTTTTCCGTTCGATTGGTGGAGACTTAAAAGTCCATAGCGAAGTTAATGTTGGAACCAAATTTAAGATCTTAATACCGGTGCAAGCATGATAAATAAACTATTAGTAATTGAAGACGATCCAGGGCTGCAGTCTCAACTACGTTGGTGCTTTGATGGTTTTGAAGTAGTGGTGGCGGATGACGAAGAAAGTGCGTTAAATCAGATTAAAAAACACAATCCATCCGTGGTGACCTTAGACTTAGGCTTACCGCCAGACGCTGGGGGCGTGGCTGTTGGCTTTTCAATTCTTGAAAAAATTGTTCAAAGCAATAGCGCTACCAAAGTTATTGTTGTCACTGGACAAGAAGACAGAGCGAACGCCTTGAAGGCAATTAAAATGGGTGCATATGATTTTTTTAACAAGCCTATTGATGCCAAAATACTTGCTTTAGTAGTTGATAGAGCCTACCAACTTTATTGTATCGAACAAGAGAACCGGGCGTTAGTAGCAAAAAATGTGCATTCACCACTGAGAGGTATTATTACATCGAGTGCTTCCATGTTAGCGGTCTGTAGAACAATTGAAAAAATTGCCCCGAGTGACTTAAGTGTTTTAGTGCTTGGTGAAAGTGGAACTGGAAAAGAAGTCGTTGCTCGAGCCATTCACGATTTAAGTAAAAATTCTAAGGGTAACTTCATCGCTATAAATTGTGCCGCTATTCCTGAAAATCTACTTGAAAGTGAATTATTTGGGCATGAAAAAGGCGCTTTCACAGGTGCATCTAGTCAGAAAAAGGGCAAGGTTGAAATGGCTAACAATGGCACCTTGTTTCTAGATGAAATTGGTGACATGGCATTAGATCTTCAATCGAAGATGTTACGTTTTTTGCAGGAGCGAGTAATCGAAAGGGTAGGGGGGGTAAAGGAAATTTTGATCACGACTCGTGTGATTTGTGCCACCCATCAACCGCTCAAAGAAATGATTAAAAGTAAGACCTTCAGAGAAGATTTATATTTTAGGTTAAATGATATTAATATTGATTTACCCCCGCTGCGTGAAAGAGATGACGATATATTATTATTAGCCAAAGTCTTCCTGGAGCGTTACGCAAAACAGCAAAATAAAGCGATTAAAGGCCTAAGCCCTGCGGCTGAATATGTGCTTCAAAATTATGAGTGTCAAGGCAATGTTCGAGAGTTAGAACAAATTATTCGTCGTGCTGTAATCATGAGTGGTAACGACTACATTCAACCCGATGATTTGTTGCTATCTGAAAGTAACGTTATGGCTAATATAACGCTCAATAAAGAAAAGCCATTAACATTGAGCCTGGTGAGAAGGAAGGCAGAAACACTAGCAATTTATGGTGCAATGGAAAAAGTAGATGGAAATGTTTCAAAGGCAGCCAAGCTATTAGATGTCTCAAGACCAACACTTTATGCGCTCATAGAGCGTTTGGATATCGATTTTAATCAGGCACAATAATTTATTGCCAAGCCGATAAATGGTTGCAACTGGGCCTTGGTGTCTTTTAGTTAAGGGTTGGAATCAAGGTGGAAATGAGACCTGCTTATCAGCCTGAGGACAAACTTGGAATACTCCTTGGCAATAATTTTTGCTATTGCTAGGATGAATGGAATAAGTCAGTATTTTTTCACTAACAATTCACCAACTATACTCGATCACAAATCATGTTAAATTTTAAGAAAGTAAAATTTTTATTTAGTGCCTTAATGTTGTCGGTTTTGATCGGTTGCACTTCCAGTGGTTCTCAACTGCTGCCCGATACCGATAGCGCTACAAAAAATAATTCTAGCTACTTGATTGGTCCAGGAGATCAATTGCAAATTTTTGTTTGGAGAAATCCAGATCTGAGTACAAGTGTTACTGTCCGACCGGATGGCCGAATTTCTTCCCCATTAATTGATGACCTTGATGTTTCAAATCTTGAGCCCATGATAGTTGCCAAATTAATAGAGGACCGCTTATCCACTTTCATTCGTACACCTCGAGTGTCCATTATGGTCTCGGGATTTAATAGCACATTAGAGCAACAAATTCGGGTCCTAGGCAATGCAACCAATCCAAAAACGCTGCCCTACCGTTCAGGTATGACACTATTAGATGTCATGATCGCAGTCCAAGGACTTTCTGACTTTGCTGATGGAGACAACGCTCAACTCATTCGAAAAGTAAATGGCGAGACTCAGCAATATATTGTCGAGCTAGATTCTCTGATAAGGGATGGCGATATCAGTAAGAATCGTGCAGTGCAGCCAGGTGATACCATTATTATCCCTGAGGCTTGGTTTTAAGCTGACGTTTAAACCTCCAATCTAATGGATAATATTGAAGAGATAAAAGCGCTTTTAATTCACCACTTAAGAGGTATTTGGAAAAATCGTTGGATTTCTATAATAATTGCACTGCCCTTAATGTTTATGGGCATTGCTGCAGTCGATCAGATAAAAGATCGCTATCGTGCTGAAACTAAGGTGTATATTGATACATCGTCAGTTTTAAAGCCACTCCTCAAGGGACTTGCAATCCAGACTGACTTTAACTCTATTGTCCGACTCATGATCGGTAAATTATTAAGCCGTCCAAACCTCGAACGTGCTGCCCGCCTAATGGATATGGATATCTATGTTGATACACCAAAACAAATGGAAGACTTGTTATTAAAAATCCGAGAACGAGTCAATATTTCGGTGGAGAACCGAACCGGTACCTATACCATTACCTACTCAGATGAAGATCGGTTAATAGCCAAGAAAATGGTACAAACTCTGCTTGATATTTTTATCGAAGACACGCTGGGTAAATCGACTACCCAATCAGACTCTGCCATTTTATTCCTTGATGAACAGATCGCTAAATACGAGATCCTATTACTTGAAGCCGAAGACACACGCGAGGAATTTAAGCGCAAAAATGTCGGTTTGATGCCGAAAGACGGGGCCAGTTATTATTCTCAGTATCAGGATAATGGCGGTCTCATCGAGACAGCTCAGCTATCTCTGGCAGAGTCAATACAACGCCATAGTCAAGTAAAAAATCAATTGGATAAGCTTAAATTATCAATCACTGCCGAGAGTAAAAAAACCCCTGAATTAGCCAAGATTACAAGTACTCTAGACGGACCCATTAAGCGACAACAGCTGAGGCTGCTGGATCTCTTATTACTCTACACTGATCAGCACCCCGACGTGATCAATGCAGAGGTTGTCCTGAAGGCAATGAATGTCCGCCGAATTGATGAATTAGAGCAATTAGAAAAATTAGAGAAATTAAAGAAACTAGAAAATATCCAAAAGGTCAGTGGGCCGGATACAAATAATCCACTGGTTCAAGAACTGATTTTTCTTTTAACTGAAACTAATGCGGATATTTCTTCTTTGAAAACACGAGTGTCATCGCTAACAGGAAAACGAAATGAGTTAAGAATGTTGATTGACGTTGTGCCCCAAATTGAGTCTGATTTAAAGCGTTTATCCAGAGACTATGATGTCCACAAAGAAAACTATAACGAATTAGTTCAGCGACGAGAGCAAGCAAGAATATCTGACGATGTTGAGTCAGGTCAAGATCAAGTCAAGTTCCGCATTATTGAACCACCTTTTGTCTCATCAAAACCTCAGTATCCTAACAGGCCACTATTTGATGTTGGTGTACTCATAATGGCACTTGGTATTGGCTATGGTGTTGGACTACTGATCTCTTTATTCCAACCTGTTTTTTATAATCAAAGGGAACTGAGTAGTCTAGGTCGTGCAATATTAGGCACTGTTAGTAAATTTGATACGGTCCAAGTCAAAGCAAAGCGTCGTCGAAACTTGGTCATGTTTATTCTAGTGAATACGTTATTTTTAGTAGTTGGTCTTGGATTGATCTTCTTGCACATCAAAGGCATTTTCATACTCAGTAAACTACAGTTGATGGTAATGGCCTTATGAGAATGTTCTCAAAGCTATTGAAACTGAAACCAAAAGGCTTTCTCAAGCCTAAAGACTCGGAACCCAATAAAACGAGTCAATTAGATGAAAACGGATTACATGGCAGGACTGAAGCGGCACAAGACTCACTAAAAAATGAAGCTAGGTTGTCCGATTCAAACTTGTTTATCAATAGCGACCAGTGTGGAGATCACGCTGAACTTAAACTGCTGGCAGGTGAGAAAATTGATTTTGATCTGTTCAATCTTGAAGAAGACTCAACACACTATTCAGAACTTGATGCGCTCGCTTTCAATCCACTTAAATCGTTCTCTCAGCCGGTAGACATAGACCTCAATCGTCTGCAGCATCTGGGGTTTGTTACGCCTCAAAATGTAAACACTTTGCTAGGCAACACGTTTCGAATGGTTAAACGTCCCTTACTGAATAATGTAATGGGCAAGGGGGCAACCGTGCTTGACAACGCCAACTTGATAATGGTTACGAGTTCATTAAGTGGAGAAGGTAAAACTTTTTCGGCAATCAACTTAGCCATGAGTATTGCTATGGAGCGAGATAACGAGGTCCTATTAATTGATGCCGATATTAATAAACCATCGCACCATGATGTCTTTGGTTTTAAAGCGGAAATGGGTCTTACTGATTACCTCAGAGGTAAGGTAACAGACATGAGTAGAGTGCTCTATAAATCGAACATACCCTCCCTCACCTTGATGCCTGCGGGAACCAAAACAGCCCATGGAACCGAGTTACTCGCCAGTGAGGCAATGCACTTATTCGTAGATGAAATTTCAAAAAAGTACAAAAATAGAATTATTATTTTTGACTCGCCGCCATTGCTACTGCCCACTGAAGCCAGTGTTCTAGCGTCACATATGGGGCAAGTGGTTGTTGTCGTACAAGCAGAGAAAACCAGGCAGGGTGACATTAAAAAAAGTTTAAGCATGCTGTCAAATAAAATTGTATTGCTACTTTTAAACCAGGCTTATGATAAAACCCAAATAGGTAACTACGGTTATTATAAATATGATGACTAGGTTAAAACTTAGTTCAAGTCGAACTCAAACTCACTAGGCTCAAATGCGATTTTTAAATCCAACCCCTTTTCTATCAATTGTGCTAATAATGCTAGCTGTGATGACTGGTGCGCATTCACAAAGTCAATTAACACCTAGCTTAAGTATACAAGAATCGTTCACAACCAATCAAACCGCAACGGCCGATGAGTCAGGTCGTGTCACGACTATTTCACCTAACATTAGCTATCAAGCAGTGGGTTTAAAAAATAGTGTATCGTTAAATTATGCTTTAAATGCCATTTATTATAATGACTTACCCGAACCCGACAGAACCGACCATTCGTTACAATTACAATCGAACTTTAGCCATATTCCTAAACGTTGGAATACGACTATGACGAGTTCAATTAAACAAGCTAATGTCAGTGCAGACGGTATACAAAGTCTCAATCCTACTTTTCAATCCAATAATTCACAAACACTCAAGACATGGGGTTTCGGTACTAATTTACAAGGAAACCTAACCGATAAGGTCAATTATCAATCAGGCGTCAATCTTGACTATGCAGATTTTGAAAGTAGTGCAAGCAGCCATAGTACGGGTGTGAATTTAGGGCTAAACAGCAACACTCAAGATCACTTGAGTTGGGATACAACGTTTACTAGTAACCGTTCGAGATCGGCAGGTGATCACTCTCAAATAGACAACGTTACAGTCAATCTAAACTATCGCTTCAATCAACATTATTCATCGTTTATATCAGCCGATAAAAGTAAAACGGATAACGAATTCCTCAATCAGGTTAATACCAGCACGGGACTGACCTGGACGCCAGATAGAAACACCTCATTTAGATTAGGCATTGGCAAACGAGGTGATAACACAACCTATACACTAGATTCGTCACTCAAAACCAAGCAGATTACCTACCAATTGGGTTACAACGAATCAATCACAACCTCCCGCGCATTGCTCATTGATGATGCAGCAGACCAACAAGACCTAACAGAAGTTAACCAACCAGGCCTAGCAGCAGCTAATCAAACCTTGTCCATTGACGCAATACTAGTTAAAAAAGGCACAATAGGGATGACCATTAAGGGTAAAAAATCGTCATTAACAGTGGGTTACTTCCAACAAACGACGACTCAAAATATCAATAATATCGGAAAAGAAATCAGAGAAGGCTTAAACATTAATGCTACCAGAACCCTATCGGATAGCAGTTCAGCTCAAATATCATTGGCTCGGCAGGAGACCGAAACAACGCAAAGGAATACGGTTGATGATGTGAGTTTGTCCTACAATAGACAGTTTGCTAAATCAATCAATACATCCGCAGTCCTAAGGCAGACAGAGCAGAAATCGAATGCCGTCGCCAATCAATATCAACAACAAGTGGTAAGTTTCAATCTCAACGTTACCTTTTAGCCCCCAATTAATCGTCAAAGCCTCACAACCTTAATATATATAGGCAAAATTTTAGCCTAATAGAGTGGCGCTTACTCGCGAGCAAGCGCAATGACAAACGAGTAAGAAAAATGGTGACAGGTTGTTGTTTATTACAGATTTTAATTAGTTCAACACGCAGTAGTTACCCACTATCATGACGTTCTTTTCCGTTTATGCTCACAAGGCTAATGATTCGATGGGTGAACTTATTACACTAAATTGTTGTAAAGGTAATTAAGATCTTCCATTTTTTAATTGTTTGGATAGAGTCTTTTTTCTAATTATAAATGTCGTCTTCTAATCGACCCAAGGCAGTCAAATGAATATTTAACTGCAATATACGCTTGACGGATAAATACTTCAGAAAAGGTTAGCACTTATTATTTGAAGCTCAGGTGAAAATAACGATCTTAACTGAGACTAATATGGACAGGGTAGGTGACCAGTCTATTGCTTGACTTCGTGAATCAGTCAATTATTAACTGAACGACTATTGAATCCCCGTCGAACTGTTTTTTTTCAAGACTGTTAAGTGTTTATACAGGGAATTAATTTAATCGACCTGTGACCTTAAGCAAGGAATGCCTTTCTAACTCCTGTAGTCTAACGAATTGATACCGCCTTCTATGTGAGCCAATGACAAAAACTAACGCCTTTACTATCGACGTCGAAGACTATTTTCAAGTGTCTGCTTTTGAACATTCAATTGATCGGAATAATTGGGCCCATCTTGAACATCGCGTTAGTGCTAACATTGACCAGTCTTTACAAATACTGTCAGATCAAAGTGTAAAGGCAACGTTCTTTACTTTAGGCTGGGTTGCAGAACGCTATCCACAATTGATCACCAGGATAGTTGAAAACGGACATGAGCTTGCAAGCCATGGTTATGCTCATCAGCGAGTGAGTGACTTGAACTGTGCAGAATTTAAGGCTGATTTGATTAAAGCTAAAAATATTTTAGAAGATATCAGCGGTCAGTCAATTGTTGGTTATCGAGCGCCAAGTTATTCAATTGGTAAAAAAAATATATGGGCATTAGAGGTCCTTGCAGAGACAGGGCATCAATACAGTTCGAGTATTTACCCAATCCAACATGACCATTATGGCTACCCAGAAGCACCCAGGTTTAAATTCAGAGATGAAAAAACAGGCTTAATTGAAATACCAATTACGACGGTCAAAATTATGAACCGGTTATACCCCGCTGGGGGGGGCGGTTTTTTTCGTTTTTATCCCTATGCTTTGTCAAAATGGATGATCACTCGTGTTAATCAAGTTGATAAGCAGTCAACCGTATTTTATTTACATCCTTGGGAGTTAGATCCTGGTCAACCTCGTCAGCAAAATATCAGCGCAAAAACTAAATTTCGTCATTACTTGAATTTGCACAAAACAGAAGGTCGTTTAAAAAAGTTATTGCAAGACTTTAGTTGGGGGCGAATGGATCAGGTTTTCATTAATAACCAAGACATTCCAACCCATCGATTAAGTTAATTCTTATACTATTTTAATTTTTTTACACTCAAAGTGTGACCATGGTTCTATATTAAACATTAAATAATTTATCGTATGCCTTCATCCAGTAGAGTGTCGAGTCTGGTTTAAATGACTAATGCAGGGATAAGCAATGCAACCGATACGACTCTCAATACTCCTTATTATTCTAGTGGCTTCACTGAGCGCCTGTGATCAATCCACCAGTGCAAAAGAATATATGCAAAGTGGTCAAGCACACGTTGATAACAAGGAATGGAAAAGCGCCATTATCGAATTTAAGAATGCCGTCAAACAAGACCCTAAAAATGCCAACGCCCGTGCCAAACTAGGCACTACTTATCTTAAAACCTATAGCGCTAATGCAGCCATTAAAGAGCTCAATAGAGCAATAGCCTTAGGGCATAAAAAATCAGAGCTACTCATTCCATTGGCTATGGCTTACCGATTAAGCAGTGATTTTGCAAAAATTATTGCAGACATTAATATTGATACCAGCCAGTCTGCCAATGAGCAAGCTCAAATATTAGCGCTGAGAGCAATAGCCTTTTTAAGTATTAATAACGATGAAGAGGCCCTCATTGCCTTAAATAAAGCCAAACAACTAGATGACCAAGAAACAGAAGTTAGGTTGGTTTGGGCTGGCTTTGAAGGTGACAGAGGCAATACCACCGAGCAAATAGCTTGGTTGGCCCCGCTATTAGAAAAAGAGGGTGGAATAGCGGAGGCGTGGAGTCAAATGGGGCAAATTGAGAGTAATGCCAATAACTCAGACGCAGCAGAAAAAGCCTATTCACGATCAATTGAACTAAGAGATGAGATTCATATTGACTCTATGAATCGGGCAATAATTAGAGTAAAGAGCAAAGACTTAAAGGGCGCACAGTCTGATGTTGATGCGTTAAAAAAAGCGGGCGCTAGTTGGCCTATGGTTGGGCATATAGATGGTGTTATCGCTTTTCAGGAAGGCAACCTCGATTTGGCTATATCTAGCTTTAAAGACGTGCTTTCTCGTGCGTCTAATTTTCCGCCATCGCAGTTTATGTTGGCCTTAATTAATTTTAACAACCAAAACTATCAGGCTGTAGTAAAGCTATTAGCAGAACGTGCGTCTAAAAATCCGGAGGAACTTCAGTCGAATCTAATTTTTGCGGGATCGTTGTTAGAGCTCAATCAAGTGGATCAAGCGATGGTCGTGCTGAATAAGTTGGTGGATAAACACCCCGAAGAATATAGAGTTCTCGCGCTGTTAGGTGATGGTTATATACGCTTAAGGCAGCCGACTAAAGCCAATGCGATATTGAAAAAATCAGTACTCCTTAAACCAGATCAGGCAGTCGCTCGGTTTCAATTGGGTGCCTCAATGTTATCTGATAAGTCGACAAGGGCTCAGGGACAACAGGAGTTAATAGCAGCGATTGAAATTGAGCCCAACTTGCGTCAAGCCGAGCTCACGTTGTTTAAAAGTTATTTGATAGAAAAACGATTTTCAGATGCACTGTCGTTAGCAGACAATCGAGAGAATAATGATCCCGACAGTTCAATAGGTGCCAACATGGTCGCGATGACTTTCATGGCGGAAGATAAAAAAGAGCAAGCAATTAATAAATTAAATGATACGTTAAAGCAGTTTCCTGATGACTTTCCAACGACCCATAATTTAGCGCGCATTCATCTGCAAGATGATGATTTTGGCTCTGCTAAAAAACTATATCAGTCGCTACTAGAAAAAAAGTCGTCAAATTTAGAAACTCTCAATCAACTGGCTGTTATTGCCGCACGTGAAAAAAATAAAGATCAAATGATGCTCAGGTTGACTCAGGCTCAGGAACGAAACCCCGATAAATTATCTCCAAGGATAGCACTAGCATCGCAATATTTGCGGATCAACGACACGCTTAAAGCAATTACAATATTGAACGGCGCTAAACCTGAACAAAAAGAAGGCGCAAACTATATTTTACTGATGGCCGAAGCCAAAATGGTGGTGGGTGAGCAACAACATGCTGAACGTTTACTTACAGGGTTAACAGCCAGAAAGCCAGAAATTGCTGCGGCACATTTTTTATTGGCGCGGAGTTATTCAGCCAGTAATAACGCAGTAAAAGTAAGGGCTTCTTTGCAAAAAGTAATCGACTTACAACCCAAACAGCTTGCCGCTAACATCATTATGGCCAAGTTAGACTTGTTGGAAGGCAAGGTGGATGATTTTATTAGCCGTGTTGCCCTATTAGATAAGGCTTTTCCTGACCACGAGCAAGTGCTTTTTCTTAAGGCTAAAGTTGAATCAGGTGACAGCAACTACGGTGGTGCCATTGACACTCTGTCATCATTAATGGCGAAAACTCCAAACACAGAAATAATTGTTGACCTATCCAAAAACCAGTGGCAATCGGGGGATAAGCAAGCGGCTATTTCAAGTTTGCAATTATGGACGGAAGAAAATAAAGACGATTCTCAAGCCTTGATGTTATTGGCCCAGTTTTATATGGCAGAAGACCGTCTGGGGGAGGCTAAAGTGACGTATGAAACATTAAATTCAATCGCTGGAGACAATCCAGTGGTGCTCAATAACTTGGCTTGGCTGTTGGGTGATACAAATCCTGAGCAAGGCATTAAATATGCCATAAAAGCATTAAGCCTTAATTCTAATAGTCCCTTTACGCAAGACACAATCGCAATGCTTTATATGAAAAGTAAGCAATACAATAAGGCGCTCCCTTATGCAACTAATGCCGCAATAGAGCTACCCAAAAATGCAGAGGTTCAATTCAATTACGCCAGCGTATTGGCCGCCAACAATCAGGTGGCTAAGGCGAAAGAATGGCTAAATGACATGTTGAAAAAGGCCACTACAGATGAGTCTAAGCAGCTGATCGAAGACCAATTAGAACAACTTTAATAGCATAAAAATAAACCGCTTAAACAGGGATGAATAAATGAAATTAACGGTCTTCGGCGTTGGTTACGTCGGTTTAGTTCAAGGTGCTGTATTGGCTGATGCCGGTCATGATGTACTTTGTGTCGATGTGAATGAATCAATCATTGAAAATCTTAAGAAGGGTAATATTCCGATCTACGAACCAGGGCTAGCATCCCTGGTTATATCGAATTACAAAGAAAAACGATTGTCATTTACCACCGATGCGGTCATGGCCGTCGAACACGGTGAATTGCAATTGATTGCCGTAGGTACCCCACCCGATGAAGATGGATCAGCAGACTTAAAATATGTTCTGTCCGTGGCTGAGACAATCGGCACCTACATGAAAACGCCAAAAATCATTGTTAATAAATCTACGGTACCAGTGGGTACCGCTGATAAAGTCAAAAATCGAATTAATGAAGTTTTGGCTGAGCGAGAGGTTGAAGTTGAATTCCATGTTGCCTCTAATCCGGAATTTTTGAAGGAGGGCGCAGCAGTATCTGATTGCACCAAACCAGACAGAATAATTATTGGGACCACGAGTGATCATGTTAAAGAGGTCATGCGTGAACTCTATGCACCGTTTAACAGAAACCATGATCGTATTATTTTTATGGATATTCGCAGCGCTGAATTAACAAAATATGCGGCCAACTGCATGCTAGCGACTAAGATTAGTTTTATGAATGAAATGGCAAATATCGCTGAAATTTTTGGTGCTGATATAGAAGATGTTCGTCATGGAATAGGGTCGGATAGCCGTATTGGTTATAGTTTTATCTATCCTGGCTGTGGCTATGGTGGGTCTTGTTTCCCAAAAGATGTGCAAGCACTCATTCGCTCTGCTGATACTATTGGGTATAACGCGAGAATTTTGAAGTCGGTTGAAGCCGTCAACTATAACCAGAAAGAAAAGTTATTCGACAGAATAAACGCACATTTTTCTGGAGAGTTAAAAGGGAAAACCATCGCCATATGGGGCTTAAGCTTCAAACCCAATACGGATGACATGCGCGAAGCACCGAGTAGAGTGCTGATGGAAGCCCTGTGGCAAGCTGGTGCAACGGTACAAGCTTATGACCCCGAGGCAATGAATGAATGCCAACGTATTTATGGTCAACGTGAAGACTTAACCCTAATGGGAACAGCCGAGTCGGCACTCAAGAAAGCCGATGCTTTAGTGACGGTAACCGAGTGGCAGCAATTCAGAGCCCCAGATTTTGATTTAATTAAAGACTCACTATCGAGTTCGGTTATTTTTGATGGACGAAATATGTATGACCCTAAACGTCTTGCCGCTCGTGGTATTACTTATTATTCGATAGGTCGATAGTTGAAATTTGAAATTTGAAATTTGAAATTTGTCGCTTGAAACTTGAAAGGAATATTGATTGAAGATTTGAAGATTTGGAGGTCTGGAAACGATCAGCCATGTCGAGTACAGAGATCTATCTGGAATTGACAGAGCCAAAAGATTTTGGATTTAGGTATTAAATAACCCGGTCGGGGTTATCAATTTTTTCAAATATAGCGGAAGGGTTTGAACGCAATAGTGATAAAGAAACATTGAATTTTCTGAACTACTCAAAAGGATCCGCAGGTGAACTCAGATCACAACTATATATAGGGATTAAGATTGGATATATATCGTCAGAAAAAGGTCGTTATTGGAAAAACGAAGCAACCGAAATATCGAAAATGTTATACGGCCTAATGCAGTCGATCAGGAACAAAATAAAATGAGCCAAAACCCCCAAATACTGGTCACTTGCAACTTGTCTCTTTCCACTAACAACTTTCCACTTTCAACTTGCGTCTGGCAGCATGCCCTATGAAAGTTTTAGTCACTGGTTCTGCTGGCTTTATTGGCTCGGCAGTAACACTGAGATTATTAGATAGGGGCGACACCGTCATTGGCTTAGATAACCATAATGACTATTACAATCCGGCACTAAAAGAAGCCAGGCTAGTCCGCCACCTCGATCATCCTGAATACACACACATAAGAATGGGACTAGAAGACAGAGACGGAGTAGCCCAGTTATTTGCCGACCATAAACCACAGCGAGTCATTAACCTGGCGGCACAAGCCGGTGTGCGCTATTCACTCGAAAATCCATTAGCTTATATTGACTCCAACCTCGTTGGTTTTGCCCACATCCTCGAAGGCTGTCGCCATAACAAGGTTGAGCACTTGGTGTACGCATCGTCGAGTTCGGTATACGGCAGTAATACCAAAATGCCATTCTCGGTAGAAGACACCGTCAATCACCCGGTTAGCCTTTACGCAGCAACCAAAAAGGCCAACGAGTTAATGGCGCATACCTATAGCCATCTCTATAAACTACCCACAACAGGCCTACGATTCTTCACGGTGTACGGCCCTTGGGACCGGCCTGATATGGCATTGCAAAAGTTCGCC
>CAJXUC010000025.1 GCA_913061315.1 uncultured Gammaproteobacteria bacterium | reverse complement strand
ATCTACACGTAAGGAGTCGTCGGCAGCGTCAGATGTGTATAAGAGACAGCGTTGGATCAAATTGAGTCCCTGATTGTTTTTGAATATGATCGAGTGCATCAGCGTTACTCCATGGCTGTTTATAGGGCCTTTTTGATACCAAGGCATCATAAACATCAGCAACGGATACGATACGCGCCACTAAAGGAATATTTTGACCTGAAAGCCCATTAGGATATCCCGTACCATCAAATTTCTCATGATGGTTTAAGGCAATAATAGAACCTGTTTTCATGTAAGGCGATTGACTATTAGATAATATTGAATGACCAATAGTCGTGTGTTGTTTCATGATTTCCCATTCATCGGGTTCAAATTTTCCAGGCTTTAATAATATTCGATCTGGTGTTCCAATTTTACCAATATCATGCAGAGGAGCAGAGAATTCAATTTCGTCACATTCACTTTCATTTAAACCCAAGGCTGCAGCGATTTCTCTCGCATATTTTGCCATCCGCACAACGTGATAACCGGTGTCCTCATCGCGATATTCACCCGCTTTAGCGAGGCCTATTAATGTTTCTTTTTCACGTGCAACGATTTGCTGAGTAGCAGCTTCTACCTGACGAGCCAAAGAGTCAGCTTTATCTTGAATAATGGTCTGTTGTTCATGAAGTTTTAATAAATTGTGACAACTGGTGCGACATTCTATTTGATCAATGGGCCTAGTTAAAAAAGCAGTTGCACCAGCCTCTAATGCTTCGTAGCGAACTGATTTTTCACTGACAACGGTAATCATCATGATTGGAATATCGTTACAGTTATTTTTACCACGGATTTTTTTAATGAGCTCAACGCCATTAATAATGGGCATACGATAATCAGTAATTATGAGGTCTGGATGGTTTGTATCCAACCATTCAAGCGCCTCAAGTGGATCACTAAATGTTTCGACGCTTACATCCTTCTCTGATTGTTGAATAATTTTAGCTAGAATCATTCGACCCGTTGATTCATCATCTACGACTAATACTTTTCGTTGCCGCTTTAAGACATTAAGACGGAGTGCATTCTGGAATGGTTTTATATTCGAACTTCTTCCTGAGGGGTTTGAATCGGACGTATTCATAATTAGTTCTGAGACCTCTATTGTAGATTTTCTCTAAAAAAAACTTCACTTGGATTCAATACTATTAACGGACTCATTAAAAAAATTTACGCTTGTTAGTAATATTCAATAAAATCAAGTAATCGATAGAACTGATTAAAATTTACCTTAGGGATTAATATGCAAGATCTAATGAAAATAGTTTGTCGCACGACATTTACCACCACCTTGATCCTTATTTCTAGCCTTCAATCCCTTGTTGCTGCGGAGATAACCTTTAGTAAAACAAAGCTGTTAATTAACTCACATATATATAGTCTAGAAATAGCTAAAACTCAAGATCAACGACAACATGGTTTAATGTTTCGCAAAAAACTAGCCTCAAAAAATGGTATGGTGTTTGTCTATCCTAACTCTAATATTCACTACATATGGATGAAAAATACTAAAATAAAACTTACCGTTATTTGGATTAATAAAGGAGGGGAGGTGGTAGACATTAAAAGATTAAATCCATGTCTCCAAAACCCATGTAAAGTATTCGGGTTGAATTATCCTTCAAAATATATCATCGAGTTGAATCACCAACCTCATGACATTAAAATCGGGGACCAAATACGTGGGTTGGATCAACTATAAAGTACCAACTATTTCGGTCAGTCTACGTTTTTACTTGAAACTGATCATTAATATCACTCAATAGCGATAAATCAACCAGCGTTTCCCAAGCTTTTAGTACCGGATAAGCAGCATCCGCAGTTTCGAATTGAATTAGAAAGTCATCAGGAATAGTACCTTGTTGCAGAACATTAGCGGGATGCCCTTTAGGAAATGTAGCGGTTTGATCAAAAAACAAAGCCCCCAAGATAGTGATTCCAGGAACAATCATTTGCAATGTGGTAATTTGATTTTCAAGCTCAAATAACGGGTTATGAAATTTATAGCTTTTGTTGTCAATTACTTGGGTCCATTCTGCAATTTTTTCTGAGCAATAAATATTTCCACTGTATTGTTTTAATGAAATTAATAAAATCGAATCCTTAAGTAAAATTAAACGGTCTACTTTGAAGTTTCCATCTAATTTGTCATAAAATATTAAATTACGTTTTTGTTGAATTCCAATAGAATTTAACAGACGGTGTTTACGCCATGACATAATTGCAAGGCGAAGTTTAGACGCATTAATATACGCAATGATTATCAATGCAAGCAGTGTAATAACTAAAGGCAGTAACCCACTATAAAGCCAAGTTAACCCCTTAAAAGTGGCGTAATTCATAGGTGAGATAATAACGAAACAGGCTCAAAATGGCACGTGAAATTCTCATTGTTTCGTTAAAATATGGCGATATACTGAACCTTAAATTCTTCTGCATTAAATGGGTTTAACATGAATACTGGATTGACAACTCGATCATTACTGCTCGAACAGCTCTACGACCGTGATAGTTGTACCTACACCTATTTATTGATTGATCCAGAAACCAATGAAGGTGCCATTATTGATCCAGTCTGGGAGCACTTTGATCGCGATTTACAGATCATCAGCGAACGGGGTATCGAATTATTATATTCTATTGAGACGCATGCACATGCTGATCATGTTACTTCAGGTGGTAAGTTACGACAAATGACAGGAGCCAAAATAGTTTTTGGTGAAAATGCAGGTATTCAATCGATTGACATTTCAATCAAACATAACCAAGAGTTAAAGCTGGGTAATTTCACCATAAGGGCTATTTTTACACCTGGCCACACAAGTGCCTGTACCAGTTATTATATCGATGGCATGGTTTTTACAGGAGATGCTCTTCTAATCCGCGGGTGTGGTAGAACGGATTTTCAAGATGGTGATCCAGGCCAGTTATTTGATAGCATCACACAAAAACTTTTTAAATTGGATGACGAAACTAAAGTCTATCCTGCGCATGATTACAATGGACGTATCGGCTCTACGATAGGTCAAGAAAAACGTTGGAACTTACGCCTGGGAAATAATCGACCTAGACAGGAGTTTGTCGAGTTGATGAATAACTTGAACCTAGATATGCCTAAAAAAATCAATGAAGCCGTCCCAGCGAACATGTCGTGTGGTATCAATTTTAATCCAAAACGTTACGTGTTGGATGATATCTCGATGGATGACCTACACCATATTTGGCAGCAATTATCCGAAGATACTTTAATTGTTGATAACCGAACACCGGAAGAATTCGCTAGTGGGCATATTCCCGGTAGTTGTAATATGCCGATGGGTACTGAGAGTCAACATCTTGATACTTTAAAACAGTATAAAAAAGTGTATATCCATTGTCGCTCTGGTCGCCGTTCGCAAACTGTTTTTACGAATCTAAATTTACTTGGAATAGATCACCTGGCCTGCGTCTGCCATAGCGGTATGCCTGACTGGATAAAAGCTGGCTACAAGGTTGAAATGGCGCCCGTTTAACATACTTAATATACATCAATATTAAGCATTCTTAGACTGGTTAAATAAACGACAATGCAAGCTTAGCCATTTTTTTGGCACCGCCCCCTGCACCCAGATTCTCTCGCACTTTTGACAGATCTGAAACAACCTGCGATCGATACGATTCATCTTCCAATAACTGAAACAGTTCATTCGCTATGGTTTGAGGGGTCGCATCAGATTGCAACAGCTCTTTTACAATGAGCTTATTGGCGACAATATTGGCAAGCCCAATGTGTGGAATGGTCAACAAGCGGCTCATTATTTGATAAGACAACCACGAAATCTTATACACCAAACACATGGGTGCATTTAGCAATGCTATCTCAAGTGTAACCGTACCAGAGCAGGAAACAATCGCGTTACAACAAGGAATCAAGTCATAGATATCGTCACGAGTGAGCTGAATATCGATATCAGATTGTTCACATCGCAGATTGATCGCGTCATAATCGAGTGTGGAGGCCACGGGTAATATAAATTTCAGCGCATGGTTTCTTTGCTTCATCAACCGTGCAGTTTCGAGCATCAATGGCAACAGCCGGTTGATTTCGTTTCTACGACTGCCGGGAAATAAACCGATAACGATGTCGCTTTGGTCTAACTTTAAATTCATCCGAGCCTGTTTCGAGTCAATGTTGGCTTTTACTTTATCGACCAACGGATGGCCAACAAAACTAACTGGAATATTGGCTTTTTCATAAAACGCTTGCTCGAATTTGAAAAGAACAGCCATGTGATCGATTGAACGGCCGATTTTATGAATTCGTTTTGGGCGCCAAGCCCAAACTTGAGGACTGATGTAAAATAAAACTTTGATACCCAAAGACTTGGCATGGCGCGCCATTTTCAAATTGAATTCAGGGTAATCAACCAGTATTAATAAGTCAGGTTTGGTTTCCTCCAGAGCAGTTTTTACCAGATTCATTGCCTTCTTGATATCACCCCAATGGCGAAGTACCTCGACTACACCTACAACAGCAATGCTCGCCGAATCAAAAAACACATCGACACCGGCTTTTTTCATTAACGTTGTGCCCATGCCCGTTAGGCGAATATCCGGTCGCAGTTGGGTAATCTGTTCAATAAATTCTGCTGCATGCGCATCGCCCGAAGCTTCGCCCGCCAGAATCATAATGTGCGGTGCAGTACTCAAGTTTTGAGTATTGCCTGACACATAACCTCTACTTGTTGCTCTGTCATCTCAGGAAAAATTGGAAACGACAGACATCTTCGCGATATATCTTCCGTTACTGGCAACGGTTGAGGGTTTGTATCGGCGAATGCTTTTTGTTGGTGTAGCGGAACTGGATAATAAACTGCACAAGACATATTTTGTGCTAATAAAGAGTCGCGAATTTGTTCCCGTCGATCACTTAGAACGGTGTATTGATGGAATATATGGTCACGGTCATCAGGAACCAGAGGTGTTTCGAGATCGCTACCTGACAATAAACGGTTATAAGTTTTTGCCACCCTTAGTCGGTTCTGATTGTAGCTATTAATATGTTTTAATTTGATCCGTAAAATAACCGCCTGTAGTTCATCAAGACGACTGTTATAACCGATCACATCATGGTGATACTGCTTGCTGCTACCGTGATTACGATAAATTTTAATTTGATTAGCAACTTTATCATCATTAGTAGAAATTAAACCACCATCACCATAACAGCCGAGATTTTTACTGGGGAAAAAACTAAACCCTGCCGCTATGCCAATTGACCCCGTCATTTGCCCTTTGTATTTGCTGCCAAAAGACTGTGCGCAGTCTTCAATAACAATTAATCCATGTTGGTTTGCCACCGCTTGTATTTCTGCCATATCGGCGGCCTGCCCAAACAAGTGCACCGGCATAATGGCAGCCGTTTTAGCACTAATAGCAGTGGCAATCTTTGTCGTATCAATATTCAGCGTAACCGGATCAATGTCAACAAAAACAGGAATAGCGCCAATATACCGAATAGCCTCAGCAGTCGCGATAAAAGTGAATGCAGTGGTAATAACCTCATCGCCTGACTTAATCCCTGACGCTAGCAAAGCAAGATGTAATGCATCGGTGCCAGAGCCGCAACCTATGGCGTGCTTAACGCCCAGATAGTCAGCCGACTCTTGCTCGAAAGCCTGCACATTCGGCCCTAAGATGAAGCGAGCATCTGCCAAGGCCTGCAACATGGCCGGTTCAATTTCTTCTTTAAGGTTTTCGTATTGACCTTTCAGGTCAACCATCGGTATGTTCATTTTGTTCCCTTATCGTTTCTGGCTTATGTCTTTCAGGTACTGGCTTAGCATATTAATTAGGCTTAATTAAATAGGCAATATAAGCGAAGTGATTTCAATGGCAGTTTGCAGCGCCCTTCGACCATCCATACCACTAACCGTCGGCTGTCCATTCGTTTTAATGGCGCGAATAAAGTCCAGCACTTCTAGGTTGAGTGCATCGGTATCATCATAACGAATTTCCTGATGGTCAATATCTTTAAATCCGGCTTCATTATTGGTTTTGCCTTTTTTATTAATCGACAGAATCTTCTCCTGGAAGTCGGCAGAAATATAGGAGTCCTTACTAAAAATACGCAATTTTCGCTCACGCTTTTGACTAATGCGACTCGCAGTCACATTAGCAACACATTTATTCTCGAATTCGATTCGAGCATTGGCAATATCGATAGTGTCTGATAACACCGATGTGCCACTTGCCGAAATACGGCTAATAGGGGAGTCGACCAAATCTAGAATAATATCGATATCATGGATCATTAAATCGAGCACTACGCTGACATCAGTAGCGCGTAACGAAAATGGTGCCAGTCGGGTGGATTCGATGAATTGAGGATGTTTCAAATTCTGCTTAATACCTAACATCACACTATTAAATCGCTCGATATGACCGACTTGAAGCACCAGCTTTTTAGCCTCGGCGATTTCAATTAATTCAGTGGCTTGTTCGACCGTTTCGCTGATTGGTTTTTCCACTAAACAGTGAATGCCCGCTTTTAGAGCTTCACGTGCAATTTTATAATGCCTATTAGTCGGAACTACCAGACTTATCGCATCAACTTCCGTTAGAATATCTCGATAGTTTGAGCAAGCTTGTGTGCCATGTTTTTGAGCCACCGCTTCGGCAGCCTCGAGGTTATTATCGACAACGGCGACTAATTCACAGTCGGCTGAGGCTGCATATTTATCGGCATGCCATCTACCAAGATGGCCAACGCCAACAACGGCGACTTTGAGTAATCTTGACATGAAGGAATCTTCAATTTTAAAATCAGGTATTATATATGAGACCTTTGCACGAGTGGGCTTTTTGTTTTCTGATAAGGCGAAAGTGTTCGAAATGAGAAACTTTACGCTAGTAAATGACAGATTGAGTAAGATTCCAACGTTGGCACAGAGCAAAAAGACAACCGTCGAAGGTTTTTCATATGTTTGATTTGCCAATGGGTAAACGAGTGGCAGGCGTTGATGAAGCGGGAAGAGGGCCGTTGGCTGGTTCGGTGGTTGCCGCGGCCGTTATTCTTGATTCATCTCAGCCGATAGCAGGATTAACTGATTCAAAAAAACTTACCGCAGCTAAAAGAGCCAGACTTGAAATTGAGATTAAACATACCGCAGTTGCTTGGGCGATTGCCGAAGCGAGTATCGAAGAAATTGATGATATTAATATTTTAAATGCTAGCATGCTCGCCATGCGTCGTGCCGTATTGGCTTTAAAAATCTGTCCAGAAATAGTTTTAGTGGATGGTAATCGTAAACCTGATCTGCCCGATTTTGAGGTACATGCCATAATTAAAGGTGATTTAACGGAATCTTGTATTTCAGCTGCTTCGGTTTTAGCCAAGGAGTATCGTGATAGACAGATGCTTGAGTTAGATTTTTTGTATCCTCAGTATCAGTTTGCTAAACACAAAGGTTATCCCACTCAGTTACATCGTGATTTACTTACTCAACATGGTGTTTCTCCGGCTCACCGACGCAGCTTTAAACCAGTCAAGGATCTACTCTAAACTATGGCTAATGATTTCGTACACCTTCATCTGCACTCTGAGTTTTCGCTTCAGGACAGTACGTTAAGGCTCAAACCACTCATAGAAGAAACCCGTAAACGGAACATGGGTGCTGTCGCATTGACAGACATGTCGAATTTATTTGCAGTGGTTAAGCATTTTAAAACAGCGACAGCGAGTGGTGTTAAACCCATCTTTGGCGCTGATGTGTGGATTTATCACGAAGATCGTAAAGAAACACTCAGTCGATTGGTTTTGCTTTGCCAAGATGATGTTGGTTATCTCAACATCAAACGACTCGTATCGCGGTCTTATATCGAAGGCCAATTGGCTGACCGCCCCACGATTAATATTGAATGGTTACGCGAAGCATCCGATGGTTTAATAGCCCTTTCTGCCTGCCTTGATGGTGACATAGGGCATGCTATTAAAATGCAAAATATTCCTTTGGCTGAGAGCTATCTGAAGCAGTGGCAAGCCATATTTAACGACCGCTTTTTTCTTGAATTACAACGAACAGGTCGGCCTTATGAAGAGTCTTACATTGCACAAGCCGTTAAGTTTGCGGGGCAATTCCAAGTCCCGGTTGTTGCCAGTAATGATGTTCGGTTTATGGATAGGACAGACTTTGAGTCTCATGAAGCCCGAGTTTGTATTTGTAGTGGCTTTACTCTACAAGATAGTCGGCGCCCCAAAACCTATTCAGAGCAACAATACTTGCGTAGCAACGATGAAATGGTCGCCTTATTTTCTGATATACCTGAGGCCATTGAAAACACCATCAATATTGCCAAAGCCTGTAATGTTAGATTACGTTTAGGAGAAAATTTTCTGCCCGCTTATCCGATTCCTGACGGCTATGATACCGACAGTTTTTTTCGACACGTATCAAAAGAAGGACTCGATAAACGACTTGAATTCTTGCAACAACAACTGACCGAAGGGAAGATACTGGATCGAAAACCCTATGATGAACGACTTGACTTTGAACTCAATATTATTCTTGAAATGGGATTTCCAGGTTATTTTCTAATTGTAATGGACTTTATCGAATGGGCTAAACAACACAAAATTCCAGTTGGCCCTGGGCGTGGTTCTGGTGCCGGTTCACTCGTTGCCTATGCGCTCAAAATTACTGATCTCGACCCCCTTGAATACGAATTGCTGTTTGAACGATTCCTCAATCCAGAACGTGTATCAATGCCTGATTTTGATATTGATTTTTGCATGGATAGACGAGATGAGGTTATCGAGTATGTTGCTAAAAACTATGGTCGTAACCAAGTATCACAAATTATTACCTACGGCACAATGGCGGCAAAGGCGGTTATTCGTGATGTTGGTCGGGTCATGTCCCATCCTTATGGCTTCGTCGATAGGATTGCCAAACTCATACCCTTTGAAATAGGAATCACGCTCAATAAGGCGTTGGAACAAGAAGACGATTTACGCGCGTTATATCAACAAGATGAAGACGTTACAATGCTCATCGATATGGCATTGTCTTTAGAGGGTTTAACACGGAATGTCGGTAAACATGCCGGTGGCGTTGTCATTGCGCCGAGCGATTTGACTGACTTTACGCCGACTTACAGTGAGCAAGGCGGCGCAGGATTGGTATCACAATTTGATAAGGATGACGTAGAAGCCATTGGTTTAGTCAAGTTCGACTTTTTGGGTCTACGAACACTTACAATTATCGATTGGGCGGTTAATTCAATCAACTTAAATAAAAGTGGAGACCCTCTCGAAATTGAACGTATTCCGTTAGATGATCCTAAAACGTTTGATTTACTTCAATCATATCAAACCACAGCGGTATTTCAGCTGGAATCTCGCGGCATGAAAGACCTAATTCGTAAACTTCAACCCGACAGCTTCGAAGATATTATTGCACTGGTTGCCTTGTTCCGACCTGGCCCACTGCAATCCGGCATGGTTGACGACTTTATTGAACGCAAGCATGGTCGTTCAAGAGTTGAGTATCCTCATCCTGCGTTAGAACCAATTTTAAAACCCACTTATGGTGTCATCCTGTATCAGGAACAGGTAATGCAAATTGCTCAGGTATTGGCTGGTTATACACTCGGCAGTGCTGACATATTGCGTAAAGCGATGGGTAAGAAAAAACCTGAAGAAATGGAAAAGCAGCGTGTTATTTTTACTGATGGTGCGGTTGCTAATGATGTCAAAGCAGAGACAGCAACCTACATATTCGATCTAATGGAAAAGTTTGCTGGTTATGGTTTTAATAAATCTCATTCGGCTGCTTATGCTTTAGTGTCTTATCAAACCGCTTGGTTAAAAGCCCATTATCCCGCTGAATTTATGGCGGCTGTTTTATCAGCTGATATGGACAATACAGATAAAATTGTCACTTTAATCGATGAATGCCGAGAAATGAAACTTAACGTTTTACCACCCGATGTTAATTGCTCGAGTTATCGTTTCACACCATCAAAAGATGGCTTAGTCTTTTATGGCTTGGGTGCCATTAAAGGTGTCGGGCAGGGAGCTATTGAAGCCATTATTGATAGTCGAGCTAATGATTACTTTACCTCGCTAGATGAATTTTGTGAACGCGTTGATAGTGCCAAAAAAAGCCGAAAACTACTCGAGGCATTAATTAAAGCAGGTGCAATGGACTGTTTCTCAAAAAATCGGGCAGCGCTGATGTCTCATCTGAAATTTGCACTGCAATCAGCGGAACAAGAACACAATAATCAAAGTTCAGGCATGACCGATATGTTTGCTGAATTAGCGTCTGGGGTAACGATTAAAACTTTACCTGATTGTGATCCCTGGAATGAAAAGCACCGTTTAATGCAAGAAAAAGAAGCTCTTGGCTTATTTTTGACGGGACATCCACTGCTCATTGTTGCATCAGAAATCAAGCAGATTTCATCTACAAACCTATCCCAATGGTTGGCGCTACTTAATACGGGCGACATCTCTGCTACTCGATATCGCCAAAAAGCAAAACCAACCACAGTTTGTGGCTTAGTGGTTGATATTCGAATTAAAGGTGGTTCATATGGGCGTGAGGCATTCGTTACTTTGGATGACCGCAGTGGTCGAATTGATGTTCGTATTTCACCTTCACTGCTTCAAGAAATAGAGCCACTTGTATCTAAAGACTTAGTTTGGGTAGTCGATGGAGGCATTGCTTATGACGACTTTAATAATGGAGTTAAACTCAAAGCTGAAAGAGTTCAATTACTCGACGATTACCGTCAACAAAACGCACGGCTCCTGCATATCAAATTAAATGGTAATACTGAAAAAGTGATCAATAAACTCGTTAACGATTTAAAGCAATATGAAGGTCATAACGGAATGCCAATAGCTTTTCATATGCAGAAAGACGGTTTTAACTTTGATTTGAGAACAGAGGGCGACTGGAAGGTCATACCGACTGAAAGTTGTTTGCTCTCTATCGCTAAGCATTTAGATCAAAATGATTTTCATGTTGAATATTAATTCAGTATATCAACGACTTGATGGATTTGTTTCATGATCAAAATACTTATTTTTAAACATTTTATTTGCTGCTCTCATGTCATGATGCACATAAAGTGGTATGTGTTATCTTTGAATAAATTAATTTTCCACGATGATTAATTTTATTAAACGGTTCAAAAAACAGACAGCTATCGAAGATATGGATCAAGTAAAAGTACTTTTTGTTTGTATGGGTAATATATGTCGATCACCAACGGCACAGGGAGTATTTCAATCGTTAGTTAATGCCGAGGGTTTGGGTGGGAAAGTCATAATTGATTCAGCCGGATTACATAACTTTCACTCTGGTGATTCACCTGATTTGCGTTCGCAAAGTACGGCACGTAAACATGGTGTGGAACTGGCTGATCTGAGAGCTCGACAGTTTTTATCGGAAGATTTTATGAATTTTGACTTTTTGTTAGCGATGGACGAGTCAAATTTTATGGGTATGCAGCGCTTAGAGCCAAAGCAACCACGTGCCCAACTTACGATGATGCTTGAGTATTCTAACCAATATATGCAAACTGAAATACCTGATCCCTATTACGGTGATGATGGTTTTGAACGAGTATTCGATATGATTAGAGATGCCTGTATCGGGCTGTTAAAAACTATTCGACAACAGCATAACTTTTAGGCTCACATTGCTTCAATTAATTTTTTTGCCGACTGGACATAGCCCGCTCTGGTGAATAAAAGCCGCCATTGGCTGCCACCAATTTGATTCCACAAAATTGCTGAACGAATACCTGCCAATAGCAGTGTTCTGATTTTACTCGCCGTATCGGTATTGCTCAGATAGCTTTGTTCGCCTTTGACAATAATCCTCGGGCTTACTGTACTAATTGTTTCTTGGTAAAGCTCTGCAACTTTGGATAAGACGTTAATGCGACTTAAGTCAAATGTTTTTGATTGGGTTTCTATTGTCTGAAGCCGTTCGAATATTTTGGATGACATGCTGTTATTCTTTTTTAACTGTTTAGCAATTTTTAACAGCGTTAAAATATAATAAGTCATCGCTTTTGTTGGTTTATCGCCCTCGCCACTTAAATACATTTCTAAGGTTTTAAGACCACTTTGAACACTGGCTAAATCACCATAAACATCGACTGTAGTGGCTGCTTCAAAGGCAAAGAGGCTATCAAAACTACAGTCAAAATCTGATTGATTGATTTTGCCAACAGTAGATATTTGATCCACTAATGTAGCAGCTTGAAATACTCCCGCTAGCGCAATTGTTTGATTTTCTAACGAGGTCAGTTGAGTTGTCATTTTTGCGAAGTCTCTAAAAATGGGATTGTTCTAATAATGGGGTTTGATAACTGCTTGAGGTTTCTACTATCAGTGCTGTGTTTTGACGCATCGTTAAAGTCAATTGCATCTAGGTAATAACTTAAACAGTATCGGTTCACTGAGACGATTTAAAAATCATATTATTAACTCATGTGTATAACTTTTTGCAGCACTTAATTAAATGCCGCTTCAATGGTAGCGCCTCCCAGACAAACCTCATCTCGATAAATAACCAATGCTTGCCCAGGGGTTATGGCACGTTGAGAGTTTTCGAATTCAACAATAGCCATGTCTTTTTCGATATGAGTAATCTGGCAATTTTGATCAGCTTGCCTATATCGAGTTTTCGCCTGACCATTCACTCGTTTTGAGGTGTCTATGGGATTAATCCAGTGAAGACCTGATATGCGGCAATGCTTATGTAACAGGCTAGGGTGGTCCTTTCCCTGAGTGACCATGAGTTTATTGGTATCCATCCTTTTTTCTACGACATACCAGGGCTCTTCACTGCCTTGCTCAGTTCCACCAATACCTAAACCTTGGCGCTGACCAATAGTGTAATACATTAAACCGCTGTGTTCTCCCAATGGCTCACCGCTTAGTGATTCAATTTTGCCGGGTTGGGCTGGAATAAAGCGTTGTAGAAAGTCTTTAAATTTACGCTCACCTATGAAGCAAATACCGGTGCTATCTTTTTTATTATAGGTGGTGAAACCGTGTTTCTCCGCGATTTTGCGTACTTCAGGTTTATCAAGTTCTCCAACAGGAAATAATGCCTGAGATATTTGAGACTGGTCTAAAGCGTATAGAAAGTAAGACTGGTCTTTGTTTCTATCTAAGCCACGTAATAATTGGGTTTGATTATCAACAGTACGAGAACGAACATAATGCCCAGTCGCTATTTTGCAAGCGCCTAGCGTTTGAGCATGGTCGAGAAAAGCCTTGAATTTTATCTCCTTGTTGCACATGATATCTGGGTTGGGTGTACGACCGGCTCGATACTCTTGCAGGAAAAATTCAAATACGTTATCCCAATATTCGCTGGAAAAGTTGACGGTATGAAGGGGTATATCTAATTTCTGGCAAACCTGTTTCGCATCAGCCAAATCAACGCCAGCAGAGCAATACTCCTGCGTATCGTCTTCCTCCCAATTCTTCATAAACAAGCCTTCAACTTCATAGCCTTGTTCAATTAAAAGTAGAGCAGAAACAGACGAGTCAACACCGCCAGACATGCCTACAATGATTTTTTCACGATTAGGAGCTTTCATTTATTTATATCAGAACAAATTAAGTTAGATAAAAAACTGAGTGTAATTTCAAGTAAGGGATTCAATTAATTTAATCAGGATTATATTTTTTAACAAAGTCTTTTTTGGCTTGCCAATTGCCCAGAAGCTGAATGTATGGCATCTGACCATTATCTCGATACCAGGAATCGATCGCAAATTTTTGTTTCGTGCTGATCTCTTCAATGACGGCTGTCCAATGGCTAACAAGCCAAACAATACGTCTTTTTTTAAGTCCTACTGTATGCCACTTAAGTAAATTAAGTTTTTCGATAGCGTAAAGATACTGAAAGGTATTGGTCGATTCATCGATGCAATCCATTTGATTTGGAATGTCACTACCGGGATAATTACCCCCAACATCTAATGACGTGCCTGTCAGTTCGCCACTGAATTGCTCCATCAAAGCGACCGCCTTTCTTATTGATTGCTTTTCATCTGCTTCATTCAAGGTAGAAGTAAAGAGTGCGCTGATTTGCCTCCACTGTACTGTACTGAAGTCTATTGATTGGTTACTTTTGCATCCGAAATCATAACAATGCACAAAGGATTCATTAGCCCAACTGTTGGAAGTCAACAGACTTAATAGGGCTGGGATAAGTATTCGTAGCTTCATCTAAATTCTAGGACAAAAAGGGACAAAGGGCCTTTACGATAATAGTTGTCAATATATTGTAAAACCAGCGTATTTTGTTATTGTTATCAACAACCTAATCATAACTCAACCAGTGAATAGATATAATAACATTATCAAGCGGTCCTTTGAAACAATGACCAACCTGTCCTATAAATAAAAACTGTACTCAAGTAATCTCAGCCAAACCTTCTCGGACTGAACGATAAATACCGAGTAAACCCCTGAGTGTAAAATCGTAGTGCGTTTCTTCGAGTGTTTCTCTAACGACTGTATCTGAAAGACTTTCCTTAGGATAGAGTATGACCTGCTGGCTGATTAAATACTATTCTACAATCAACCTTTTACAGCATTTACCGTCACGCTCACTCATAGTAACGACGGTTGTATGAGGATTTTAAATAGGCTTAGGCATACTATTTTACTTTTAACCTGCTTTTTGATCCGCCATAAACAGCCAAGTTTCAATTACCGTATCGGGATTAAGCGAAACACTATCAATACCTTGTTCTAATAACCATTTGGCGAGGTCAGGGTGATCCGATGGTCCTTGTCCACAAATACCCACATATTTACCCGCGGCTTTACACGCCTGTATTGCTTGTTTTAATAGAGCCATGACGGCTGGATCACGTTCGTCAAACGAGTGGGCGACAAGTCCCGAATCACGGTCAAGTCCGAGTGTTAATTGTGTTAAGTCGTTAGAGCCAATTGAAAAGCCATCAAAGTATTCAAGAAACTGTTCGGCTAGAATTACGTTCGAAGGAATTTCACACATCATAATTACTTTAAAATCATCGACGCCCCGCTCAAGGCCATTTTGCTTAAGCGCTTCATGAACTAATCGTGCTTCTGTTAGGGTGCGCACAAATGGAATCATGATTTCAATGTTTCGTAATTGCATTTGATTACGTACCCTTTTGATGGCTTCGCACTCAAGCGCAAAACAGGGCTTGAAATCTTTACTAATATAACGAGTGGCACCTCGATAGCCGAGCATTGGGTTTTCTTCATCGGGCTCAAAAACATCGCCACCAAGCAGATGAGCATATTCATTGGATTTGAAATCAGACAGTCTAACAATCACTTTTTCTGGGGCAAAGGCAGCTGCTAAAGTTGAAATACCTTCGGTTAATTTTTGAATAAAATACTCCACAGGACTAGGATAACCTGCGATTTTTCGACTGATTTGTTGCTGCAGTTCTTTATCCATTTTATCAAACTCCAAAAGAGCTCGAGGGTGAATGCCTATCATTTTATTAATGATAAATTCAAGTCTTGCAAGTCCAACCCCAGAGTGAGGTAATCGCGAAAAACTAAAGGCCCTTTCCGGGTTGCCAACATTCATCATTACCTTCACCGGTATATCAGGCATATTGGTGCATTCATGTTTTTGATGTTCGAACTCAAGCAAGCCAGCATAAACATAACCCGTATCACCTTCCGCACAAGACACGGTGAGTTCAGCCAGATTGTTGATAATTTCAGTACCGTTACCTGTGCCAACGAGTGCAGGAATACCCAATTCACGTGCAATGATAGCTGCGTGACAGGTTCGACCTCCTCGATTAGTAATAATAGCGGAAGCCTTTTTCATAACAGGCTCCCAATCTGGATCGGTCATATCCGTGACCAGTACATCACCCGCCTGAATTTGATCCATTTGAGATATGTTACTGACTACCTTTGCAATGCCTTGACCGATACGATTACCAACAGCTCGGCCTTCAAGAATAGCTTCGGTAGTTTGTTTAAGAACAAATCGTTCTACTATTTGACCTACCTGTGATTGAACGGTTTCTGGACGCGCTTGAACAATATAAAGCTGACCATCCTCTCCATCTTTAGCCCATTCAATATCCATGGCTCGGCCATAATGCTTTTCAATTGTGACGGCAATTTTAGCGAGTTCAGTTACATCTTCATCTGAAATTGAGAATAGAATTTGTTCTGATTGAAGTACATTAATGGTCTGGATTGCTTCAGCAGGGTTGTCGCTGTCGGCATAAACCATTTTGATCAGTTTACTACCTCGAGTTTTTTGCAAAATGCTGTGGTCAGCAACGTCCAGTGTGTTTTTGTAAACGTAAAATTCATCTGGATTAACCGCACCTTGCACAATAGTTTCACCCAGACCATAACTACTGGTAATAAAGACTACATCCTCGAATCCTGATTCTGTATCTATACTAAACATCACGCCACTGGACGATAGGTCACTTCGAACCATGCGTTGTACACCAGCAGAAAGAGACACCTCCGAATGTGCGTATCCCTGATGCACGCGATAAGAAATAGCACGGTCATTAAATAATGAAGCAAACACCAGTTTTACTGAATATAAAACTTGATCAATCCCTTTAATATTGAGGTAGGTTTCTTGTTGTCCGGCAAATGATGCATCGGGTAAATCCTCTGCTGTTGCAGAAGAACGAACGGCAACCGTAGCTTCCATTCCATTAACGGACATTTCAAGATAGGCATTCGTTATATCTGCTTGAAATTGTGATGGTAAAGGTGAATCAATGATCCAGCTTCTAATCTTTTTGCCAACCTTGGCCAAAGCATTAACGTCATTTGTATCAAGTTGATCAAGCGTCTGATGGATTTTTTTGGTCAGTCCAGCGTCATTTAAAAATTGGTCAAAGGCAGATGAGGTTGTTGCGAACCCACCTGGAACTAATACGCCCAAATTTCCTAAATTGCTAATCATTTCGCCCAATGACGCATTTTTCCCACCGACCATCGGCACATCGTTCATTCCTAGTTGGTCAAGGGGTAGTATATTAGTAGCCATTTCGATCCAGTAATCCAAATATTAAGGTAGTAATTTTATCATAGGAGCTTTGATTATATCGGTAGAAAATTAAATATTGATAGGTCGATCAATGTTATTCTTAAGCACTAACCTCTAGATACAAAAGTTAAATTGTTATGGAAGAAAATACTCGAAAAGCTTACTTTATTTCGAATGGCACAGCGATAACAGTGGAAACATTGGGGCATAGTCTACTGGCCCAATTCCCTGATCTGCATTTTAAAACAAAAACAATTCCATTTGTAGATACAGTTGAAAAAGCGAAAATGGTTAGTCAGGAAGTTGAACGTGATTCAAGTGAAGAAAATAGTTTACCTATTGTTATCTCGACTATGGCCAGCCCAGAGCTGAAAACTATTATTAGTCAATGTAAGGCTTTAGTTTTAGATCCGTTTAGTGATTTCCTAC
Source organism: uncultured Gammaproteobacteria bacterium (assembly GCA_913061315.1). Taxonomy (GTDB): domain Bacteria; phylum Pseudomonadota; class Gammaproteobacteria. The sequence goes on along the minus strand of CAJXUC010000025.1, from coordinate 28,576 downwards.
CTCGCCTTGAAAAAACATTAGGCATGTCATCGTCTCATCAATCGGGGCATAGAATTGCAAATCCCTCTTTGTATGAATCACGGATTGATGCTATAGACTTTTCGTTAATTCACGATGACGGAGGAAAAACACGCAACTATAATGAATCAGACATTATTTTAATTGGTGTTTCACGAACAGGAAAAACGCCAAGTTGTCTGTATCTGGCACTACAATTTGGATTAAAAGCCGCCAATTATCCAATAACAGAAGAAGACATGGAATCAGATCGCCTACCCGAGCCAATTCGGCCATTTAAAAACAGGTTATATGGACTAACAACCGATGCTAACCGCTTGGTTAATATTCGTCAGGAGAGGCGTGCAAATAGCCGTTATGCGTCATTGGAGCAATGTCGTTTTGAATTAAGCGCTGCAGAAGAAATGTATTACAAAAACAATATTAAGTTTTTAAATACCACCACAATATCAGTTGAAGAAATTGCAGCACGCATTGTAGAAGACACTGGTTTGCACCGAATGGAGCAAACCAGTTAAAGCGTTTTTATTGATCGACTAGTCCATAAAATTAACAACAGCTGCGCCAAAATCAGAAGTACTAAGTTCAGTGGCCTCAGGTTCATTACGAGCAAGATCATAGGTTACTTGTTTTGCACCAATTGCCCCCTCCATGCCTTTGATAATTAAATCGGCAGCTTCAAGCCAGCCTATGTAACGTAACATCATTTCGGCCGACAATATAATTGAACCAGGATTAACTTTGTTTAAGCCCGTATATTTTGGCGCAGTCCCGTGAGTTGCTTCAAAAACTCCAATGGTATCTGCAATATTGGCACCTGGGGCAATGCCAATTCCGCCAACTTGTGCAGCCAAGGCGTCAGAAATATAGTCACCATTCAAATTAAGCGTTGCAATGACATCATATTCGGTTGGCCTGAGTAGGATTTGCTGAAGGAAATTGTCTGCTATCACGTCTTTAACGGATATTATTTTACCCGTTTTAGGGTTTTTAAATTCACACCATGGACCGCCATTAACTTCAGTTGCGCCAAATGCTTCTTTGGCCAACTCATAACCCCAACTTCGAAACCCACCTTCGGTGTATTTCATAATGTTACCTTTATGTACCAATGATACCGAATTTCGATCATTGTCAATGGCGTATTGAAATGCTTTACGAACCAGTCTTTTGGTGCCTTCAGAAGAAACCGGCTTCACTCCTATGCCTGAAGTTTCTGGGAATCGGATACCCGTCACATTCATTTCTTCTGCAAAAAATTTGATTACTTTCTTAACTTCATCAGAGCCAGCTTCCCATTCGATTCCGGCGTAAATATCTTCTGTATTTTCGCGATATATTACCATTTCGGTATCTTCAGGCCGTTTTAGGGGTGTTTCGATACCGGGAAAGTAGCGCACGGGTCGGACACAGGCATAAAGATCGAGCTGTTGGCGAATAGAAACATTAAGTGATCGTATTCCACCACCGACGGGCGTAGTTAGTGGGCCTTTAATAGAGACAATATAATCTTTCATGACGGACAATGATTCTTCTGGGAGCCATTCATCTTCACCATAAATATGTGTTGCTTTTTCACCTGCATATATCTCCATCCAAGAGATTTTTTTAGATCCGCCATAGGCTTTACTGACCGCAGCATTGACCACATCAATCATGACAGGTGAAATATCAACACCAATGCCGTCACCTTCTATGAAGGGAATAATTGGATTATCAGGAACATTCAGGCTCAAGTCTTCGTTGGCTGTAATGGCTTGACCTTGTGCAGGTAATTTTATGTGTTGGTAGCTCATGAGGACCTCGTTATTAATACGTAAATAAAACTTTCATTATTATACAGCAGAAGTTATTAAGAGAGCATAGAGTCTATTCAATTAGATATAATTTGTAGTAACGAGGTTAGAGCTAAGCAGTGGGATCAAATTAATTGCAGTTAATCGTCAACAGACTGAACTTTACAGATCGAAGTTAAGATTTTTGTCGCCTCTCAATCGAATTACAGAAAAATGAGCAATGGTATCAATGCCTTCATATTCATTTTTATAGACAAATCAATAACCTTTCACGTTACTAAACCATCTCACTGCAAGGATGATCATGATGACTCTTTTGATTTAATTTCCATTTAATTACTGGTCGATCAACTATAAATTGACTATTTATTTTAACCAATTTTAGTCTTTTTTGGCTGATAGAATAAATAGTCAAAAGATGAATAATATCTTAGACTTGATTTTTTACAACTCACCCTTAACTAAAGCACAAGATTGCTTACTAATACCTAATAATGACTGATGAAAATACTGACAACGACAATGCAGACATTCTGCTGCTTGAGCAAACTAAACCCAAGCTCAAAAAGCCGCCAATGTATAAAGTTTTGATTCTCAACGATGATTACACTCCTATGGAATTTGTAGTCCATATTTTGGAGTCAATATTTGGTCACAATCGTGAAGGTGCCACTAGAATTATGCTGAATGTTCACAAGTCAGGTAAGGGTATTTGTGGTGTCTATACTAAGGATGTTGCTGAGACAAAAGTAACTCAGGTCAATAGCTTTGCAAGAGAAAATAAACACCCGTTATTATGTGATTTAGAAGAAAACTAAGACACCTCATTCGATTAGTGTCAATTTTCAGTATCTGTTTAATTGCTGTTATTTGTCAGTCTCTTGTTCTTCTTAGATAAAATACGTAAATATTTGAAAAATTAAGCTTCGGAATTATCACCATGCTAAATAAAGAGTTAGAATTATCCCTTAATAAGGCTTTTCATGATGCCAGCGAAAAACGCCATGAATTTATAACCGTAGAGCATATTCTATTGATGCTTACCGATAATGAAGCTGCAAAAGCGGTTCTAGAAGCTTGTAGTGGTGACATCCCATTACTCAGAACTGAGTTAGAAACCTTCGTCGATGAGAATACGCCCCTGCTATCCACTGATGAAGATAGAGACACACAGCCAACTCTTGGTTTTCAGCGTGTTTTACAACGCGCACTTTTTCATGTGCAGTCAAATGGTAGTGGTGAAGTTTCTGGCGCCAATGTCTTGGTCGCTGTTTTTTCCGAACAAGATTCACACGCAGTCTTTTTGCTCAATAAACATAATATTGAACGGCTTGATGTGACTAACTTTTTGTCACATGGCATAAGCCGTATTAACGAAGAAAGTGAAGATGACATATTGACTCAACCTGATGATAGTTCGGCTCCCGAGGCTGAAAAAGTTAGTCCATTAGATCAATTTGCGACTAATTTAAACGAACTCGCTATTGCTGGGAAAATTGATCCTTTAATCGGAAGAGATCACGAAGTAGAGCGAATTATTCAAACGCTCTGTCGACGCAGAAAAAACAACCCCTTGCTTGTCGGTGAAGCTGGTGTAGGTAAGACAGCAATTGCGGAAGGCCTTGCCCGAAAAATTGTTGAAGAAGAAGTGCCTGAAATACTCACTGATAGTATTGTTTATTCTCTTGATTTAGGCGCTTTAGTCGCTGGTACTAAATACAGAGGTGATTTCGAAAAACGGTTAAAAGCAGTCATCAACCAATTAAAGAAGGAACCAGCAGCCATTCTTTTTATAGACGAAATTCACACTATAATTGGTGCAGGTTCTGCTTCTGGTGGTGCTATGGACGCGTCTAATCTCATTAAACCTGTATTGGCGAGTGGTGAAATAAAATGCCTTGGCTCAACTACTTATGCGGAATATCGAGGCGTGTTTGAGAAGGATAGAGCACTAGCCCGTCGATTCCAAAAAATCGATGTCCCAGAGCCGAGTGTCGATGAAGCGTATCAAATTCTAAAAGGCTTAAAATCGCGTTTTGAAGAGCATCACAGCGTTAAATATACTTTACCAGCATTACGAAAGGCGACTGAACTTGCATCGAGATACATTAATGACAGATTCTTGCCAGACAAAGCCATTGATGTAATTGATGAAGCTGGTGCCAAGCGACGCTTAATGCCAATTAAGCAACGTAAGAAAACGATTGGGGTTACGGATATTGAAGAAATAGTGGCGAAGATTGCCAGAATTCCTTCTAATACAGTTAGTAGCAATGACTTAGACATGCTCAAAAACTTAGGGAAAAATCTGGCAAGAGTTGTTTTTGGACAAGACCAAGCTATTAAGGCACTTGACTCTGCGATTAAAATGTCTCGATCTGGCTTGGGGAGAGAAGCTAAACCCGTCGGCTCTTTTCTATTTGCGGGACCAACAGGGGTAGGTAAGACTGAGGTTTGCCGCCAAATCGCTAAAATAATGGGTATAGAACTCATTCGATTTGATATGTCTGAGTATATGGAAAGGCACTCTGTTTCTCGATTGATTGGTGCTCCTCCGGGTTATGTTGGGTTTGATCAAGGCGGCTTATTGACTGAGGAAATGAATAAGCATCCCTATTCGGTTGTATTGCTAGATGAAATTGAAAAAGCGCATCCCGATGTTTTTAACATTTTATTGCAAGTCATGGATAACGGTACTCTAACCGATAGCAATGGCCGTAAAGCTGATTTCAGAAACGTCATTTTAGTAATGACTACTAATGCGGGTGCTGAAATGATGAGCAGATCATCTATGGGCTTTACATTACAGGATCACACGCGCGATACGGGTGAAGCGATCAAAAAAGCCTTCACTCCAGAGTTTAGAAATCGATTAGACGCTGTTATACAATTTAAAGGACTTAGCCCTAAAGTTATCTTAAATGTTGTCGATAAGTTTTTAATTGAGCTTGAAGCGCAGCTTGAAGTTAAAAAAGTCAGCATGAACGTTACCGACAGTGCTAGGAAGTGGCTAGCTGCAAAAGGCTATGATCTTCAAATGGGTGCGCGGCCAATGGAGCGGGTGATCCAAGATGAAATCAAACAGGTATTAGCTAATGAACTATTGTTTGGTGATTTAACCGAGGGAGGGAATGTGAAAATTGATGTGAGTGATAACCAACTCATTTGTAACGTGACTTCATCAAATGCTGAATCAACTAATCTTGCAACTAATTAATCTAAGGCATTAACCAAGTCTACATCGGCAGGCTTGGTTTGAATCAATAAATAACGAATGAATGTTATTTAAGAAAATTAGTTGTTCAATTTATCTTTCGCGGAATGTAATTCTACCTTTTGACAAGTCGTAAGGTGTTAATTCAACCGTCACTGAGTCGCCTGTTAGTATACGGATATAATGCTTACGCATCTTGCCCGATATATGCGCAGTGACTACGTGACCGTTTTCTAACTCAACTCGAAACATAGTATTAGGTAAAGTATCTTTTACCGTTCCTTTCATTTCAATGTGGTCGCCTTTTGCCATTTTATAAGCCTTTAATTAGAGACGCGTCATTATGCATTTTTTTGCATTGAAGGCAACTCACTTATATGGCCTTTTGTATGCCTATGATATTATATTGGTTTATTAATCCATAATTATATCAATGACTAAAACAGCATTTGTTTTTCCAGGACAGGGCGCCCAATCAATTGGCATGATGTCCAACTGGACTCAACACCAGCCAATGGTACAAAAAATCTATGATCAAGCATCAGAATCGCTCGGTTATGATCTGTGGAAAATAGTATCCGAAGGGCCCGCTGAAAAGCTCAATCAAACGGAAATTACTCAGCCAGCAATGCTGTGTGCAAGCGTTGCTTGTTGGCACATAGCAAGTACCTTTAGAGAACTATCTAAGGTTAGTCTGTTAGCGGGTCATAGTTTTGGAGAATATTCTGCGTTAGTTTGTGCTGGCAGCCTTGAATTAGACGATGCCGTAAAACTGGTGTCGTATCGTGGTCAACTAATGCAATCAGCTGTAACACCCGGTGAAGGTTCTATGGCAGCTATTATTGGACTTGATGACAAAGGCGTTATTGCGGCTTGCGCTAGCGTTACCAGTGGAGTTGTTGAAGCCACTAATTTCAATTCTGAAGGGCAGGTTGTTATTGCCGGTAACAAAGCTGCAGTTGATGAAGCCATGGAGAATGCAAAGGGACTTGGTGCTAAACGCGCGTTGCTGTTAGCCGTTAGCGTACCGTCCCATTGTTCGTTGATGACAGGAGCGGCTGATCAGCTTTTTGAATCTTTATCTAATACTCCCTTTAAAATGCCAACGATTCCTGTTGTTCACAATCAGAATGCAAACATTGCCGGCTCTGTTGAGGAAATTAAATTATTGTTAAAGAAACAACTGTACCACCCAGTCCTATGGGCTGAAAGCGTTCGGTTCATGCACTCAAAAGGTATTGGCTGTCTTGTAGAATGTGGGCCAGGCAAAGTTCTCAGCGGCCTAACCCGTCGAATAGAAAAGTCGATGCAATCTCAATCAGTATCCGATATTACTTCTTTAGAAAAAACAATCAAATCATTCTCGGAGTAACGACACATGTTAACGAATCAAATTGCACTCGTAACTGGAGCAAGTCGAGGAATTGGTCAAGCTATTGCTTATGCGCTGGGTAATCAACAAGCCATAGTGATAGGAACGGCAACTTCTGAAGCAGGGGCCCAAAATATATCGGATGGGTTTAAAGAAAACGGAATTACTGGCACTGGGATGGTTTTAAATGTTGCTGACGCTGAATCAATTAAGGCGTGCTTAAAAATTATAAATAACGACTACTCTCCTCCTGACATATTAGTCAATAACGCTGGCGTCACAAGAGACACCTTACTAATGGCAATGAAAGATGAACAGTGGGATGAAATTATAAACACTAATTTAACCTCCATTTTCCGAATGACCAAGGCAGTAGTTAGGCCTATGATGAAAAAAAGATCAGGTCGAATTATTAACATTTCTTCTGTCGTTGGTTCAACGGGTAATCCTGGACAAACTAACTATGCTGCAGCAAAAGCTGGTCTGGTTGGATTCAGTAAATCGTTAGCCCGCGAAATCGGATCTCGCAATATTACGGTTAATACCGTGTCGCCAGGTTTTATTGATACAGATATGACCAAGGAGCTCGGTGACGATCAGAAAAAGGTACTAACAGGTCAGATTCCACTAGGTCGACTGGGCAATCCAGATGACATTGCGGCTGCAGTTGTCTTTTTAGCGTCGCCATCTGCTGGGTACATTACTGGAGAAAATATTCATGTAAATGGTGGGATGTACATGCCATAAATATTTATTTTTGGTATCGAATGATTTTTGAGTTTAATTTTGATCCTAAATCAAACCTTTAAAATGTGATTTTCTTCAGCCAACATCATATATTTTTCCATCGTGAACACGAATTAACTTTAAAATAGATGGTCACTTTGTTGGCTTTAAACCTTAAGTGTTTGTTAAATATAGGAAAAAAAAATACATACAATTCTGGCAAGTCGCAGTAGTTTTGAATACAATATCGGCACTCAGACAAGTCAAAATTCATTAACGAGGAGAAACTCTCAATGAGCTCTGTTGAAGACCGTGTAAAAAAGATTGTTGCAGAACAACTTGGTGCTAAAGAAGAAGACGTTACTAACGGAGCATCATTTGTTGATGATCTAGGTGCAGATTCACTTGACACCGTAGAATTAGTAATGGCTTTAGAAGAAGAATTTGAAACTGAAATTCCGGACGAAGAAGCTGAAAAAATTACCAGTGTTCAGTTAGCGATCGACTACGTCAACGCTAATCTGTAACTGAATACTCGATTTGGACGATGCCGCTTATCATCACTGTATGTTAAGCGGCATTTTTAATTATTGTCCTTGAGTTAAGATGAGGTATTGATTTTGTCAAAACGACGTGTAGTGGTTACCGGCTTGGGGCTTTTGACCCCAGTTGGAAATACGGTAGAAGAGTCCTGGAAGAATATTATTGCAGGCAAGAGCGGTATTGCGCCGATAACAGTTTTCGATGCCAGCGGTTTTAATGCCCAGATATCAGGTTCTGTCAAAAATTTTGACGCCTCACTTTATATAAAACCAAAAGATCAAAAGAAAATGGATATTTTTATCCATTATGGGCTGGCTGCAGGTATCCAGGCCCTTGACGACTCTGGTATCGAAGTCACTGATGAAAATTCTGAAAGAATTGGTGTCGCCATCGGATCCGGCATTGGTGGTTTGCCAACTATCGAAAAAAACCGAGATTCATTCGTTGCTGGTGGATCAAGAAAGATATCACCTTTTTTTGTACCTAGTTCAATTGTTAATATGGTGTCAGGTAATTTATCAATTATGCGCGGTCTCAAAGGGCCCAACATTTCTATAGTGAGTGCCTGTACTACAGGTGCACACAATATTGGTGATGCAGCTAGAATGATTTCTTATGGCGATGCCGATGTAATGGTTGCGGGTGGCGCTGAAATGGCTACCTGTGCGCTGGGTGTTGGTGGATTTGCCGCAGCCCGTGCTTTATCAACTCGTAATGATGATCCTGAAGCTGCCAGTAGACCTTGGGACAGAGACCGAGATGGTTTTGTTTTGGGTGATGGTGCTGGCGTTGTTGTACTAGAAGAATACGAAATGGCCAAAAAGCGTGGCGCGAACATTTACTGTGAAGTGGTTGGTTATGGTATGAGTGGTGACGCTTTTCACATGACATCACCATCACCAACGGGAGAAGGTGCTGCTCGATGTATGAAAAATGCAATGAATGATGCTGGCCTTAATGCCGAAGACGTGGGTTATATCAATGCACATGGTACTTCTACACCTGCTGGAGACGTTGCTGAAACAATGGCTGTTAAGCTCGCCATGGGTGATCATGCTTACAAGCTTGTTGTAAGTTCAACTAAATCTATGACGGGGCATTTATTAGGTGCTGCCGGTGGTATCGAAGCTATTTTCTCAATTTTAGCTTTAAGAGATCAAGTTATTCCACCTACAATTAACCTAGATAATCAAGATCCAGAATGCGATCTCGATTATGTTGCAAATACTGCTCGGGACTTAAAATTAAATGTTTCTATGTCAAATTCTTTTGGTTTTGGTGGCACTAATGGAACCTGTATTTTCAAGAAAATATGATCATCCGTGACTATCAGCCGCAAACTCAAAGACATTCCAGACCTGCTTGCTGTTCATTCACTTAAGCCTGACTGTTATCCTTACTTACTAGCTTCTAATTCGAGTGGTGGAGAAAATTCTCGCTACTCTATACTCTTGTCTCATCCCCAGTCTATTGTTTCTCAGTGGTCTGGTGATGAAGATTGTCTTAGTTCAATATTGGTCGATATAGCCAATCCTATTCAACAATCCGAACTTCCATTTTGTGGTGGTTGGTTTGTTTTTTTAAGCTATGAATATGCCCAAGCAGTTGAACCTGGGGTGAATTTTTTTGCTGAAGAGTCCCTTTTACCAATTGCTTTTAAAGCCAGAATTCCTGCTGCAATTATCTTAGATCATCATCAAAATAAAGCCTACATTGTGGTTGAGGATGGTTCAGAAGACTTAATAAACACCATGGTTGCCGATATTGCAGAAGCGGGCGTTTATAGTCCTGCTGAATTGGCTGTTGGAAAAATTATCGAAGATGATCCTAGTCACTACATTGATTTTATTATAAAGGCAAAGCAGTACATACGGGACGGGGATATATTTCAAGCTAATTTGTCACGAAAATGGAACGTTGAGTTTGATCAACATTGTGATCCAATCAGCCTTTATCATAGTCTCAGTCATAGCAATCCCGCGCAGTTTTCGGCTCTTATAAAATATAACGATCAGTACATAATAAGTTCGTCCCCTGAAAGACTGGTATCAGTAAAAAATGGCGTTGCTCAGTCTCGTCCTATAGCTGGTACGCATCCACGAGGTAAAACTCAAAAAGAGGATAAACTATTATCTGATCATCTTTTAGCTCATCCAAAAGAAAAGGCTGAGCATGTCATGCTTATTGACTTAGTTCGTAATGATTTAGGCCGCTTCTGCCAGGCGGGCAGTATTCAAGTGACTGAAAAAATGGTGCTGGAAAGCTATGAACATGTGCATCACATTGTATCGAACATTCAAGGTACCGTTCGTTCTAATCAAACAGTGAGAGATATAGTCCATGCTGTTTTTCCGGGTGGAACAATCACTGGATGTCCCAAGGTCAGATGTATGGAGATTATCAGTGAATTTGAAAAAGCCCCTCGTGAGGCCTATACGGGTTCACTAGGCTACATTGGGCTAGATGGTCAAATGGATCTCAATATACTCATTAGGACGTTACTATATAATCAAAACCAGGTCAGCTTTAGAGCTGGAGGTGGCATAGTTTACGATTCAATTCCTGAAAAGGAATTAATGGAAACAAGGCATAAAGCTCGTGGATTACTAAACGCCATTAAAGTTAATGACTGAGTCTCTCATAAACGTGACACTCGATTGGCATGATCGTGGATTACATTACGGCGATGGACTTTTTGAGACAATGCTAAAAGTTGGTGGGCAAGTTCCCCATTGGGAGTCACATTGCCAAAGGCTTGTGAAGGGATGCAAGCAACTTTTTTTGCCTTCCTTAGATTTGAGTTGGCTAGAAAAAAAGCTAACTGAAGTAACTAAAAAAACTGACACCTGTATTGTTAAAATTATAGTGACACGCGGTGTTGGGGGCAGGGGGCTCAAGCTTCCTAACCCTGACCAATGTTCAGTCTTTGTTTTATCCTATCCCTTCGTTCAACCTAGCAATAAAACTCTAAAGGTATCCGTTTGTGACACTCGTTTACCTATGAACCCCAACCTCTCTGGTTTAAAGCATCTCAATCGTCTCGATTATGTTTTGGCCACAATAGAGCTCAGCAACAAGACTGATAACGATGAAGGTATTTTGTGCGATAGTGAAGAGTTTATTGTGGAGGGTATTATCAATAATCTATTCTTTATCAAAGATAATCAACTATTTACACCATGCCTGTCTTTATCTGGTGTTAATGGAATCATGAGAACCAAAATTATTGAGCATTGGGCAAAAATAGATAAGACTGTGCATATTGGACGTTTTAAATTGGGCCAACTTCTTGATGCTGACGAGTGTTTTTTTTGTAACAGTGTACAGGGTATTCGTTCAATTGGATCAATTGATGGGCAAAAATTTGACACTGGCGCTATTACTCGATTATTAATGAAACGCCTTAACAATTTTCTTCCTATAAATACTGACGGATTAGGCTAATGTTATTTAAAATCCTCAAAAAAATTATACTTTATGGCGTAATTCTTGTTTTCTTGGCTGTTTCCGTGCTGTCTATTCAACTGTTTAGGTTTCAGTATAAAGACATTCAGTTACCAGGTGATATGTACGTTTTTTTAATAGAACCAGGCACCAGTATAAAAGCTATTTCGATAAAACTCAGCCTTGAAAAAATAATTGATGACCCTTGGCTATTTATCTTAATGGCAAAATTAAAGGGCGTAGAAACTAAGGTACGTGCAGGTGAATACCGGCTTCGCCAGGGTCAAACAACTTCAGGTCTTCTAGAACTATTTACAACCGGAAATTCGATACAATATAGTTTCACTGTTATTGAAGGCTGGTCTTTTCAGCAGATGATGGTTCAGCTAAAAAGTAATCCTGTAATTAAAAACACACTCAAAAACTTATCAAATGAAGAAGTTATGACTGAACTCGGTTTAGAAGGTCAGCATCCAGAAGGTCTTTTCTATCCTGATACTTACCAATTTCCGAGAGGAACAAGTGATCGTCAATTTTTGAAGCGTTCTTACCAACTTATGCAAAAACATTTGAAAATAGCTTGGGCTAATAGAGCCAAAAATCTGCCGCTTAAATCTCCTTATGAAGCCCTGATACTTGCGTCTATTATAGAAAAAGAAACAGGCGCTGGTCATGAACGCCCACTGATATCTGCGGTTTTTATTCAACGTTTAAATTTAAATATGAGGTTACAAACTGACCCAACCATTATTTATGGGATGGGGGAAAGCTTCGATGGTAATATCCGTCGTAAAGACCTGAGAGCTGATACCCCTTACAATACTTATTTACGTAAAGGGCTAACTCCGACACCAATTGCCCTACCAGGTCTCGCTTCGATTGAAGCAGCCCTTCACCCAGCGGATAGTAAAGCGCTTTATTTTGTTGCCAAAGGCGATGGCACGCACTATTTTTCCAAAACATTAAAAGAACATAATAATGCAGTTATTAAATATCAGCTTAATGGACGCAAACTTAAGAAAATAATTTCTAACTAAACTGAATAAGTCCTTATGATTCCAACACTTCCCAAGAATAACCAAATGATTGTAATCGATGGCGTCGATGGTTCTGGCAAGGGAGTCCAAAGCAAACTATTATACGAAGCCTTGAGTGTAATAAGCAGCCAGGTTCTTTTAACCCGAGAGCCAGGTGGATCCCCCGCAGCTGAGGATATACGCAAACTATTGGTAGAAGGTGAGCCTGATAAATGGGATAGTTTGACAGAGCTTCTTCTTATGTATGCGTCTAGGCGCTCGCACTTAGTCGATACTATTTGGCCTATGCTAGCGAAGGGTGGTTGGGTCATCAGTGACCGGTACGCAGACTCTAGTCGAGCTTTTCAGGGTATTGCTGGCAGCTTAGGCCTTGATTTGGTGGAAAAAATTCATTACGAAGTGGTGGGCTCTTTTGAGCCAGAATTAGTACTCATACTCGATATTCCTGAATCGATTGCACTGAAAAGAGCTTTTGGTCGTGGTGGCAAAGAAGATCGCTTCGAAAAAAAAGGCAATGAATATCATGCTAAAGTTAGGCAAGCCTTTTTACAAATTGCGACAGGTAATCCTAATCGATATCATGTTATTGATGCCAACCAATCAATTCCTGTCGTAACCCAAGAAATATTTACAGTTTTAAATCATCACTTTAATATTAACCTGAAAGTACAATAGTCTTAAATTTTAATGCCGAAAATTGACGACGATATCATAACTATTCAACCAGCTTACTGGCCTTGGCAGCAGAGTTTATTAGAACAGGTTTTATCGCTCAAGAAGCAGGCCCGTTTACCGCATGCTTTGTTGATAGAGGCTAAAAGTGAACAGGTTGGGGCTGCTTTTATCTGGCATTTAACTATGCTGTTGTTATGCAATAATAATCAAAGTGTAGTTCCCTGTGGATTATGCCAATCTTGTAGTCTGATGAAGTCCAATACCTATCCTGATTTCACTTTTGTCACTTTAATGACGGATGGTAAAACTAAAAAAATAAATAAAAACATAAAGATAGAGCAGATACGTAATCTCATACATGAAGTATATTTGACCCGTCGTTACAATAATCTAAAGGTAATTGCGATTCATCCTGCTGAAAAAATGAGTATTGCAGGAGCCAACAGCATTCTTAAGACTCTGGAAGAGCCCGCGCCTTATTCCCTGATTTTATTACTGACCCACAATAAAGGTAAAGTCCCTGTAACGATTCGCAGTCGTTGTCAGGTTTTAACTTTGGAGCATCCGGATAGAAAAATGTCTTTAGACTGGCTAGCTCAACATGGTTTAAACCAAGCTGAATCAGACCTATACCTAGACTTCTCAACTGGAGATCCTTTACTTGCACTCAATTTACACTCGAATCAATATGCTGCCGTAGTCAAACAATTTAAGTCCCAGTTTGGCCTGTATATTAATAATGAAATTGATGTTAACAAACTATGTTCGATACTAGTTATCTTAGACGTATCATTAGTGCGCCGACTATTAAAGATGGTATTCAGGGCTTATAGCCTCCAATTTAGTGGTTTTTCCGAAAAAACAAAACAACCTAAAATCCATAAGATAGCGGGGCGGCAGTTACTTATCTTATCGACTCAAGTCGACCAGCAATTGATGGTTGAGGAAAATAATCTTAACCTCCAACTTCAGCTCGAAGACGTGCTAATATCTTTGAAAGGAATTATCCTTCGGAGCAACCACTAATGGCATCAACTAGCCCAGGCATATTGTCTTTAAATATAAAAGATAAAAATGCACTTTATGCGGCATATATGCCCTATGTTAATAACGGTGGATTATTCATATCGACCAAAAAACAATACTCACTGGGTGATGAAGTATTCATGCTACTAAGTCTAATGGATGATAAAGAACGTTTACCGGTCGCGGGAAAAATAATCTGGGTGACTCCAGTTGGAGCTCAAAATAACAAAGTCACGGGTATTGGTGTACAATTTTCTTCTCAAGATAATGGTTTGATCCGAAACAAAATCGAAGGTTTTCTAGCAGGTGCACTGCAAGCGGATCGTCCTACTTATACCATGTAGGTATCAAGCCACAATTTATGTATTTTGACTCACATTGCCACCTTGATCGTATTGATCTAACGGACTTCAATGACAGTTTTCCTAATCTAATCAACGATATTAAGGCAGAACAAGTCATCCGTATGATTTGCATTAGTGTCAATCTAGAATCATTTGACTCTATGTATCAACTGATCGAACCTTATGATTATATCTATTGTTCAGCAGGTGTTCATCCTGATTATAAAGAAGTGACTGAACCGACAGTTGATGGTTTATGCATACTAGTGGAAAGAGAAAAAGTAGTCGCGGTAGGTGAAACGGGTCTCGATTACATAAAAACAGGCACCAATATGGGGTGGCAACGGAAACGATTTATCACTCATATTGAAGCCGCTCGCGAATGTAAACTACCATTAATCATACACACCAGAAACGCTAGGCAAGATACACTTGATCTATTAAGGCGGTATAAAGCACATGAGGTAGGTGGTGTATTACATTGTTTTACAGAGGATTGGGCAATGGCAGAGCAGGCTATTGACCTTGGATTTTATATTTCGATCTCGGGTATTGTTACGTTTAAACAAGCGACTGCAGTTCAAGAAATGGCAAAAAAAATACCCGAAGACAAGCTATTAATTGAAACTGATTCACCCTGGCTATCACCTGTTCCGTTTAGAGGGAAAGTTAACCATCCTGGACGAGTACGTCATGTTGCAGAAAAGCTAGCTGAAATCAGAAACACGAGTCTCGAAGCACTAGCAGAATCTACTTTCAAAAATGCCAACAGACTTTTTAATTTGTAGCGTCATTGCAATAATGCCGCCCTAATTAATAGTACCCGTCATACTTAGCTGAATTTTAGGCTTAATCTTTAATTAATTTCCAGCCTTTTACCGGTTTAAACCGTTCGCCATAAAGTTCGCTATATTGTGTCATCGTTTGAGTTATATCATCGACTGACGTTTGACGGCTATAGTTCAATGGGCCTCCACGAAATGGCGCAAAACCGGCACCGAAAATAACACCGGCATCGAGCAAGTTTTCATTAGCTACAATCTTTTCATCTATGCAGGCAGCAGCTTCATTCAATAATCGAAAAATTAATCGATTTTGAATTATTTTCTGATCACCTAGGTCAGCGTCTCTATTTTTTATTGGTTTGCCTTTCTTGTATCTATAAAAACCACGCCCAGTCTTCTTCCCTAAATAGTTATCGCTAATATAACGATTGAGGATCTCTGGCACTTTACTGCCAAAACTTTCCGCCAAGTTCTTAGCTACCAAATAACAGATGTCGATGCCGACCGTATCAGCCAATTCAACTGGTCCCATTGGCATACCAAAATCAAGCGCTGCTTTATCAATCGCCTCTGGCGTAATGCCTTCTTCATGCAAGGTTACTGCTTCTACTAAATAGGGAATTAAAATACGGTTAACAAGAAATCCAGGTGAACTTTTAACCGTCAAAGGTAGCTTGCCAATATGTAATGTAAATGCAATAGCTTGTTGTAAAGCTCTCTTCGAAGTTAAATCTGTTTTTACGATTTCAACTAAAGGCATCATCGCCACAGGATTGAAAAAATGGATGCCAATCAGTCGTTTAGGATCCTGTAATTTTTCAGCTAACGATTCTAATGGGATGCTCGATGTATTAGTAGCCAAGATAGCGCCTTGCTTCATACGGGGTTCGATATCAGCATAAATAGCTTGCTTGGCATCCTTATCTTCGAAAATTGCTTCAATAATAACGTCAGCCTTTTCAATACCATAACCATTACAGTCAGGAATAAAACGATCAGATGCAGCATTCCGCTCATGGGTTGTTTTCAATTTTTTAGCAAATAATTGATGCGCTCGTTTAATAGCATTCGATAAATATTTAGGTTCTCTATCTTGCAAGGTCACAGTAAAACCCTTCAAGGCGCACCAAGCAGCAATATCACCCCCCATAATTCCAGCACCAACCACATGAATATGCTTTGGAGAAAAGGATTTTTTAGTGCCTAAGCTTTTCAACTCAGTTTGAAGAAAAAATACGCGAATTAAATTTCGAACCGTATTGCCTTGGACCAGACGAGCAACAGAATTAGCTTCCTCTTCCATCATACGTTTCTTATCACCATAATAATTACACCACACATCAAGCAAGGCGTATGGAGCAGGGTAGTTTTGTTTAGATGCTTTTTTAGCCAATTGCTTTTTCATATAATTACTGAGCAAATAGCGAATGCCCGGCAAAGATAGAATCTTTCCTGATAATGGCATTTCACGCTTGGGCGGGGCTTTCAATGCGATCGCAAGCGCTGCACGTTTTATTTGTCTTTGTGGTTGAACCAAATCGACCAACCCAATTAATTTTGCCTGCTTACTCGCTAGTGCCCGACCAGACAGCATCATTTCAAGTGATTTTAATGGATTAATTATAGCAGTGGAACGAACAACGCCGCCAAAGGCAGGGTGAATACCTAATTTTATTTCGGGTAATCCAATCTTGGTAGTAGCATTATCCAGTGCTACCCGATAGTCACAGGACAATATTAACTCTGTCCCACCACCCATACAAAAACCTTCAACCAGAGCCACGGTAGGGCAGGGCAACGACTCAATCTGGCTAAAAACATTCTGTCCGCGTTTAATCATAATCAGCGCCTCTTGCTGATTAGTTACTTCGAGAAATTCTTTTATATCAGCACCAGCAATGAAACCTGATTTTTTACCGGATTGGAAAATAACAGCCTTGGGCTTATCTATAACAATCTGTTGAATAAGCGCTTCAAGCTGATTTAAAACCGAGCAAGACAATACATTAGTATCGGTATCTTTTTTATTGAGAGTTAGCCAAAGCACGCCATGTTCGTCAGTCTCGACTTTCCAATCTAGGCTTGTATCACTCACTTATCTATACTCCCGTTCGATCAACATGGCACCACCTTGCCCACCACCAATACAAAGCGAAGCAACACCACGACGTGCTTTTTTAGATTCTAAAATTTTTGCCATATGCAAAACTATACGAGCACCACTCGCACCAACAGGGTGACCAAGACTTACACCACCACCATGAATATTGAGTCTTTCAATTGGAATGTTACCAAAAGCAGATTTCAAAGCTAAATACTCCTTACAATAACTATCATCATTTAACGCAGCTTGCACTGCGAGGACCTGAGCAGCAAAAGCCTCATGAATTTCCCAATAATCAATAGCATCAATTTTTAAACGCTGTGACTTCAATAATGGCACGATCGCATGAACCGGACCAAGCCCCATTTCTGCAGGCGTTAAAGCGGCCCACTCAGTCGATACCAGCTTAGCTAAAATAGGTAAATCATACTGTTTGATGGCTTGTTCGCTCGCGACCACTAACACAGCGGCTCCATCGCTAATTTGCGCACTATTACCCGGTGTAACCAACCCAAAAGGTTTATCGAAAGCAGGGCATAACTTGGCTAATTTAGCCTTAGTAGAATCAGTCCTAACACCATCATCAGCGGCGAAAACATTACCCATAGCATCAAAAATAGGCTCAATTTCTGATAAATCATTGTTTTGTTGAGCGTGATGTAATTTTAAATGACTGTTCATCGCAAACGCATCAATTTGCAAACGAGTTAATCCGAACCGATGGGCGATTTTTTCTGCTGTTTGTCCCATATTCATGCCAACCACAGGGTCTGTTAAACCCTTCAATAAGGCAAATACAGGAGACAAATAACCAGGGTTAAAAGCACGTAGTGATTTTAATTTGGCAGGCACTGTTTTAGCTTCCCACCAACTAGCCAACCAACGCACCATTTTAGGATGTAATAAAAGTGGCGCATGACTCATCGCTTCAATACCACCTGCCAAAATTAAATCAGATCGTCCAGATGCAATCGACATCGCCGCCGAATCTAAAGCCTGCATACCTGAAGCACAATTCCGATGTACTGTATAAGCCGGAATTTTATCACCACAACCCAGCCTCAGCGCAACCACTCGAGCAATGTTCGCCTCGTCTGGACCAGGCATTGTCGATCCCATAATGACTTCATCGAATTCCTCTGGTGAAAATGGCATTCGTTGCAATAGCGACCTAGAAGCAAAAACACCCAGTTCAGCGTGCTTAAAAGGTCCAGGCTTTCCGCGTGCCTTAAGAAAAGGAGTTCGGCTACCATCAACCAAATAGACAGGACGCGCATATGTATTATTTTTGACTGCCATGCGTTTTCTCAAGTTATTCTTAGATATTTTTCAAATGCGGGTAAACACTTATATTTTAAGTTCATTCCTGATAGTTTCAATTAAAAAATGATTACCAATGATAATTTTGATACCGATTGAGAGTAACTTCAATATTAAAAGCTCTCAATCCATTCAAGGTTATTTACCATTTTTAGATTTATTCTTATTCAACTAAAGTGCGTATAATGTATATTATGTAAAGTTAAGTATTAAAGTACAAGGCCATTGAGCTAATAAATGAAGGCGATTACTTAAAGTCGTAAAACAATCACCCCATTCCCATTCCACGCTTTGTTGTGAAGCAGCTAATACAGGCATACTGACGATCGAAGTTAAATATTTTTTCTGAACCTTGGTGTTTCCTTATAACGCATAATGTTCGTTAACTATAAAATTGTATGTAGTGCTCTAAGGAAGCTCACCTTGGTATAATTATTAGGTTCAATCTCTGGTGTATTATTTTGATAGATTCATGGATTGATTTTGCATTACCTCTGTTCATTCGCGTTGAAGTGATAAAGATTGCCAGCAGCGATAATTAAATAATAGCGAGGGTTTTGATTAACAACGTATTTGAGCCTTCAAAGAAGATTCATTGTAAATTTGCTCTTTATTTCTGAGCAACCAGAATATGCGCCCTTCCCCATACTTATGTCATTTTGAATAAACAGGTGATCTTGAAGAGAATCATAGAACAACTTAGCCTAATTTGTGTGCTGCATAAGCGGCTTTGAATGCGACCTCTTGGAATGCCTTTAAGCCCGTATCAGAAAACTTGATCGGTAAAAGGTTTTCAGACAGTGCAGTTTTAATTTGTGATGGCGACAATACAGTAACGTCTAAATCAGGAATCAGTTGAATGGCAGACTCAAGCTTAAAACTGATAGCACCACCAGCAAATTTCCCTTTAATCATGCGTTCTCTTATGACAACTTTGTCGACACTGTAATCGCTCATTAGCTTTGCAAACTCAAACTGGAACTGGCGTAATTCTAATGCGGCATGATCTTTTATCAGCACCAGTTTTCGTACTCGGCAGTCGGGTAAATTAAAGTCACCCTTATTCTGCTCAAGCAAACAGATAACCGCATCGTTACCCGCTAAATCTACACCACAAATTTTCATACTTACGCCTTGGATCAAATTATTACTTCATTTTCACAGATTCAGTTATAAATTGACAACTAAAACAGGCAATACTATTGCATTGTCATTCAACAGAAGGCTAAAAGTCTGAATACGAGGTTGAGTGCGTCTGACGCACAAATTAATAGCGCATAGTGATAGGACTAATATTCTATTTAAAAGGTATACTGATGGTTAGTTATTAGACTAATCACTTGGCAAGTTTTAATTTGAAGTATTGAACTTAATAATTGATGTAAATAACGCCCAAAGCTGTGTTTCAATTGAATAGAATTTAAAAAATAAACTGGGCTCAAACCTGTCTATCGTATAGTTTCGCTATCTTGAGTATTACACGGAACCCAAAGCCTTATGAGAATAGTCATTATAATTATGTTTGTTGGATGTTTACTCTCCACCAATTTACAGGCTGACCACCAGCCTGATAATCGTTATAACGTACGAGGTTATGTACTCGACGCAAACAAAGATGGCATAAAAAACGTAACTACCCAAATACTCTCAGAGGGCAAAACACTTAGGTCGATCAAAACCAATGCAGATGGTTACTATTCGTTACATTTTCAACTCCATATTGATGACTCTGATCGTGTCCTTAATCTCAGAGCAGGCCGCAACGAGGCAGAGTTACACGTCAATTTTAATAGTGGAGATACTCGGTCAGTGCGTATACACGAGGCTAATTTTATTGATGGGAAATTTATTGAGGGTGCCATTGGAGGCTTTCGATTTCCAACCTGGATCTATGCTGTCGGCGGGCTGATACTGATCTTTGTTGTTGTAGTATTCCTTGAAAAACGTCGTAAAAAGAAAATTAGATTAGCCAAATACGGTACAGCCGGTAAACAGACAGCGTCTAAACACAAAGCCAAGAAAGCTCGGCGTAAGAACCATTAACCCAAACAATAAGAACAATCTTGAACATAAAACTACAAGGTTAGCAGACTAAAATACCACCCTCCAGAATTAATCGTTTACCCACTAAATTCAATAAGACGGATAAAATAGTATGCTAACCAAATTTTTTAAACCTGCTTGGCAAAGCTCGTCTGTTGAGAAACGATTGGGGGCTATTGCTGATTTGCAAGTTGATAATTTTGAACATCAGAAAATATTGCTTCAACTGGCGTCAGATGATGACGATGAATCCGTTCGCATTGCAGCCATGCAGGAGTTAGTGGATATTGAAGTACTGCATGAGCTTTCGAAATTAAGTCCAGATAGTCAGTTTAATATTGCGGCTGAGAATAGGTTAAATGAACTAATGGCGACCAGTCAGTCCATTGATGAAGCTCAATATCACAATTTGCTGAAATTTTATCCAGAATTACATTTTCGCATTGCTATCCACGCGGATTTCAGTTCAATTCAAAATTTGGCTATTCAGACATTAACAAACAAGCAGCTACTGGCTGTTCTTGGCATAACGCGTCATACCGATTGCAGACAGTCAATTGCGGAAAGGTTTTCGGACATTACAAGCCTTGAATCCGCTCGCAAAATGTTAAGAGGAAAAGACAAGAACGCCGAACGCATTATTAAGTCTAAAATAGATTCCTTCAGGTGTCATGAGCGCGAACTAGCCAAGAATCAATTACAAATAGAAAAGCTAACTGGAGAGGCTGAGTATCTCGCAGCTCATGACTGGTTGCCAGAGTTTCAGGCACGTTGCCGAACACATAGACGACAGTGGGACTCACTGACATTCAACATTGAGGATAGCGATCTTCAACGGTATCAGATAGCACGTGATCTTGTTAATTCGCACTATCTGCGTCAGCAAGAAATTGAGCACTCACAACAATCTCAACAGCAGTTGCTGGTCGATCTTGATGCGTTGTTAAAGATCACGTCTCAGCGAGATATTACTGCGTCATTAGAAGCACAGTCGGAAGTTCAGTTACAGCTAGAGCAGTTTGGCACTAGTTGGCAGGCTTTGGCCAAGATAACGACAGCCGACGAACCAACAGTGAAGCAATATGAAAAGATGTTTGGTGCCATTCAATCCTCTATAGTGTTCGTGACTAACGCTGCAGAACTTCTGCAAAGTGCACGAAATGACATCAGCCAACAACCTCTCAGCATTCTAAAACTAACGACAGCATTAAAAGGCCTCAAATGGTCAAATGATTTAACGAAGCTTCAAAGTACAGCAGAGGTAGAGCAACAATTGCTTGATTGGCGTAACCTTCTAGAAGCCACTGCGCAAGCGCAACGAGATAAACTAGCCAAAGTTCATAAAAATATCAGCTCTATCACGCGCTTTTCACGGGCTGGAAACCTAGCAAGAGCAAATCAAGTTGCACAAAAAGTTCAGAAGATATTAAATTCGTTCAACGACAAGGAACAGCAAGCCCTCCAAGAGCGTTTTGACGAAGCCAGTAAAATGCTTGGGGATATGGGAGACTGGAAAAACTTCGCGACCGAACCCAAATACATGCAACTATGTGACTCGATGGAACTGCTGAGCACCTCCAAACAACACGCTGATAAGCGCACCAGTGACATGAAGAAACTTCAACAGCAATGGAAATCACTGGGTCACTCAGAGATATCCGAGCAGTATTGGCCTCGTTTTAAGCTCGCAGCTGACAAAGTCTACGAAGTTTGTGCTATTTTTTTCGAACAACGCCACAGTCTTCGACAAGACAATCTCGAGCAAAGAGAACACCACCTAGAAAAAATGCGCGAACTGTTGGAAAGCACCAATTGGGCTGGCAGTCCCGACTATAAAGCAGCACAGTCGCTTGTATATAATATTGACAGCAGTTTTTCAAAAGTCAAAGATATAGAACGCAATGCTGGAAAAAAACAATGGCAGCATTATTCGAAATTGAAAGCAGCAGTAATGGCTAAAATTAATGTTGTCTATGATGATAATATTGCGCAAAAACACCAATTAATAAATCAGGCTGAAACGCTTGCTGAAACTACAGCCTTATTAGAAAACCTGACTAGCCTTAAATCTCTTCAGACGAAATGGAAACAAATTGGTGTTACCCGACGTAGCGAAGATCAGAAAGCTTGGAAGGTATTCAAAAAACACAGTGACATTGTCTATAATAAAGTTCAGGAATTACGCCAGAAACTCAGAAATGAAACGGATCAGCAGCTTGATGCCAATCGGAATATCATTAAAGCAATTTCTCAATTGGCAAAATCAGTCAATGATTTGTCAGAAGCCGATCAACAGTTCTCCGAATTACAGACTAGCTATAATCAACTACTCAAATTACCCCAGCACCTGCCTGAAAAGTTACTAGAATCGATTCGGAGAGACTATCGCAGCGCTTGTGATCAGTTCGACAATTGTCGTTCGCGAATCATTAAAGGCAAACACAATCGACAGCTAGACGGGCTCCGTCAAAAGGCCAGTCTATGTAACCAGCTTGAAGTATTGGCAGCATCAGCCTCGGAACAGCAGTTAAAGGCAATATCCCACCAATGGGATTCGATAGAATTGAACAACCCTGCTTTAGCACAACGTATCGAAGCTCGTCGGGAGCAAGCAAGTGCTGTCATAGATAGGGGGGCAATCACTGCAGAAAGACGGATGATGTGTATTAAGCTCGAGATACTAATGGGGGTCGAAAGCCCTTCTGAAGATAAATCATTACGTATGCAATACCAACTTCAACAGATGAATCAATCTGGATTAAGTCAATCAGTCATAAACGAGAATCAACAAGTAGCGGATATAGAACTCGATTGGCTATGCATGCCGGGTGCCGAGACAAAACAGCAGGTAGTGCTCTGTGAGCGATTTCAACGTTTGTTATCAAAAACATAAGCAAGCTCCATTTCTAGAAACTGATGTCACAATTTAACTTGAGAAGCCTTTTATAAAAAAGCCCTGTTTCATCATGCTTTGATGCTTTTGATAGGCTGGATATAACTCAGGAAAAATGAAAAAAATTGATGCAAGCTCAAAAGAAGAAATCACGCTGTTTACAGACGATTAACAAGTCGTTCTGACGGAAATTGATTTTGAGTTCGAACAATCCAGCAAAATACAAGGGTTCTACAATAAACTGACTCTATTTAATGGCTCCCATTGTTATCGTTTAATCAAGAATAAGCATCAACGAAAAATCAAGTTCCGCATTGATATTACCCATTTGAGCCCTCTTCCCATAAGTTAACTTAAAGTGGCTTGGAAGTGGCTCTTTATCACAGTGCCTTTAGTATTGGTCAGTTTTATTATGACTTACGCTGGTTTTTTTTCGACAACTTTTGAGCTATCAAATAATTTCTTGAATGGGTTAATTGGACTCTGCCTGTTTTCGTTAATTTGCATACTTTTGGCTATTCATCGCTCCTACGACAAATGGGTTTTTAACAGTGAATTGGGACACGTTGATTTAATCGAATTATTGAATAATCATCCTAATAAGGCTTCTTATACAAAGTTTATGGCGTAATTAACCGATTAAATTACCCAAGCAAAGAAAACTAAAAAGAAGTCTTTGTTAGAATATCTTGCAGACGAATTACGCGAATTAAGGTGTTTAAAAGATGAAATTGTTAGTTCTAAAAATCAAGACGAATCAGCCAAAAACTCATCTTCAAAAATGACGGTTTTAGCCAGAATAATGTCAATCAGTAAGAAAACACTCCACTACACCGCCTTACCCTCTTAAACCCGTTTGAACTGAACCAATATCATGTAAAATAATGCTCTTTTCACGTTAACCACGATTATTACTATGCTTTTAAGCCAATTAAGTGCGATCTCGCCAATTGATGGACGTTACGCTCAAAAAACTGAATTACTCAGACCTATATTTAGTGAATACGGACTGATCTATCATCGAGTATTAGTCGAGGTTCGATGGCTGCAAACTCTGGCTCGTCATTCTGAAATACCTGAAGTGCCTGACTTTTCGGATGATGCGACTGCTTTACTGGAGTCTATTATTAACGACTTTAGCGAACAGGATGCACAGCGCATCAAGGACATTGAAAAAACCACTAATCACGATGTCAAAGCAGTTGAATATTTTCTGAAAGAGAAAATTACTGACTCTGTTGAATTAGCTCAAATATCTGAGTTTTTTCACTTCGCTTGTACCTCTGAAGATATTAACAACCTGTCGCATGCGCTCATGCTAAAAGCTGGCAGGGATACGATTTTAATCCCGACTTTAAACACTTTAAGCGACACACTATCAGCACTGGCCAAGCAGAATGCGAGTGTATCGATGATGAGTCGTACCCATGGACAACCTGCATCACCAACGACGTTAGGCAAGGAATTTGCCAACGTTGTTTATCGATTACAACGACAGTTAACACAAATAAACAATGTGCCAATGTTAGGTAAAATTAACGGCGCAGTTGGCAATTACAATGCACATTTAAGCGCATATCCAGATATTGACTGGCCAAAATTGGCACAAACATTTGTTGAGTCTTTAGGGCTTGACTGGAATCCTTATACGACACAAATCGAACCCCATGACTACATTGCAGAATTATTTGATTCAATGGCTCGATGTAATACCATATTGATCGACTTCAGTCGTGATATTTGGAGCTACATATCAATAGGTTACTTCAAGCAAAGAACAATTGCGGGTGAAGTGGGTTCATCGACAATGCCACATAAAGTGAATCCAATTGACTTTGAAAATGCAGAAGGTAATTTGGGTATTGCTAATGCAATATTGAATCATCTTGGGCAAAAGCTCCCTATCTCTCGGTGGCAGCGAGATTTAACTGATTCGACAGTCTTACGTAACTTAGGGACTGGCTTTGGTCACGTCATGATCTCACTGAATTCACTTCAACGGGGCCTTTCTAAACTAGAAGTTAATCACGCAGTGATTAGTGATGATCTCAATCGAAATTGGGAAGTGTTGGCTGAACCAATTCAAACTGTGATGCGTCGATACGGTATTGAAAAACCTTATGAAAAGCTCAAAGAGCTCACCAGAGGACAACGAATTAGTGCTGAAATTATTCAAGAATTTGTCAGCAAGCTTGACTTGCCAGCGCATGCTAAACAACAGTTAATCGACATGACGCCTGCTTCTTATATTGGTAATGCAGTAAAGCAAGCGACAGATATTTAATTATTATGTACAAACTACAAAATCTCGATTTAGATGTTTTCTTAAAAGAGTATTGGCAAAAAAAGCCTTGCTTGATTCGACAGGCCTTCCACCACTTTGAATCGCCCATTAGTCCTGAGGAGCTGGCAGGTCTTGCCTGTGAAAAAGAGGTGCACAGTAGATTAGTGCTAGAAAAAGGGGGTTCTAAGCCGTGGCAGCTTAAATATGGACCATTTGAAGAGTCGGATTTCTTGGCATTACCAGAAACGCACTATTCTCTTCTGGTTTCTGAATGTGAAAAATGGGTGCCTGAATTTTCTGGTTTAATAGAAGAATTTAGTTTTATTCCTAATTGGCGTATTGATGATTTAATGGTTAGTTATGCTCCAGCTGGAGGTTCCGTTGGTCCACATAACGATGAATATGATGTTTTTCTCTTACAGGCTGAAGGTCATCGACACTGGCAATATAGTGACAAACGAACCACTAATCTTGATCTAATTCCCGATACTGACTTGGCTATTTTGCAAAAATTTGAATTTGATCACGAGGCGACCTTAGCACCTGGCGACATGTTATATTTACCCCCTGGTGTTGCTCATTTTGGAGAAGCCGTTGATCGCTGCCTAACTTGTTCTATAGGGTTTCGAGCCCCTACAGCAACAGAAGTACTTGAATCAGTTGCACTTGAAATTGATCGCGCTGAACTTGGATCAAAACGTTATTCTGACCCACTATTAGAAACCAATCGTCATCCTAATGAAGTCACTCCGTTCGAAATGAGTCAATTTAAGGCCATGATTACAACTCTACTCGACCAGCCTGACGCGTTATGGCAAAGCGCAATAGGCAAATTATTATCAGATGGTGTAATGGGTGAGACAGATGAATTTGATGTCCCCACCGAATTTGATGCCCTAAGTAAATACTGTTGGGTAAAAAACGTCGATAGCAAAATGCTTTATTACCTTGCTAATGACCATTTACAATTTTATTGTAATGGTGAAATGTATCAATTAAGTGCAAGCAAAGCGGTCATTGATGTCATTCAAACGCTCTGTTCACAAAGACGTCTGTCCCCTTCGCTGTTGAATGCCTGTGCAACAATTGTGCCCCTAGAACAGTTGATGTTATCCCTTGTAAACACTCGTGCAATCTTGCCGGAAGAAGATTAATGGTCAATAGCCTTACTAAGGGCTTAGTAGTGGAAACGGCTAACTGGAAAAAAGATGAAGTTGAGCTTGTCAAACTACGAGGTATTGTTTTTGTAGAAGAACAAAACGTACCCCTGTCGCTCGAAATTGACGGAATGGACCCTGATTGTAGGCATGTGAAAGCGCTTGTGGGTGATCAAACAATCGGCACAGGGCGACTTCTACCCAATGGTTATATTGGTCGTATGTGTGTGTTGAAGACATTTCGTAATCAGGGTGTTGGCACAAAAATGCTGGCTAATTTAATTCAGCAAGCATTTTTTGATCAAACAAGTAAAAAAATATTGGATGAAGTAACTTTAAATGCGCAAACTTCTGCTATTACTTTTTACGAAGCGAATGGATTTGCAACCTGTTCTAAAGAATTTATGGAAGCTAATATAGTCCACCAAAAAATGGTTTTAAAAAGAACTGATTACACTGTTAAATATTAATTTTACTTATATTTAACAATAGCTTAAATATTAAGTCTAAAGTAATTTGCTAGTAATGAAAGTGAGTTAAAACAACCCCTAAAATTGCAACTTAGTAATGTAAAACGTCAGCAAACATTTAAATTTTCTATCCGTTAACCTGAGTTGACATTTTTTTGCGGGTTGGCTTTGGAAATGCTTTTTTGGCAAAGGCAGTCACATCTGCCATCGATGTAGTTTGCTTCATGGCTGGCAGGCTATCTAACATCTTCTTGCCGTAGGATTTACTAACCAAACGGTTATCACACAATGCGACTATGCCTTTGTCCTCAATATCACGAATGAGCCGACCAACACCCTGGCGTAAGTTGATTGTTGCTTCTGGTATCTGAACGTTCATGAAAGCATTGCCGCCGTCTTGATTGGCTAATTGCAAACGTTTTTTGTATACCGGATCCTGCGGTGATTTAAACGGCAGTTTATCGATAATGACACACCGAAGCTGATCACCCTTAACATCGACGCCTTCCCAAAAACTGCTAGTACCCAACAAAACAGGGCTCTTCGCTTTCATATACTGCTGTAATAGTTCACTACGTTGATAATCACCTTGAACGAAGAGCTTGTTTTTAATTTTTGATCGTAAATAAGAAGCCGTCCACGTTAGCATCCGATAGCTGGTAAATAGGATGAAACAATAACCGTTCGTTGCCTCGATTAAGTCACAGCATAACTCACCAAAAAGCTTTGCATAGTTACTATCCGAAGGGTCAGGCAACTGCTTAGGCAGGTAGAGTAAGGCTTGCTTGGGATAGTTGAATGGACTCTCAAACAAACTGGTATTAATATCTGAGAGGCCCAACCGATCTGCATAGTATTTAAAAGATTGTTGCGAGCTGAGAGTTGCAGAAGTAAAAAACACCGACTCATTAAGGGATTCATCGAGTTGTTGTCGAAACAAGTCAGAAACGTCTAAAGGAGACACCATTAATCGAAAACTACGGTCACTCCATTCATACCAACTAACATTTTGATCATCTAAACAGAGAAACTGTTTAAAGACCCAATCGACTGATTCGAGCCGTTTCGAACAACTAGCCAACTCTTTACCACGACCAGTCAATGGTTCGAGGGATTGCTTAAGCGCCTTAAATTCCGCTTGAACTGCTTTCACTGCTTTTTGCATTGGCGGAGCATTTTGAATGCGCATCCATTCTGCTTTTTCTGGAAACTGGCCCATTGCTAACCTGAAGTCAGCTACGGCTTGGCTCAAAGCTTCACAGGCTGGTTTCAATAGCTGTCTCTTATACACATCTCCGAGCCCACGAGACGCTACGCTATCTCGT
>CAJXUC010000024.1 GCA_913061315.1 uncultured Gammaproteobacteria bacterium | reverse complement strand
TTAAACTCGCTTGTCCCTTTGATTGAGCCTGCAGATTGACGTTCTGCCAAATAGACTCTTGTGAGAACGCAATCGGTGAATTAAGTAACAATGTGAGTAGTACAGTAAAACTGGCGCTATTTTTATTCAACTTTAAGACCCTAATATCAAGTTATTTTTATAGTGTATCTTCAGTATGTGCTCTCAATATGTGCAGATTGTTTTTTTTAGTGCTTTTTTGTGTGGATTTGTGCCAATTTTTGATTGAGCCGTTATAAGGGTATGAGTACCATTTTTATTAAACCGTTTCCTCACACAGTGGTAATTATTATTAGAGCGATCTAAAAAAACCTACCTTTAATTACAAAAGTAAAATTGTTGCATGTTTATAAACGGTAGTAGGTTGCATAAACGTGTTTGAGTTTTATGAATAAACCAACGGACATAAAAAAGCACCACTCGAGGGTGATGCCTTTGTTTAATAAATTATTACTACTCAATGTTACATGTTGGGATAGTTTGGCCCACCGCCACCTTCTGGTACGGTCCAGTGAATGTTTTGACTGGGGTCTTTAATGTCGCAAGTTTTACAATGAACGCAGTTTTGTGCATTGATTTGTAAATGTGGTTTGTTTTCAATTTCAACGATTTCATACACACCTGCTGGGCAATAACGCTGCTCTGGCGCGTCATATTCAGCCAAATTCAACTCGATTGGGACGCTATCCTGAAGTAGTTTTAAATGTGCAGGCTGATTTTCTTCATGATAGGTATTGGATAAAAATACTGAAGACAATCGATCAAATGAAATTTTCCCATCGGGCTTAGGATAATCAATTTTTGGGTAGGCATCTTTGTGACCAGTTTGTTCATGATCCTTATGGTGTCCCATTGTCCAAGGGGTTTTACCCTTAAAGATGAATGATTCTAATGCGCCATTAATTAAACCTAGCCATAGGCCTTTTTTAAATCCTGGACGAATATTGCGCACTTTGTAAAGTTCGCTCCATAGCCAAGTTTTCTTTAAACGGTCAGGGTAAGCGGTGGCTTCAAGTGCGTTGCCCGGCGCCGTTTCATCATATTCGACGGGTAACAATTCAAATACGGCTTCAGCGGCTACCATCGCACTTTTCATTGAGGTGTGTGTGCCTTTGATTTTGGGCACGTTGAGGAAGCCTGCGGTGTCACCAACGAGCATACCACCTGGGAAGGTTAGTTTTGGAATCGACTGGAAACCCCCTTCAGAGATTGCTCTTGCACCATAAGAAATACGTTTGGCACCTTCAAAAAGGTTTCGAATAGCGGGGTGGGTCTTGAAGCGCTGAAATTCTTCGAAAGGGCTGAGGTAAGGGTTTTTATAATCAAGACCTATAACAAAGCCAACTGATATCTGGTTGTCGGCAATATGATAGAGGAATGACCCACCGTAGGTATCTGACTTGAGAGGCCAGCCGATGGTGTGCAAAGTACTGCCTTCGCTATGTTTTTCAGGCTGTATTTCCCATAATTCTTTGATGCCGATACCATAAGTTTGTGGCTCAACGCCATCACGCAAACCAAAAGTTTTCATCAACTCACCGGAGAGTGATCCCCGGCAGCCTTCGGCAAAGATTGTCTGGCGCCCAATTAACTCCATGCCGGGTTCAAAGTTATCGGTTGGCTCTCCATCCTTGCCAATACCCATGTCACCTGTTGCCACACCGCGCACTGCACCGTCGTCATCATAAAGGATTTCTGCTGCGGCAAAGCCTGGGAATATTTCTACCCCTAGCTCTTCTGCTTGTTCTGCAAGCCATCGGCAAAAGTTACCGAGGCTAATAATGTAATTACCGTCATTATGCATTTGCGGCGGCGTTGGCATTTTAATTGAACTAGAGGCCGTGAGATAACGAAATTCATCCGACGTAACGGGCGTGTTGAGTGGTGCGCCCTTTGCTTTCCAATCGGGAATAAGTTCATTTAAGGTCCGCGGTTCAAGCACGGCACCAGACAAAATGTGCGCACCAACCTCAGAACCCTTCTCAAGGATGCAAATGGTGAGCTCACGTGCCTGTTCTTTCGCAAGTTGTGCCAAGCGAATACCAGCCGTGAGCCCTGAAGGACCGGCGCCAATAATGACCACATCAAAACTCATTGACTCTCTTTCCACTTCTGGCCTCTCTAACGGTAATCTAAAAATTTAAATAGTACGGGGTCTTAAACTGTTTAGCGAAATTAGTTAATGAACCAACAATATTATATTAAACATTATAAAGTAGTTAAAACTAAATTCATTAGTAAAAAGCGGCTTTTAAGGTCGCTTTTTTTATAGATCTTATCTTGTCTTCTTGTAGGTAATGACCAGAACATCTCGGTAGGCTTCTTGCGCGGCTACTTTCTGAGTGATGGGGGTGACACCGTGATAGACCTTGTGATCGTTGACAATCGCCATGTCGAAAGTATCAAGTAAAGTGAATTCACCCACCAGTTCGTTGTCTAGATTGTAAATAGTGGTGGCACCACTATCAATATTGACTCGATTGATCATCACTACAATGACAAAGTCGACACCATCTCGATGAACGCCCTCAGGCGTTGGATTTCCTTTTTGACCATCCCTCGCTTCGATTCGAAATTGATGTAATTCAATGTGCCATTGGTTACTTCCAGCCATTGGACTAAATATCTGCTGCCCAAAATCAAGTAAAGCCATCAGTGACGGGCTTTCAATTAGATCGGGCATAATTGGAGCAAAGTATCGCTCAACCCCGCCATTTAACTGATTATAGTCTTCAGTTTGGTAATGCGGTTGGTAAGGCATTAGTTGCGGTTTTGGGGACTGCTTTGTGGTCTGAAATACGGCATGACGGCGTTTACGATACCGGCCACCGTCAGCCATATATTGATCTTCTTCGAGGGTGTTCCAGCTATCGACAAATGAAGGATCTTCACCAATGGCTGTTTTGGCAATTGCGCTGAGTAGATTAATAGCCTTGGTTGCTGAAAGGCTGAGAAAATCTTTCTCACGCAGTTCTTCGATAATAAAATCAAGCTCGATGTTGTCACCGATTTTCAGGTCGTTTAGTTCGATTGCATTCACGGCTTAGGCCTGCAAAAAATGAGAGGTTATTCTACTGCAAAAAAAGGCTGGAAAGCCCAGCCTTTTTCGCGTTTTTAAAATATTTTTCTGTTTAGCTAGGCAAATTAGTAATCGCGTTATCGATAGCGGTAATGATTTCATCAATATCGTCTTTAGTGCAAATTAAAGCGGGACTCAAACACAATGTATTGTTGTAATCGTTAAGGCTCCGATTAGTTCTGCCGATCATCACGCCTTGCTTTAAACAATCCGCTGCAATTGCAGCTGCGACCGATTCATCAACTGGCTCACGCGTCTTAGGATCTTTAACTAAGTCAGCTCCTAGAAATAAACCCTTACCCCGGACGTCACCAATAATCGGGTGCTTTTGTTGCAACTCATGCAGACGGTCCAGTGTGTAATGGCCCATTTTTGTCACATTGTCGAGTAGATTTTCTTCTTCGATGATGCGCATGTTTTCTAGTGCAGCCGCTGGACCCGCAGTACAGCCACCGAAGGTGCTGATGTCACGAAAGTAGCCCATTTTGTCAGATGGGTCAGCCAGGAATTCTTTGAACAAGTCTTCAGTTGTTGCCGTAACAGAAATAGCGGCGTAACCACTGGCAACACCTTTGGCCATGGTGACAATATCTGGCTTCACACCAAAGTGTTGATAACCGAACCACTTACCGGTTCGGCCCATGCCACAAACCACTTCATCTATGTGGATTAGAACACCGTATTTAGTGCAGATTTCTTGAATTGTTTCAAAGTAGCCTTCAGGTGGCACAATAACGCCGCCACCAGCAGTAATCGGCTCTAGGCAAACAGAACCAACCGTGTCGGGCCCCTCACGCAAAATTATCTTTTCTAACTCGCCTGCAGCCTGAACACCAAAGTCTGAATCACCACCATTCGGTGAGCGATAAGCTAGGCAATGTGGCATTTCGACAAATCCAGGTGTGTAAGGACCATATTGATCTTTACGTTGAGCTTGACCCGTTGCAGACAAAGCGGTAATGGTTGTGCCGTGATAATCACGGTCACGGTAGATAATTTTATGCTTCTTACCATCATTTTTCATATGGGATAATTGACGCACTAATTTGAAGCCCTTTTCATTGGCTTCTGAACCTGAATTTGAATAGTAAACACGATTCAGCCCCGGCATTTTGTTAATTAGTTTTTCAGCAAACTGCGCGCCAGGAATACTCCCTGCTGAATTTGCGAAATAACACATCTTGGTCAATTGATCACGTACGGCATTGGCAATACTTTCACGGCCATATCCAACGTTGACTGTCCATACGCCACCAGAGACGGCATCCAGATATTCGCGCCCGTTGATATCCTTGACGCGCATTCCCTTACCTTCAACTATCATCATTGGGCCAGTTTCTTGCATTGGCTTATGCTGGCTAAGATGATGCCAAACGTGGCTTTTGTCGCTGTTTACTATGTCACTAATTTCATTTGGTTTCATGGGATTCCCCGTCGTATTCCATTGTTTTTTAGTTAGCCTTAATGAGCGCTAACTAATCTAGATTATTTTGTTACTCAGTTCTAGAATTTAACGCTACATTAGTACTAAATATGAATGGTTTGCGTCTTATTGCAAGCTAAAATGATTTCGCGCAGTTACAATAGAGCCAGAGCCTATTTATTGATGATACCAACCCGTTTAATTAAAACCGGATAATTACTGAATTGAGAGTCAAAAACCAGCACAACCAACAAGAAAAAATCATGTGGCGTAGCTTATTTGAGCTATCGAATAACCGCAAGATGAGTTATCAGCGTCAATTGCGCGAAATGATTGTCACGGCTATTTTGGATAAAAAGTTACCGTTAGAGATACCATTGCCCTCGTCACGTGAATTGGCACGGCACTTAGGTATCGCCCGTAATACTGTGGTATTGGCCTATCAGCAGCTCATCGACGAGGGGTATTTAATATCTCGTGAGCGCAGTGGCTATTACATTGACCAAACCTTTTTAGGCGGCCGAGTGAATCATCATCAGGCATCCGAAAAACTGAATGATGTTCAACCCGATTGGAATAAACACATCAAATATCGACCTTCTCAACAGCAGAATATTGTTAAACCGGCTGATTGGCAAAATTATAGTTATCCGTTTCTATCCGGTCAGCTCGATCCTAAACTATTTCCAGTATCGGATTGGCGGGAGTGCTGTCGGCAGGCTTTAAGTGTTAGCGACATTGAAGACGTTACGCCTGATCATATTGATACTGACGATCCGTTACTCATTGAACAAATTCAGGCGCGTATATTGCCTCGTCGAGGCGTTTGGGCTTCACGTGACGAAATACTGATAACAATGGGCGCGCAGCAGGCCGTTTATATTCTTGCTGACCTACTTATTAGTAAAGACAGTCGTATTGGCATGGAGAATCCGGGTTATACCGATGCGCACAATATTTTTTCGCTCAAGTCAGAACAGGTCATACCGCTGGCTATCGACAACGAGGGCGTGGTGCCCGGTCCTGACATGAATAGTTGCGAATTTGTTTTCGTTACCCCGAGTCATCAGTCACCGACCACGAGCACCATGCCGCTAGCTCGGCGTAAACAGCTCCTTGATGACGCTGAAAAACATGATTTTTTGATCATCGAAGACGACTATGAGAGTGAGATCAACTTTGTGGGCGAACCTACGCCAGCGCTCAAAAGCCTTGATAAACACAATCGTGTGATTTATATCGGTAGTTTGTCAAAGACATTGGCTCCAGGGTTGCGCATTGGTTACATGATTGCATCAAAAGAGCTCATTGCTGAAGCGAGGGCGCTTCGTCGGCTGATGATTCGCCATCCAGCAACGAATAATCAGCGTTTAGTGGCGCTGTTTTTATCGATGGGCCATCATGACTCGTTAATTCATCGCCTGAGTGAAACTTACCGAGAGCGCTGGCAGGTCATGGGTGATGCGCTCAATAAATACCTGCCTGAATCAACTCGCAAGCCTTCTTTTGGTGGGACATCTTACTGGGTAGAATTGCCTCCACAGGTAGACACAAGAGAGCTTAAAAAACGCGCACGTGAAGTTAGTATATTGATTGAGTCGGGCGATATTTGGTTTATGGAGGATAATCCGCCGCAAAACTTTTTCCGTTTGGGCTACTCATCAATTGCATCTAATCGTATCGAATCAGGTATTAAGCTGTTAGCAGCGCTAATTAAAGAAATGCTTTGAAATTTTGACTCGATTGGGAATGCAAAGTCGACATTGAATTTCTGTAGATATACTTTTGGTTTAATTGGTATTATGAAAAGGTCTTTTCTGGTACTACCGTGAAACTACCACGAGATTATCGTGACCTTAATATAGTTAGATTGTTTCTTATTATGAGATTCAATGTCTCACTTTTAATTGATCTATCGCATTAAATCCTTAAATGATTCTGCCATGCGGTTTTTTTATGTGGTTGCTTTGAAGAACCAAAATCAAAGCCAGGCTGGCTATATCAGTCTGGTCCTAAACTTATATCACTCATTAATTTAAATTTAAACTGAGGAAAATTTTATGAAAATGACTCCAAGTGAAGCCTTCGTAGAGACGATGGTGTCAAACAACGTGACTGACATGTTTGGTATCATGGGTTCTGCATTTATGGATGCAATGGATATCTTTGCGCCAGCTGGCATTCGATTAATTCCAGTAGTCCACGAACAAGGCGCGGCCCATATGGCCGATGGCTATTCGCGTGCATCCGGTCGTCATGGCGTTGTTATTGGCCAGAATGGTCCGGGTATCAGTAACTGTGTAACTGCGGTTGCAGCGGCTTTTTGGGCGCATTCTCCCGTTGTCGTTATTACACCTGAGACTGGCACAATGGGTATGGGTCTTGGCGGATTCCAGGAAGCCAACCAATTACCAATGTTTCAAGAGTTCACTAAGTATCAAGGACACGTCAATAATCCTAACCGTATGGCCGAGTTTACCGGGCGTTGTTTTGATCGCGCCATGTCTGAAATGGGACCGACTCAATTGAATATTCCTCGTGATTATTTCTATGGTGAAATAGATGTGGAAATCCCGAAACCACAACGCCTTGACCGTGGTGCAGGGGGTGAAGCTAGTCTAGCAGAAGCAGTTGAGTTACTCGCTCAAGCGAAGAACCCAGTGATTATCTCTGGTGGTGGTGTTGTTATGGCGGATGCGGTTGAAGAATGTAAAGCCTTAGCTGAACGCATCGGTGCTGCGGTTGCAAACACTTACTTGCACAACGACTCTTTTCCTGCAAGCCATGATCTTTGGGTTGGCCCATTAGGGTACCAAGGTTCTAAAGCGGCAATGAAATTGATGGCTAAAGCGGATGTTGTATTAGCGCTTGGGACCCGCCTTGGACCCTTTGGCACTTTGCCACAGCACGGAATGGACTACTGGCCTAAAGATGCCAAGATCATTCAGGTTGATGCGGACAATAAAATGCTGGGTTTGGTGAAGAAAATTTCAGTCGGTATCTGTGGTGATGCAAAAGCTACGGCAGTTGCTTTATTGTCACGCATTCAAGATAAAGTTTTAGCCAGCGATGCAACTCGTGTAGAAAGACTCGCCAACATTGCTGCTGAAAAAGCATCATGGGAAGCTGAGCTAGATGATTGGATCCATGAGAAAGATGCCTATAGCCTTGACGTAATTGAAGAGCATAAGAACGAAGAAGGTAGTTGGTTACACCCTCGTCAAGTATTGCGTGAACTTGAAAAGGCCATGCCTAAAGACGTTATGGTGTCGACTGACATTGGTAACATTAATTCAGTCGCTAACAGCTATTTGCGTTTTGAACGTCCTCGTAGTTTTTTTGCGCCAATGAGTTTTGGCAACTGTGGTTATGCTTTACCGACTATGATGGGCGCTAAAGTTGCTTCACCAGAACGTCCTGCGGTTTCTTACGCGGGTGATGGTGCTTGGGGTATGAGTATGATGGAAACCTTAACTTGTGTGCGCCACAACATTCCTGTGACATCGGTTGTATTCCATAATCGTCAATGGGGTGCTGAAAAAAAGAATCAGGTGGATTTTTATAATCGTCGTTTTATCGCTGACGAACTTGAGTCAGAGAGTTGGGCAGAAATAGCTAAATCAATGGGTGCTGAAGGTATTACTATCGACAAGTTAGAAGATGTTGGTCCTGCATTCAAAAAAGCGCTCGATATGCAAATGAACGAAGGCAAGATGTGTGTACTTGAAATTATGTGTAGCCGTGAACTAGGTGATCCTTTCCGCAAAGATGCGCTGGCAAAGCCCATTCGTTTTTTAGATAAGTATAAAGACTACGTTTAAACATTTGCCTTTGGGCAAGAAAGCTAAGGCACCTACTTTTTAAAGTAGGTGCCTTTAAAATGTTATTTCCAATGAAAGGGCTATATTCCGCCGTTTTAATAATGCATAGGTTTTGATCACGGATCCTATTATTTAAAACTATACTCAATTTTCATTAATGGCATGGACATAACAATCGAAAGAGGTATATTTAATAAAACCTCACCCATAAAGTAACCCCTTAGAATTACGCATGGGTATGGTGCAATAACTATAATAAACTATGGCTTGTCATCCTAACGACATAAAAGCTGGCTAAAATGATTGAAAACTGGCTCAATGTCAAAAAAAGTCTTAAAAGTTTAAAAAAGTAAATATCGTAAAACAACAGCAAATCAGGAGAGAAAATGAAAATTACTAAACTTACATCGCTTGCTAGTGCCAGTGCGGCTGCACTATTGCTGACAGGTGTGCCTTTCGCCACAGTTAATGCCGCTGACTGCCCTGCAGTTACTGTAGCAAAAGATATGGGCATGAAAGGCGAATATCCCCAACAATTTGAACTCGACGAATTTGAAAAACTGGCAAGCTGCAAATTAACATTTAATGGCAACCCAGACTCAGATGATTTAAATGGTCGCATTCACGGCAACCCTAAATTACCGTCTCTTTCAGATCGTCTTCCATCAGAACCACTAATAGTTGCACCCTATGATGCGATTGGTAGTTATGGCGGTACATTTGATGCACTTTCAAACGCAACTGAATCAGGCACATCAGATTTCATGGCCATTCGTCACGTTAATCTGGTTCGTTATTCAGACGACCTTGAAACCATTGTTCCAAATGTAGCCCAAGGCTGGGAATGGAATGATGACTTTACGCAGTTAACATTCTTCCTACGAAAGGGTCAAAAATGGTCTGACGGCGCGCCATTTGGTGCTGCAGATGTTGAGTTTTGGTATGAGAATTTAGCCATTGACACTAATGTCCGTGAAAAGCCAAAGGATTATGTTCTTGTGGGTGGTGAACCAATGACGGTAGACGTTATTGATGCGCAAACGGTTCGTTTCAACTTGCCATCTCCAAAACCAGGCCTGCTGTCACATTTCGCCAATCATTATGCACAAGGCTTCCAGCCTAAACATTTTCTTGGCCAGTGGCATCCTGCGGTTAATTCTAACGCTGATGCTAATGCAAAAAAGTTAGGCTTTGAAAATGGTTACGCAGCGATAGCCGCCTATTACGGCAGCTCCGATTGGATGGATACAGCAACTCCCATGTTGACTAATTCTGACAAATTAGATGTTTTGCCAGCACATGCAGCGCCAACATTGGAAAGTCATATTGTTATTTCAGAAAGTACCGAAGGACGTCACTTTGTTGCTAACCCATATTTCTACATGGTTGACACTGCAGGTAATCAGTTACCTTACATCAGTGAGCAAGACGAACTATTCGTTAGTGAAAGTGAAGTGCGTTTGTTGAAAATGATGAATGGCGAAGTTTCTTTCAAGCAACAGGCATTGAATCTTGATCATGCCCCTTTATTGCTTGAGAATCAGGAAAAAAGCAATTTCACTATGGAATTGAAACCTGAAGTTGCGATGCCTACATTTGCGTTTAACGTAACGTCTGAAGATTTGGAAAAACGTAAGGTTTTTGGTAATCTGAAGTTTCGTCAAGCGATGTCTGTAGCGATGAACCGAGATGAAATAAATGAAGTTATTTTCTTCGGAACGGGTACACCACAGCAATACATTGGTTTTTCACCAACGCCTTCTTTTGTTGATGAGAAGTGGACGCAACACTTTGCACAGTTTGATCCTAAGTTAGCTAACCAATTGCTGGATGAAATTGGCATGAAAGACGTTGACGGTGATGGAATGCGCGAAATGCCTAACGGACAGCCATTGGTTTTAAATCTTCAGGTAGCGACACAGGCAATTTCGATTAAGCAAGTCGAACTAGTTGGCCAACATTGGGGTGCTGTAGGCATTAACAATACGGTTAAAGAAGTTACAACAGATGAGTTTCGCTCGTCTATGACAGCTAACCAGCTCGACGTTACCATGTACTCTAAAGGCCAGCCATTGGCTGTTATTTTGGGTGTTTCAGAGCTATTTATCCCACCTTACGATAACTACTTTAACCAAAGATCAGCTATGCTCTGGGGTGAGTATCTTGATTCAGATGGTGCATCAGGTGTTAAACCACCGGCTTATGCCTATGAAATGATCGAAGATATTAGTGCTTTCCAGGCCGCAACAGCGGGCTCGACTGAGTCGAATCGATTGGGTAAAAAGTTAGTTAAAACTATGACTGAAAATTTGCTTTTCATTGGTACTGTTAAATCGGTTTCACCGGTTTATCACAGCAACACTTTGAAGAATTTTCCTGAATATAAGACGGCTTCTTATGCCTACTACAGGTCTTATCCTTACCGCGGTCCTCAGTGGTATTTTGGGAAGTAAACGTTCTTTTTAGATAAAGATTTGTCCACGGCTACTCTTTGTTGAGAGTCGTGGATAATTTTTAGGTTAAATAATAAAGGGTAGTTTTGTTAAGCCAAACCCAGAAAAGCAATAAATAAGGACTTTAACTCAATGCAATTCTTTCGTTTCGCTATAACACGGGCATTTTTAGCGATATTTACGCTAATTTTGGTCTCCCTGATTGTTTTTAGTTTAATGGAACTCGTGCCAGGCGACTGTGCAGAACGCTATCTTGCTTTCAAGAGTTCTCAGGGTGGTGCAATAACCATTGCCGACGTCGAAGCCGAGCGTGTTCGTTTAGGTCTAGATAGACCTTATATGGTGCGTTGGGGCAGTTGGATTATTAATGCTTTTCAAGGCGAATTTGGCGATAGTTGTATTTTGCGCCTTAATATCAGTGAATTACTCGGTCAGAAATTCTGGCTCAGCCTCGCGATTTGTCTTACTTCGTTACTTGTTGCTTATTTAATTGCTATTCCAGTTGGCATTATTTCAGCCACTTCAAAAAGCCCATGGTTAAATAACAGCCTCAGACTGGTTAGTTATCTTGGTCTTGCATTACCTAACTTTTTACTGGCACTGATTATTATGCTGTTTTCGACAGTTTATTTTGGTGACACCTTAACAGGACTGTTCTCGAAAGAATTTCGTGATGCAGCCTGGTCTTATGACCGTGTGATCGATTTCCTCTCGCGAGCTTGGTTGCCGGTATTTATTTTATCCTGGTCGGCAACCGCATTTGCAATTCAAACTGTTCGAGCATTAATGTCTGACGAAGTGGGCAAGCTTTATGTGACAGCAGCTTCTGCGAGAGGGGTTTCTGGTCGGAGATTGCTGTGGCGTTACCCAGCAAGACATTCCCTTGGACCGATTATTAATTCGCTTGGATTTGATTTGAACCGAATATTCAACGAACTGCCGATCGTTGCTTTGATCTTAACCCTGACAGAAGCGGGGTCTTTGTTGATCGAAGCTCTGGCTCGATCGAATGATCAACAGTTGGCGGGGGCAATAATTTTTATGCTGACAGCGAGTATTGTGGCTATCAATTTTATAACTGATATCATCCTTGCTCTTACCGATCCGCGCGTTCGCCGTAGCATTCTGGGGTAATTTGAGATGACAGATACGACTGCTAACGTTGATGTGAATGTTAACCAAAAACTCAAAGAAGCTTACTTCACTGCTTCTCAGGGACAATTGATCTGGACTCGATTTAAAAAGCAAAAGGCTGCCATGGTAGGTGCTGGCATTCTCATTGTTTTAGTCCTGGCTGGTTTTTTTGCACCCTTCCTGACGCCTTATGATCCAACTATTGCGGGCCGTAATAAGGACTATGTAAATGGCGCTCCCAATGTTCCATCGTTCTGTGATAGTAACGGCTGTTCATTAACGCCATTCGTTTACACTTATAACCGAACTCGGTCAATAAAAACTAACTTCCGCTGGGTGACGGAGATAGATAAAGACGCCCGCCGTTATTTAGTTTTTTTGCCGGAAGGTGATCAGTATAAATTTTTAGGAATGAATTTTAAGACACATTTATTTGGTGTTGATTCGGGAAAAATCCATATTTTTGGCACAGACTCAACGGGTAAGGATATTTATTCTAGAACGCTCCAAGCCATAAATACCTCGCTTGCAGTGGGCACGATCGGGGTCTTTATTGCTTTTGTTCTAGCCTTGATAATAGGAGGTATTTCAGGTTATTACGGCGGCTGGATTGATTCAGTACTTCAGATGATGACAGATGCTGTTCGAACTATTCCAACCATACCACTGTTTATGGCGTTGGCTGCTTTTATTCCCGATACGTGGAGCTCGGAGACACGATTTTTATTCATTTCGATTATTCTTGGATTCGTCGGTTGGCCAACGTTGGCACGACGGGTCCGAACGCATCTATTAACTGAAAGAAATCAAGAGTATGTGCTTGCAGCACAACTGTGTGGTGCTTCTGCAGGACACGTTATTCGACGTCACCTGTTGCCTAGTTTTACGAGCTATATTATTGTCGATCTGATTATTTCATTCCCCTATATGGTACTTTCTGAAACGGCTCTTAGCTTTATTGGTTTAGGTTTGAAAGATCCGGTCAACTCACTGGGTGTTATGTTACAAAATGTCACCAGTGCTGACGTTTTACTGAATTATCAATGGTATTTCATTCCAGTTATATTCTTCATCATTCTTGTGCTTGCGTTTGTGTTTGTTGGTGACGGCTTACGTGATGCCGCCGACCCCTATGCGGATACAAAAAAATGAGTACCCCTTTAATTTCAGTTAAAGACCTTACTTTAAGCTTTAAAACAGATGAAGGCTTAGTCAAGGCAGTCGATAATGTATCCTTTGATATCGCTCCAGGCGAAGTCATGGGCCTAGTGGGTGAGAGTGGATCAGGTAAGTCAGTTACGGCCAAATCTTTGATGTTACTCAATCCAGATAACGCGGTCTATGATCCGAAGAGCAGCATTACCCTAAATGTTGATGATCAATCAGTTGATGTTTTTTCACTTAAAAAGGCAAGTGAACAAATGATTATTCGTGGTGGAGCCATTTCAATGATTTTTCAGGAGCCTATGGCTAGCTTTGCCCCTGCGATCTCAATTGGTGAGCAGATGGTAGAACAGCTCATGATCCATTCCACGATGAACCACGCTAGAGCGAAGGAAATTTCTATCGAAATGCTAACGCGCGTTGGCATTCCTGACCCTGCACAACGCTTTGGTCAATATGCATTTGAATTCTCTGGCGGTATGCGTCAACGTGCGATGGTCGCTATGGCCTTATCGACGAAGCCCAAGTTGCTCATTGCAGACGAACCGACTACCGCACTTGATGTTACTATCCAGGCACAAGTTATCGACTTGATGAAAGATTTGGTAAAAGAATTCCACATGGCAATTTTGTTTATCACCCATGATTTGGGTGTTATTGCACAAACGGCTGACCAAGTGGCCGTCATGTATCTGGGTAAACTTATTGAGAAGGGTTCTGTGCGACAAGTATTGCGCAACCCTCAACACCCTTATACTCAGGGATTGCTTGATGCTTTACCTAGACTTGACGATCTCGATAGACCATTGAAGCCAGTGGAAGGTGATATTCCTTCGCCACTGGATAGGCCGTCTGGTTGTGTCTTCAATACTCGTTGCCCTGTAACACTTGGCAATGAATGTGAAACAATTATTCCAAAGTTCACCACCAACAAAGATGGTCAGCAAGTTGCTTGCCTACTCGCACAAACACAAGAGGCCGAAGCATGAATGAACCAATCATCTCGACCCATGATTTATCCGTCCATTTCCCTCTAACCGGTCCATTATTCGGTGAAAAGCCGGTAGTCCGAGCAGTTGAAGGCGTTAGTGTTGAGATTGGAAAAGGTAGTTTCTATGGTCTAGTGGGAGAATCAGGATCAGGTAAAACAACTTTTGGTCGAGCTTTATTACGAGCCGCTCCAATTACTAGGGGGTCTGCTATTTATAATGATGGCGAGGTCAAATATGACCTGCCGACAATTAAAAAGCATGAACTTACTGACTATCGCAAACGTGCCCAACTCATATTTCAAGACCCTTACGCGGCATTAAGTCCGCGTATGACTGTACGCGACATCATCGCAGAGCCCTTAGAAGTAATGGGTTTGACTAAATCACGCGAAGAAACAGATGAACGCGTGCGA
Source organism: uncultured Gammaproteobacteria bacterium (assembly GCA_913061315.1). Lineage (GTDB taxonomy): Bacteria > Pseudomonadota > Gammaproteobacteria. The sequence goes on along the minus strand of CAJXUC010000024.1, from coordinate 36,369 downwards.
GAAATTGCCGCTAAATGTCGTATAAACCTAGAGCATTTACGTCGTTTTCCTCATGCATTTTCGGGCGGCCAACGGCAAAGAATTTCAATTGCGAGGGCACTCGTTTCAAAACCAAATTTTATTGTTGCTGACGAAAGCGTTGCTGCACTGGATGTATCGATTCAGGCTGACGTACTTAACCTACTTAAATCTATTCAACAAGATATGGGTCTAACCTTTTTGTTTATTAGTCACGATTTAAGTGTTGTTGCCCACACCTGTGATCATGTTGCTGTAATGTATTTAGGGCGATTAGTTGAAACAGCGCCGACTCGTGAACTTTTTGCGAATCCTCGACATCCTTACACCAAGGCATTGCTGTCGGCTATCCCATCACTAGACCCAGACGATCAAGGTAACCCTTTAAAATTAGAAGGAGAAATTCCTTCACCGACCAATCCCCCACCGGGTTGTAAGTTTCAAACCCGCTGTCGTTATGCTATCGATCTCTGCCGCAAAGAAGAGCCTAAATTAGATAAACTAGGTGACGACCATGATGTTGCCTGTCATCGTTGGAAGGAACTTGCTGCATAGTTAAAGCTCTTTTACAAGGCTTACTTTATATTTGAACCCGTCATGTAGGATTACCCATTGACTCATTCTATCTCTGATATTTCAGAAACAGTCCAATGCATGCTTGATACTGCGTCAAAAATTTGTTTGCAACATTTTCGAAACCAAGTTCCCTTTGATATAAAAAAAGATGATTCTCCCGTCACTATTGCCGATAAAGCTGCCGAAAAAGCGTTGCGCGATATATTGGCCGAACGTTTTCCACAACATGCAATTTATGGTGAAGAACAAGGACACACTCCCGGTGAGGCTGGCACTTGGGTGATCGATCCAATCGATGGAACAAAAAGTTTTTTACTCGGCAATCCATTGTTCGGTTGTTTAGTAGGTTTTGTTGAAGACAATACAGTTAAGGCAGGTGGGTTGGCTATGCCAGCACTTAATGAAATATGGACGGCTGATCGCACGGGACCGACGTTGTTTAACGGACGACCATGCCAAGTGAGTCAATGTGTGAGATTAGATCAGGCTAATATTTTAACCTCATCGCCAGATTTCTTTAATTCAGTTGAGCTTGAACAGTTTGAGAAACTCTGTAAGCACACCCGTTATCGCCGTTATGGTGGTGATTGCTATACCTATGCAATGCTTGCTGGGGGTTGGGTTGATCTAGTGGTGGAATCTGGTTTGTTTCCTTTTGATTACTTGCCTTTAGTGCCTATTGTGGAGCAAGCAGGAGGCGTTATTAGCGATTGGCAAGGGAATGCATTAAATTTACTGTCGGGTTCGCAAGTAATAGCCTCAGCTACGCCCAAGCTTCATGAAGCAGCATTGGTAGAACTTAACTAATTTTTAGTTTAAAAGTTTTTTGTGGCCATTAATTTCTCTAACAAGACACGCCTTAAATAGTATATGTTGCCCTGGCTTGATACAATTCAGAACGCTTTCACCACGCATATAGAAACCAATGATAATTCATAACACTGACATCACTGCCGTCATTCTCGCTGGTGGCATGGGACGACGCATGGGTGGACTCGACAAGGGTTTGATTGAATTTGAAGGACGCTTACTAGTCGAAATTTTGATTGCCAAGTTACAAAAACAGAATGTTAATATCATTATTAACGCTAATCGAAATCAATCAGTCTATGAGACTTATGGATTTCCTGTTATCAGCGATCAACTTAGTGATTATCAAGGGCCCCTTGCTGGTTTTGCCAGTGCCATAGCTGCCGTTGAAAGTCAGTATATTCTTACTTTACCTTGCGACAGCCCGCTGTTAAGTGATCAATATATTGAACGATTCGTTAAGTGCCATAATTTACCTGAAAACCAATGTACACCAATTAGCGTAGCCTATGATGGAGAGCGTTTACAACCAGTCCATGCGTTAATTAATGTGGATTTATTCGAAAGTCTGAATACATTTCTCGACAGTGGTGACCGAAAAATTGACCGTTGGTATGCTCAGCATGAATTCAATCGAGTTGATTTTTCTGACCAGAGTGACATGTTTAAAAACATCAATACCCCTGAAGATCAGAAAAACCTGTTAGTGAAGTAGTTAACTTAATGATTTCTGCCCATATTCCCGTCATCGGTTTCAGTGCTTATAGTGGTACTGGAAAAACAACTTTGCTCAAAAAAATCATTCCATTGTTAAAAAAACGTCAGCTAAGACTTGCTGTTATCAAGCATGCGCACCACCATTTTGAGCTCGATCAACCCGGGAAGGACAGCTATGAGATTCGAAAATCTGGTGCTGATCGCACGATCATATGTACAACAACTAGGATGGCACAGATAACTGAGTTTCCGACACCTGAGCAGGAGCCTTCACTTCAGGAAATAATAAATACGCTTAATCCCAATGAATTTGATTTGGTGTTAGTCGAAGGTTATAAGCACATTCCCTTTACTAAAATCGAACTGCATCGATCAGAGTTAAAAAAACCTTTTCTTCATCCGGACGACCCCAGTATCATCGCCATTGCCTGCGATGGGCCGTTGCCTGAAACGTCTGATATTGAAATTCTAGATATCAACGATGTTCAGAGAATCGCACATTTCATTTATCACCGCGTTTACTTAAAAACCTACTAATCTTAACTCCAGTTAAATACCAACCGTTAAAATAACACCGATTGTGGCACTGGTTGCAAGTACTGGTAGAATACTCCAGTGGAACCGAAAGATAAGTACAGCACATATTCCCGACAGAAAAACTATTCGCCAGTCAATGGAGTTGAAGATTGGGACTAAAATTTTAAACGGGCCATAGGTTTGAGTGTCAACATTTTCGAACAGCACTTGTAACGAAAACCAAAGTGACAAGTTCAAAATAACGCCAACAACAGCTGCAGTTATCGCTGCAAGACCGCTTTTTAAACGAGGCTGACGGTCTATCCATTCTAAATAGGGCGCACCAGCAAAAATCCACATAAAACACGGAACGAAGGTAACCCATAGAGTGATTAACGCTGCAGATAGTCCTAACATTAAGCCACCATCACGGTAGCCTGCAATAAAACCAACGAATTCAGTGACTAGTATTAAGGGCCCGGGTGTTGTCTCAGCAAGCCCCAATCCATCCATCATTTCCCCAGCGGTAAGCCAACCCCATTGGTTGACAACATCTTGTGCGAGATAGGCAAGTACAGCATAGGCCCCACCGAAAGTGACCACAGCGAGCTTGGAGAAAAACGCCCCTATTTGGATCAATATAGGTAACTCAAAAAAGTAATCAATGGCAACAATTGGTAACCACCAGATGAGTAACCAGCACGAAACTGTGAATACAGTGCTGGGTAATAATCCTTTGATTTGTTGGTTTTTTTGTTCTGTCTTGTCAACCGATACATCAGTGTCTAGCCGCGTTACACTGTTTGACTTCTCGCCTCGTAAAAAACCGTATCCAGCCGATAAAGCAATTACCAAAGGATAAGGTACCTCTAATAAAAACAAACAAATAAAAGCAAAAGCAGCAATGAACCAGTGTTCTGTTAAATAAAGGGCTCTTTTTGCAACTCGGAATAAAGCTTCAACTACGACAATTAAAACGGCTGCTTTAATACCTAAGAATAATGCAACAGTCAGGGCTAAATCACCCAACATGGCATAAATGATGGCCAACCCGAGAACAATAATTGCGCCCGGTAAGACAAACAACAAGCCAGCTAGCAGGCCACCAAGAGTCCCCTGTGTTTTCCAACCCGCATAAATCGCTAACTGCATCGCCTCTGGTCCTGGTAAGAGCATGCAAAAACCAAGCGCATTGAGATATTGCTTTTCATTTAACCAGCCTTTTTGAATCACCACCATTCGATGCATGAGTGCAATTTGGGCGGCGGGACCACCAAAAGATAGAAATCCTATTTTGGCCCACATCCAGAATGTTTCAACGTAATTTGGCTGCTCAGGAGTCAAAGCATCAAGGCTGTTTTTTAGAGTCTTCATAAATGGCTGTTAGGTTTTATAAGTAGGTCAATCCCAATACTCGTCGGTCATTTTGATTTTTTTGTAAGCCTGTTAAAACTGAGTAGCCCAATACATCAAAACCAGGAGTAATGCCAAGAACGGGTTTTTCAGCTTCAGTGATTCTGCCATTGACGCGCTGTGGTGCTCCCTCAGCAATAGTAACTGTGCCATAGCGTGACTGAGAAGCAAAATTCTTCTGGAGTTGATTGAGCCAGATGAGCAATAGTTACAGTAGTGATATCACCACTCCAGGTATCTTCAACGGTCATTGGGTTACCACGACTAACAAATAAATCTCGCATCAATAAAGCTTGAGTCAATCTGCCAACCTTAGGTATTTTTAAGTTAATGTCACCCATGGCATTATAGGTCATGCAGGGCGGTTCAATATATTGAGGCAGCATTAACAACTCTAGCCGGCTCGTGGCGAATTCAGCCTATATTGTCATCAGCCAACAATAATTCGGTGGACTTAAGTTAAGAGCGTGTTGTATGAATCCGTTCGATATCATCATATGCGTTGCCAGTAACCTTGAGTTGAAATTGAGCTAAAAGAACAGATTTTCTACAACAGTGGGCATGATCATTATGGCTTATTTTTTGTGGTCAGTTCTGCTCGTATTGTGAGCGATTTGATTTCTAGAGAAAACATTGATGATACTTAAGAAGACTATTCAATTAACGCTTCTGAAGTAAATCTTTTATCCGTTAATTATAGGGTGCAGTAAACAATAGAAGCCCTGAGCTTGAGACATAAAAACGAGAAAGGGAGATAAAAAATCTCCCTTTTTTTTCACAGTTTACCTTATTAACACTAAGCGGCCTGTAGTTTCACCGCACAGTACTTAAACTCAGGTATCTTCCCGACTGGATCAAGTGCCTCATTAGTCAGCAAATTGGCAGCAGCCTCGTGATAGCAGAAAGGTATAAAGATTTCACCTTGCTTCAGTGCTGCATCTACTCGGACAAACGCAGTCAGTTCGCCCCGACGTGATTTAACCGTTACATTTCCACCGGCCTCTAATCCTGCAACCTCCATATCTTGTGGGCTCACGTAAACCACGGGAACCGGTTCTATGGCATCCAGTACTTGAGTTCGTCGAGTCATCGACCCAGTGTGCCAATGCTCTAGCTGACGCCCCGTCATGAGTACCATTGGATATTCCGTATCGGGTTGCTCGTCAGGTAAAACGGCTTTGGCAGCCACCAGTTTGGCCTTACCACTTTCTGTCGGGAAAGCATCGACAAAAACAACGCTCTGACCCGCATCATCGGCGTCTTTACACGGATAAGTTACCGATCCTTTATCGACCAGACGATCCCAAGTAATGCCATTGATGCTGGGCATTGCACCGCGCATTTCTTCATAGACTTCGGAGACATGCTGATAGTGCCAATCGAGACCGAGGCCTTGACCAATATCTCGGATAATCCAAAGATCTTGACGGGCTTCACCCGGCGTTGGAACCGCGGCCCGACCTAGCTGCACTCGGCGGTCAGTGTTCGACACAGTGCCGTCTTTTTCAGCCCAACCCGAAGCGGGTAAAATGACATCAGCAAAGGCACAGGTTTCGGTGAGGAACATATCTTGAACTATTAAATGATCAAGCGCCCCTAAGGCCTCTCGTGCATGGTTCAAGTTAGGATCAGACATCGCTGGGTTTTCGCCCATGATATACATACCCTTGATTTTGTCTTCCAGGATCGCGTGCATGATTTCGACCACAGTTAATCCCGGATTTTTGTCTAGCTCAGCACCCCAGTAGGCTTCGAATCGAGCATTGGCTTCTGGATTATCAACCCGCTTGTAGTCTGGAAACATCATTGGAATTAATCCAGCATCCGATGCCCCTTGAACATTGTTTTGACCGCGTAATGGGTGTAAACCTGTGCCCGGTCGACCGATCTGGCCGGTAATCATTGATAATGCAATCAAGCAACGCGAGTTATCAGTGCCATGGATATGTTGAGAGATACCCATGCCCCAAAAGATCATAGAGCCTTTTGATGTGGCAAATAAACGAGCAACCTGGCGGACTTCCTCTGCTTCAACACCCGTTACATCCTGCATTTTCTCAGGACTAAAATTAGCAACGTTGTCCTTTAATTCTTCATAGTCAGTGGTGCGCTCAGAGATAAACTTTTCATCCGTCAAGCCTTCGTCAATAATGGCATGAAGAATAGAGTTCAATAACGATACGTCAGTAGAGGCCTTGAACTGTAAGAAGTGCTCCGCATGACGTGCAATTTCAGTACGACGTGGATCGAGCAGAATGAGTTTCTTACCCTGCTTGATCGCATTTTTCATGAAGGTTGCTGCAACCGGATGGTTCGTGGTTGGGTTTGAACCAATCACGAAAATGACTTCTGCTTCTTTTACATCTTCAACTTGGTTGGATACAGCACCTGATCCAACGCCTTCGAGCAATGCCATAACACTAGAGGCGTGACATAAACGCGTGCAGTGGTCGACATTATTGGTGCCAAAACCAACTCGAATGAGCTTCTGGAATAAGTAAGCTTCTTCGTTACTGCCTTTAGCTGAACCAAAGCCCGCTAAGCCAGAACCACCGAGCTTGTCTTTAACCTTCTTTAACCCCCCGATTGTTAGCGCCATAGCTTCTTCCCAGGTGGCTTCACGGAACATCTTAGACGGATCGCTGGGATCGAAGTGCTCGTTAATACCTTTTGGAATACCTTCTTTACGGATGAGCGGCTTGAGTAAACGCTGCTTATGATTGACATAGTCAAAGCCATAGCGGCCTTTCACGCAAAGGCGACTAAAGTTAGCGGGGCCGTCTCGACCTTCGACCCGAACAATCTTGTCATTCTTTACGTGATAAGTGAGTAAGCAACCCACACCACAATAAGGGCAGACAGAATCAACTTTACGATCTGCTTCAATTTGATGGGCACCGGTGGCATTGCTTAATGCACCCGTTGGGCAGGCAGCAACACATTCGCCGCAGGCCACACAAGAGCTGTCGCCCATGGCATCGCCAATATCAAACACGATCTCAGCATGATGACCGCGCTTAGCAAAACCAATCACATCATTCACTTGAGTTTCACGACAAGCGCGAACACAGCGCGTGCATTGAATGCAGGCGTCAAGATTAACCGCGATAGCCGAATGGGATAGATCCGCCTTAGGTTGATGGCGAGCCTTGAAGCGAGGCTTGCCAATCTCCAGTTTTTTGGCCCAATGGGTGAGTTCGTTATCGAGCGTATAAGACTGTTCTGGTTGATCAGACATTAATAGCTCTAGCACCATTTTTTGTGACTTTTGAGCGCGTTCATTATCAGAATTGACCACCATACCGGGTGTTGGGTTACGACAGCAGCTCGGCGCAAGCGCGCGTTCGCCATCAATTTCAACCACACAGGCACGACAATTGCCATCAGCCCGCATGCCTTCAGTGTAACAAAGGCGAGGAATCTCAGTGCCAGTGCGATCAGCCGCTTGGATGATAGACTCACCCGCCAGTGCCTCGACGTTTTTACCGTTTAAGGTGAATGCGACTGTTTCGAAAATCGTTTCAGGGTTGGCAGCCATTATTTGCTCTCCTCTAGACCCAGTTCATGCGGAAAATACTTAATGACAGACAACATCGGGTTGGGTGCCGCTTGGCCTAAACCACAAATAGAGGCATCTACCATCACGGTCGATAAGTCATTGAGTTGATCAATATCCCATTCGCCAGTTTCCATAATACTGACCGCTTTCTCGGTGCCAACGCGACACGGCGTACACTGACCACAAGATTCATGGGCAAAAAATTTCATTGAGGTGAAAGCCGCTTGTTTGGCACTATCCTGATCCGATAACACAATGACAGCAGCCGACCCGATAAAACAACCGTAAGGCTGTAAGGTATCAAAGTCGAGTGGAATATCACCGAGTGACGCCGGTAAAATACCGCCTGAAGCTCCACCAGGAAAATAGCCATAAAAGTGATGACCGTCGGGCATACCCCCGCAGTATTCTTCAATTAACTCGCGTATCGTGATACCAGCGGGCGCTAAATGAACCCCTGGCTTATTGACACGACCTGAGACCGAGAAACTACGCAACCCTTTCCGACCGTTACGGCCCTGAGAATCAAACCACTCAGAGCCTTTTTGAATGACATCACGTACCCAATAAAGTGTTTCGCAGTTATGTTCTAGTGTTGGACGACCAAACAAACCCACTTCTGCAACGTAGGGTGGGCGCAAGCGCGGCATGCCGCGTTTGCCTTCAATAGATTCGATCATGGCTGACTCTTCACCACAGATATAGGCGCCAGCACCGCGACGTATTTCTATTTCAGGTAAAGCGTATCCTGACTCATTTTTCAGGCTTTCGATGGCTTGATGTAATACTTCGATGACCGTTGGGTACTCGTCACGAATATAAACATAACAATGATCAATGCCGATGACATTGGCCGCAATTAACAAACCTTCAAGGAAACGATGCGGATCGCCCAGCATGTAAAAACGATCCTTAAACGTACCTGGTTCGCCTTCATCGATGTTGATCGCCATCAAACGCGGAGCGGTCTGGTCACGCAAAATACCCCACTTACGACCCACCGGGAAGCCGGCGCCACCTAAGCCGCGCAGTGCGGTACCGTTCAGTGTTTCAATAATCGCATCGCCACTGGTTTTGCCAGAAATTAGATCTTCATATAACTGATAACCACCATCAGCCTTATAGGCAGAAAAGTCGATCGTATCGGTCGGCATCGGTTGGGTAATGGCATTGGCATCAACCGCCGTCTTAACGTTATCAGCGTTAGCGTAATCGATGGTATTGCGACCAACAACCGCGACTGGTGCTTTATCGCAACGGCCAATACAAGGCACTCGCTGAACTCGAATATCAGAATCGAGCGTAGACTCGAGCTTGGCGATCAGAGCTTCAGAACCCACCATTTCGCAGCTTACCGAATCACACACTCGAACCGTTAATCGTCCGGGTGCGATTTCATTTTCTTTAACAATATCGAAGTGATGATAAAAGCTAGCCACTTCGTAGACTTCAGTGGTTGCCAGCTTCATTTCATTGGCCAGAGCAACTAGATGGGGGGCTGACAAATGGCCAAATTTATCCTGAATCTTGTGCAAGTGCTCGATTAATAGGTCTTTAGCTCGAGAAGTGTTACCCAATAGTGACTGAACTTCTAAGAGTGCATTAATATCGACTACTCGACCTTTGACTTTACCTCGATTACGTTTTGTTTTACGGTCAACTGTTTGAGGATTTTTTTCTGCTATGGACATAAACATTCTCTTCCACTAGGTTTTTAGTTTAGCTTTAAAACTATTTTGAATTTTCTTTTAGCTTTCTTTGCTGATATCTGAAAAGACCATTTATCCTGAGTTTAAATCATCAGAACCTGAGAAGTAATTGGCCGTTGAAGTGAAATCAACATAAAGAAAATCATTACATATCGATTATTATCACTCGTTAATGTATGCATTGCAAAGACCAAATAACTTTATTGATGGTTACTAAAACACCATTTCATATCACATCAATTTGCCATCCGGAAGCATATTATAGAACTTGCATATTGAGGTGAGGGTTCAAATCGACACATCTCGCCTTAGAACCGACAAATATTGTCTTAGAATTTCAACTACTGATGGTTGATGACTGCTTAGGCAATAACACAAGACTTAAATGAATTATTTATAGCGGTTTAAAATTAATCAACATGGTCCTTTTTTGTGGTCTCAAACGGCTAGCCGTGGATGGCTGTTTACCTTAGAGGGCTACTTAAAGTCATCATTTGTGCACTTTTAAACTGGTTAAAGGTTACATTCTTTAGTAAATTTTGACGAATAAAGTCAAAATTTAGGTGGAGGACTTGACAGCTTTAGTCGTCACAAACATTATCAATGTTTATTCGCCTTTTTGTTCAATCTAAATACTAGTTGAAATATAAATATGCCTAAATTAGATCAATTGCTCGCTAGCATTCAACAGGCCGAATCTTTGGGTCATGCCAAAAAGAAATGGCAACCGGCGCATGTTGGTGAAATCGATATTCAGATCAAAGCCGATGGCCAATGGTTTCATGAAGGTCGTCCATTTCAACGCATTGCTTTAGTTAAACTTTTCGCCAGTGTATTGCGTCGTGAGGGTGATATTCATTATCTGGTTACACCTGGAGAAAAGCTTGCAATACAAGTCGATGACGCACCGTTTGTAGCAACAGCCATGGAAAAAATAGCGGGCAGTGACCATCAAGCGTTAACCTTTACAACAACACTTGGGGACAGCATTGTTGCTGATGCACAGCATCCTATTCGGGTTGATACAGACCCGGTTACCCAGTTACCAAGACCTTACATTCATTTTCGAAATGGATTAGAAGCGCTTATTAGCCGAAGTGCTTTTTTTGATTTAGCCAATATAGCGCAAGCAGTTGAGCGTGACGGGTATACCCAACTTATTGTCCACAGTATGGGGGCTGAATTTAGCCTAGGCATTTGCGATGAATAAGCTCTTAGTCATCAATTATTATCTTGAACTAGTATTAACCTTTTTTGCTGATACAAAAGTTAAGTGCTGGGTCATTAGTCACGTGAGCAGTGTCACGGAATGCATCCTTTGACACTCTAATTCCACTCGGTAATTAAATTGCTGCTTCAATACCAATAGCTGTCTTCGACCGTTATTGAAAAAGGTCGAGTATGGTCCAATCACTGTTGGTACTTGAAGGTGAGGCAGTTCAGCACGACGACTCACACTTTTATATTCATATAGGGTAAAGGCAGCCAAGTAACAATCGACAACACGTAAAATTTTGCTGCTAAGGGAGACGAGTTTGGTGGGTGTCCATACATCGAAAATAAACCCTCTGTATGAGTTGCAAACACTTGGCTGAGGGGAAAAGGCCAGATATTGACTCGCGGCTAGGAGCCGTTAAAGTTTATTAGTTTCAATGAAAGCTTTGTGTACCGATTTATGCTCCAAGATGATATTATTTTAAGTATAATGATTTCCTATACAACTAACAGTGGACGAACAGTTGTAGTCGTTTGGATTAATCCGCAATCCGTACCGAAAGCCAACTAGCTTAATTAGCCAATATGCCTTTATTAACGATCAAGAGTTTATGTATCGAATTCCCCGGGCGTGGGAAGACAGAGCGTGCCGCTAATAACGTTAGTTTTGAATTACATGCCGGTGAAATTTTAGGTCTGGTCGGCGAGTCTGGCGCAGGAAAATCAACTATAGGTAATGGTATTGTTCAATTACTTAGCGCGCCTGGACGCGTCACGTCGGGCGACATTTATCTGAATGACGATTTAATCTCCAATTTTAACGCCAAACAAATTCTCAAGGTAAGGGGGTCACGCATTGGCTTTATCTTCCAAGACCCGATGACCTCGTTAAATCCTCTGTTTACGATTGAAAATCAGATGGTTGAAACTATCATCAATTGTCTCGATATGAATCAACAGCAAGCCAGCCAATATGCAATCGAGCTACTCGCTCAAGTTGGTATTCCTGATCCAGAGATTCGAATTAAACAATTTCCCCATCAGTTTTCTGGTGGCATGCGTCAGCGCGTCGTCATTGCGATTGCTCTTGCAGGTAAGCCTGAACTAATTATCGCTGATGAGCCAACAACGGCGCTCGACGTCTCAGTACAGGATCAAATCCTAACGCTGATCAAAGGTCTTTGTCGAGAACACAATGTTGGGTGCCTACTGGTGACGCATGACATGGGCGTTATTGCTAACGTTGCCGATCGAGTCGCTGTTATGTATCGGGGTAATCTGGTGGAGATTGGTGACACTGCACAAATTTTAGGTTCACCCAACCACGACTATACTAAAAGCCTGATCAGTGCTGTACCTCGGTCAAATATCAAAACCGACCGATTCCCACTCGTTGAGTATATTGAAACCACGGAGAAAGGTCTTGATAGCATCGATGTTACAACTCATTGGTTAGGACAGGGTGTTCGTCATACTCATAGTGATGACTTGCTTGTCATTAAAGACTTGAATCTAAGATTCATCACGCGTGATGCGATGTTTGAACGCAATCGTCGTTATTTGCAGGCAACATCGAATGTCAATTTAACCGTTAAGCAAGGTGAAACTTATGGCCTTGTTGGTGAAAGTGGTTCGGGTAAATCAACCATTGCACGCATGGTGGCAGGGCTACAAAAACCGGATAGTGGATCAATTCAATTCGACGGCCTCGAGCTGGTTGGCAATCCAGACAAGGTCGCTATCAGAAATGCACGTAAACAAATACAGATGGTTTTCCAAAATCCTTATTCGTCACTCAACGGGCGCATGAAAATTGAAAATATCATTGCCGAGCCGATCTTATTTCACAAAATCGCGCCGCAAGGAGACGTCAGCCAGATTGTTGGCGACCTACTTGATCATGTCGGTTTGGGTCGTCAGTCAGGTAAAAAATATCCGCATGAATTTTCCGGTGGCCAACGCCAGCGTATTTCTATTGCACGCGCTTTAGCCAGTCGGCCTCGGTTATTAATTTGCGACGAACCTACTTCAGCACTTGACGTGTCGGTTCAGGCCCAGATTCTTAATTTATTGAAGGACTTGCAAGATGAACTTGGTTTAACCATGTTATTCATCAGCCATGATTTGCCGGTTATTCGGCAAATGTGCGACAGAGTCTCTATCATGCGTCATGGAATGATTTTGGAAACAGCAGAAAGTGAGCAGTTTTTCGAACACCCTGAAAATGCCTATAGCGCTGAACTACTGAGTTTAATGCCACGATTTGATAACATTTACGAATCAAGCAGAATAACTAAAGCACCTAACTAGAAATTACTTTTTTGGCGGCTTTCGTAAAAACCGCCTATTTATTCAACTCACTAATCAATAATCATAAGTCACTAACGGAGAAACTAGTATGAAGAATAAACTACAGCTAATGGGAGGCTTGTTTTGCGCGGGGATGCTTGCGTTTACAGTCGTCGATGCAAAAACACTACGCTTAGCCTATGACGCCGATCCCGTCACACTCGATATTCATGAGCAATTATCGGGCGGTGTTTTACAACTGGCGCACATGACTTTTGATCCTTTGATCCGTTGGACCAAAGATCTTGGTTTCGAAAATCGTCTAGCGACTAGTCATGAGCGCTTAAATGACACAACCGTTCGATTCAACTTACGTAAAGGTGTTAAGTTTCATAGCGGTAATTCAATGACGGCAGCTGACTTTAGCTGGACATTTGACCGCCTCAAGAACAGCCAAGACTTCAAGGGTATTTTCACTAACTTTAGTGCACTAAACGTGGTTGATGATTACACCATCGATTTGGTGACTACGGGACCCTATCCTTTGGTATTGCACACTGCGACCTATATTTTCCCAATGGATCGTAAGTTTTATACCGGCACGGACAGTAACGGTAAAGACAAGGGCGAGATTGTAAAGAACGGTGCATCATTTGCTTCGACTAACCAGTCGGGAACGGGCCCTTTTACAGTGACCTCTCGCGAGCAAGGTGTAAAAATTGAATTCGAACGCTTCTCAGATTATTGGGATAAGAGTTCGCCAGGTAACGTCGATAAAATTATATTTACACCGATTAAAGATGAGCAAACTCGTGTTGCTGCATTATTGTCTGGCGGCGTTGATATGATAGCACCGGTTTCACCCAACGATTTTGGTCAAATTCGTAGCAACAGCAAAGCTAACTTAATAACTAAGGCTGGCACACGTATCATCATGTTTCAAATGAACCAGGAACGTCGTGCAGAATTGAAAGATATTCGTGTTCGTCAGGCGATCGTCCATGCCGTCAACAACGATGCTATCGTGAAGAAAATTATGAAAGGTTTTGCGACCACTGCAGGTCAAATGAGCCCTGAAGGTTATCTTGGTCATAATCCTAAATTAACACCCCGTTTTGACCTTGAAGAAGCGCGAAATCTGATGAAAGAAGCGGGCTACGAGAATGGTTTCACTTTAACGATGATGGCGCCTAATAATCGTTATGTGAATGACGATAAAATTGCCCAAGCAGTGGCCGTCATGTTGTCAAAAATCAACATCAAAATTGATCTTCAAACTATGCCTAAAGCCCAATACTGGCCAATGTTTGACGATCGTGCTGCTGATGTAATGATGATCGGTTGGCATTCAGATACTGAAGATAGCGCTAACTTTAATGAGTTTTTAACTATGACACCGAATAGTGACACGGGTATGGGTGCTTACAACTCAGGTAACTATAGCAGTAGTTTTGTTGATGAAAGCACAATGGCAGCGAACCAAGAAACTGATCCAGCCAAGCGCGCCAGCATGCTTCAAGCCGTAGAGGAACGTATTTATCAAGAAGCAGGGATTGTTCCATTACATTGGCAAAATCTGGCATGGGCTGCTCGCAAAGGCGTCAACATCGAGCCTATCGTTAATGCGATGAATTTCCCATACTTGGGCGATCTAGTCATCGATTAATCGGTTAGTCCGTTACCCTAAGCTGGCTCGAAGTTAATACGAGTCAGCTTATCTTCCTTTTATTATGATTCGAATCCTATGCTTCAATTTTTATTAAAGCGCTTACTTCAAGCGATGCTCGTGATGTCGATCATCAGTATTGCTTGCTTTGCCATTCAGGACAGCCTGGGTGATCCAACCCGAGAACTGGCAGCCAATTCTATATCATCCGAAGAACGCGAATTGCTTCGCGAAGAGCTCGGTTTAAATGATTCAACCATTATCCAGTTTGGTCGTTTCATAGGCCGCGCGGTACAAGGAGATTTAGGCAACTCGTACTTCTTTAAAGAACCAGCAATGACCGTCATTCTTAAAAAATTGCCGGCAACCTTAGAGCTGTCGTTCGCAGCCTCCATACTTATTATTGTGATATCGATTCCACTCGGTGTCTTTACAGCTATACGCCCACGCCACTGGTTTAGCCGATTAACCATGGCGATTAGTGTCATTGGTATTTCAATTCCGGTATTTTTAACCGCAATCGGATTGATCTTTATTTTCTCAGTCACACTTGGTTGGATGCCATCGTTTGGTCGTGGCGAGACGGTGGAGATGTGGGGATATTGGAACAGTAACTTTTTTAGTGGTGATGGTTTATTGCACATCATCATGCCCGCGGTTGCTTTGTCGTCAATCATGTTGCCGCTATTCATCCGTTTGGTTCGGGCTGAAATGCTCGAAGTACTGAGCACTGAGTATGTTAAATTTGCCCGTGCCAAAGGTTTGAGCTCGTATAAAGTCTATATGAAACATGCGCTTAAAAACACCATGTTACCGGTGATTACAGTGGGTGGTGTGCAAATTGGCATCATGGTGGCTTATACCATCCTGACGGAGTCAGTATTTCAGTGGCCGGGCATGGGGTTTATGTTTCTTGAAGCAGTCAATCGATCCGATATCCCGTTAATTACCGCTTATATCATGTTTGTTGGCTTCTTGTTTGTTGTGGTGAACACACTGGTCGATTTACTTTATGGGGTTATTAATCCCATGGTCGATCTGGTGGGTGGTAATCAATGAGTCAGCAACAAATAAGCAATGCGTCGTCAAGATGGCAACGCATTAAACAATCAGATTTATTCTATTATTTCAGTCGTGACAAAGTTGCCATCGTTAGTAGCGTGGTGTTCTTGATACTGGCGACCCTTGCCATACTGTCGCCACTCATCGCACCATTTGACCCCTATGACCTGCGTCAGCTTGATTTAATGGACTCTGAATTACCTCCGGTCTGGATTGAAGATTCTGATTCTCGGTTCTTATTCGGTACTGACGATCAGGGTCGTGATCTTTGGAGCACGATTTTATATGGTATGCGGGTGTCGTTGTTGATTGGAATTTTCGCGGTTTTATTTCAAGGCACGATAGGTATCACGATTGGATTGGTGTCTGGTTATATGGGTGGCAAGGTTGACAGTATTTTGATGCGCATTGCCGACGTGCAACTATCTTTCTCAACGCTGATGGTCGCGATCATCGTGCTCGCTATTGTCAAGAGTGCCTTCGACGGCGAGACTTATTCCAGTTGGGCCATGGTGATCTTGATTCTGGTCATTGGTTTATCCGAATGGCCTCAAATCGCCAGAACAGTACGCTCATCTGTACTGGCTGAAAAAGAGAAGGAGTATGTTGATGCCGCTCATGTCATGGGATTTGGCTCAGTGCGGATCATGTTCAAGCACATATTACCTAATTGTTTGTCGCCAATTTTTGTCATTTCTACTGTACAAATTGCTAATGCGATCATTACTGAAGCTGCTTTGTCATTCCTTGGGCTCGGTATGCCGGTCACCGAACCTAGCCTTGGGTCATTGATTAGCATCGGCAAAGAATACCTGTTTTCAGGTTCGTGGTGGATTACCTTGATTCCGGGATTGTTCCTGATCGTCATTGTCATCACGATCAATCTGATGGGTGATTTCTTACGTGATGTCTATAACCCTAAACTGTATAAAGACTAGGGAGTTAAGTCGGTTGGTTCAGTAATCAGTTTGATTAAAAGGGAGTCGAATTTATAGCTTAAAGCCGTATCGTACTTTTTTAATGGCCCATTAATATAAATTAAAATAGAACGTAAAATTTCTTCCTTGATTCATTAAAGTAGGCTACTAAAAAATGACATTTCTATTCAACGTGAGATAACTTTTACCTAAAAGTTTTAAAGCCACTTCAAAAGTTAAGTTTTTAATAGCAACATTCATATCTTATCTGTCAACATCCTGATGCTTTCGCAAGTGCAATCTAAAAATAAGCCTGACACTCATCAGAATTGACTAAACTATAATAGAAATAAATATGGATTAAAGTTAGTATTCATATCATGAATATTGGGCGCATAGATCTTAACTTACTGACCTACCTAGATGTGTTACTTCGAGAGAGAAATGTTACTCGTGCAGCTAGTCAACTGGGTATTAGTCAGCCTGCGATGAGCAATAGCTTGCGACGTTTACGGGTGATGTTTGACGATCCGTTGCTAGTACGCACCAGTGAAGGAATGACACCAACAGAACGAGCCGAACAATTAAAGCCTGTGATTCGAAGTGTATTGTCAACTGTCGATAAGGCGGTACAACCTCAAAAGTCATTCGATTCGGCCAGTTCTGAACGAGTATTTCGAATCATGGCCAGTGACTATGCTGAGTCGACCCTGTTAAGGCCAATACTAAGCCGTCTTCGTCAGGAAGCTCCTGGCGTCATATTGGATATTATGACGCCCAGCGATGTGACCTTTCTGGACGTTGAACAGGGTAAGGTGGACATGGCGATTAATCGGTTTGACGAAATTCCCGAGTCGTTCCATCAGCAAACCATCTGGAGTGACAATTTCGCCTGCCTTTTCAGTGTCGATAATCCAATTATGCAGGACTTTTCCCTCGATAGTTATTTGCAAGCGCAACATATCTGGGTCAGTAAAACGGGCATGGGGGTCGGTGTTGGTATGAACCCTGGTGATGTACAACACCTTGGTTGGGTAGATGAAGCCCTAACCCGAATGAAGAAAAATCGGCGTATTAGTGTTTTCACTCGTCACTATCAGTCCGCTATGTTACTTGCAGAAGAAAAAGACTTGATTGTGACTATTCCTGAGAGGGCTGCCAGAATGCAAAAGGACAATCCTCGTTTAGTGATTAAACAACCACCGTTTCGTATTCCATCGATTGATTTAAAAATGGCGTGGAGTCCATTGTTACATCACAATCCAGCCCATCAATGGATGCGTCGCCTGATCATCTCGATTGGGCGTGAACTCAGTGCATAAAATATCTGCTGAACCATTTTCCAGAATCAATCCAGCTTCACCGGTTCAATTTTTAGTTTTTTACCAAAGCTCTTATATTTATGGGCATTTTTCGCAGCCCTGAGTTGGCATTTGATGCAGAACATGATTTAGCTGCAATATTGACTATTAGCTTTTAAGACGGTCTAACTGAGTTCGAAATAGTCGCTTAATTTAATTAAACCGATCTGGACTAAACGCTGATATATCAAGGCTCAAAGGCTCATTATTGAGGAGCTCTGAAATGAGTTTCCCAGTAATACCTGACAGAGTCAGGCCAAGGTGATGATGCCCGAATGCAAAAATAATTCGGTCTGATACTGGGCTATGTCCGATGACGGGCAGCGCATCAGGCAAAGTAGGCCTAAAGCCAAGCCAGTCTTGATCAGGTTGATGAGGGAGGTCAAACATTTGACTAGCCTTCCTAGTAATATAATCTAAAACTTGCTGGTTTTTCTTGAGGCTGTTGCCGGCTATTTCGACAGTTCCAGCGAAGCGTAAACCGTCATTCATCGGTGTTGCGTATATGCCAGCCTGGCTCCAACTAATTGGACGGCTAACATTCGATTGCAGGTTTGCATATTGAATGTGATATCCGCGTTCAGTATCTAGTGGCAAGTGTTTCGCTCCAATGCCTTTGATTTTCTTTGAAAATGCGCCTGCTGCAATAACAACATGGTCAAAAGTAAGAGGGCTATCTGTGCTATCCAGTTTTAACTTCACAATGTCACCATCGGAAACAGTTTCCACTACGCGTTGACTCATATAAGTGCCCTGACTTTTAAGAAAGCAATTAAAATAACGAGTGCTCAGTGATTGAGGGTCCAAAGTTTGACTCGCGCTTTCGAATAGGATCCCTTTTTCGAAAATGGGTTTGAGTTTGGGTTCAAGATTAATGATGTCTGCATGTTCCAGTTCGATATATTCAGAGCCCTGTTGCCTACGAATTTCATTCGTAACACGCGCCGCTTTAAATTCTGCCAGCGTTTCATAAACGTGCATACAACCTTTTTGAGCCATCAGGTGTTGTGACTCACTGAGTTCAAGTAATGGATTCAAACCTTGATAAGACTGTTGCAAAATCAACCCGAGACTGTCAATAATTTTAGAGACACGTGAAGGTCGGCAGTTTGATAAGAATTTTAGTAACCAAGGCAGGTGGGTTAGTGCATAAGAAATATTAACCGTCAGTGGGCTATTTTTAGAAAACAACAAAGAGGGTAATCGTTTGAAAATACTCGGGTTGTTGACAGGAATACAACCATAGTCAGCAATAGTACAAGCGTTACCAGACGAAGTACCAGACCCAGGTACGTCTGGATCGATCAGCGTGACTGAAAAACCTTTTTTCTGTAACCACAGCGCGCAGCTTAAACCCACAATACCGGCACCAATAACGGCGACCCTGTTTTGACTTTGCATGACTTATGATCCATAAATATTTACAATATAACGGGTAATGTATCGGGAACGATGGATGGACGCGAGTTAATTTTGTGCTGAAATGGCTTTGGCTTTGAGGCGATACTGTTTGGGGGAAATTCCCACTCGTTTTCGAAATGCACGAAAGAAAGTGGTTTCGCTCTGATAGCCTAATTGATCAACGATGTGACTTATTAGGCCGTTACTGGTTTCAAGCAAGCGACAGGCTAACCGTATCCGCCATTGGGTCAGATATTCACCTGGAGGGCAGCCGACTGTCTGATGAAAGTGATGATTAAAAGCAGTGCGTGACATGCCCGCCAGTGAAGCGAGTGATTCAATACTCCAGCGTTTTTTAGGATCACGATGCATCGCGGTGATGGCGCGAGCAAGCCGAATATCGGACAGGCCTGCCAATACACCAGATTCAACCTTTTGATTCGCCATTAAAAATCGCAATACGTGGACTAACAGCACCTCACCAAGTCGATCGAGTACAGTTTCCTGCCCGCAACGTTGTTGCTGGCTCTCCTGAAGTAGTAATTGAATAATGGGATTCAGCGTTTGGCGAGCGCTATCGTTGTGTTTGATATGTAAGGTAGGCGGCAGCATATCGAACAAAGGGTTGAGTTTCACCGGTCCAAACTTCAATTGGCAGCAGAGTAATTCAAAGTTATCACTGTCAATCGTAATGTTGCGATGAGAGTCTTGCGTAACCCACACTAAATCTCCCGGCTGTAGATAAATAGTGGCCTGATCTTCGTTAGCAAAATGCGCTTTACCTCGATGCACAACAGAAATAGTTGAAGCCGCGGGTAAAACTAAATCAGACTGGTCAAAAGTTAACAATTCGATTTTTTTGGTCTTGGGTCTGAATAATTTAAGTAAAGTAGAAAGACGGTCCATATTTGTACGATAAGATAGCTTTAATAGTTTATAGGTGTCTTATTGTACGATTAGTTAAGCTATATTAACAATTCAAATTGACGCTACAGTAAATTCACCCAAATTAATTAGGATAATTAAATGATCGTATTGAAGCCCCGCCAGCCAGTTCCTGCACTCGACGTTGAAACGTTACAAGGGCAGTGGTCACTCGCAGAACAAGCACCCAAAAACTTTACCATGGTCGTTTTTTATCGTGGTTTACACTGCCCGCTGTGCACTAAATACTTAAAAGAATTAGATAAGCTCACGTCTGAATTTGTTGACGCAGGTGTTTCAATTTTGGCATTAAGCAGTGATGACAAAGCGCGTACTGAGCAAGCAAAATTAGATTGGGAATTAAAAAGTATAAATTTTGGTTATGGTGTGAGTGTTGAGCAAGCTCAGTCTTGGGGTTTGCATCGATCAGCGGGTAAAGGGAAGACTTCAACGGGTATTGAAGAGCCGTCAGAATTTAGTGAACCCGGTTTGTTCCTCGTACGCCCTGATCAAACCTTGTACTGGAGTCAAGTAAGTACAATGCCTTTTGCACGCCCACACTTCCGCGAAGTATTGGGTGCGTTAGATTTTGTGGTAACAAATAATTATCCTGCGCGGGGTGAACTGGTTTAGGCATTAAAAAAAGAACGCTATCAATAACGGTAGCGTTTTTTGTTAGCTCTTATGCGGTGTAATTCATACCAATTATAATGACTATCGTTACTAGCGGTATCGTTTGGATAATTAAAATTTAGACTTAAATTTAATTGATTAATCCAATTGTTCAGTACAGCCACTATTCTTTTCCAAAATGGAGTTAGGAAAGTGGCTTTTCAATATATTCTTTGTTCTAGCTCAGTGGTTTTCAATCGTTAGGCTGTTTATACTTCGCGCTCTTACTTCTTGAGACACTGATGTCCATCATTTTACAAGTATCACATCTGGTCAAAAAATTCGGTGATTTAACGGCCGTTAATGACGTGAGTTTTAATATTCACGCCGGTAGTTGTGTCGGTTTACTGGGGCCAAATGGCGCGGGTAAAACGACTACTATTGAATTATTGGAAGGTATTAAGACGCCAACGTCAGGCAACATTACCTATAATGGCAAACCGCTAGGACAACAGTTCCGTAACGAGGCTGGTATTATGTTTCAGAACACGGCCTTGCAAGAATTTGTGACTGTCAAAGAAATGTTGATCCAGTTCAGCCGTTTTTATCCCAAAACAGCAAACATTGAGCAATTGGTCAAAGACTATGCCTTAGAAGAGTTTTTGCATCAGGATACGCGTAAATTATCGGGTGGCCAAAAGCAGCGCGTTTTGCTTGCAATCGCCTTAATTAATCACCCTAAAATATTATTTCTAGATGAACCAACGACAGGGCTAGACCCACAGTCGAGGCATAATTTATGGGAACAGGTGCGCCGAGTAAAAGATAATGGAGCGACTATTTTATTAACCACACATTATATGGAGGAGGCTTATGAGCTTTGTGATGAAATTGCGATTATGGATCATGGCGAAATCATTGCGCACGATGCCCCTGATGCTTTGCTAGCGCTGCATTTTAATGATGTTGTGGTTCAATTACGCGAGCAGGATATTCTACCAATGATTGGTGAGGAGGTGTTTGGTGCAACCTATCGAAACGGTAGTGCTCATATTGTGACCAGTGACGTGAATTCAACGGTCAAGAAATTATTACAGTTGAAAGTGCCATTAGAGCATTTAAGAATTCGAGCTCGTGATCTAGAAGACTTGTTCCTAGAGTTGACTGGTAAGGCGTTACGCTCATGATGTGGAAGCGTATTTACGCCTTATTTGTTGCGCGTAATACTGAGTTCTTTCGAGACAGATCTGCATTGGCGTGGAGTATTTTATTACCGATTCTGATTATTATTGTATTTGCGTTCGCTTTTACTGATGAAAACCCAGAAAAGTTTAAGGTGGCTTATCTAGTATCGGAAGACATCGTGACAGAAGAAAGTAACTCTGCCTTCAAAAAATTCTTGGCGACTCGTTATATTCAATTTATTCCAGTGCAAGTGATTGACCGTAATTTGAAGAAAATTAAACGTCATCAAATTGATTTGTTAATTGACCCTCAAACGTCACGTTACTGGATTAACCAGACTTCACCTAACGGGTATATCGTTGAAAAGCTGTTGATTGCTGCCTTCATTAATGCAATTCAAGCACCGATTCAAACCATGGTTGCTGGAGATCAGGTGCGTTACATAGACTGGGTGATACCAGGTGTAATAGCAATGAATACAATGTGGGGTGCGCTGTTTGGTATCGGTTTTGTTATCGTGCGTTATCGAAAAATGGGTGTGCTCAAACGGCTTCGTGCGACGCCAGTAAAGTCGATCGAGTTTCTCACGGCACAAATTATGTCGAGACTTTGGCTGCTGATAACTGTCAATACCTTAATCTTCATTGGCATGGATTTCTTTTTTGATTTTCGAATGTTTGGCTCATATCTAGACTTATTCTTGGTGTTTACACTTGGTTGTATCTGTCTAATTTGCTGTGGCTTGTTGATCGCTGCAAGAATTTCAAATGAAGAGGTTGCGAACGGCCTTCTTAACGTAATTAGTTGGCCGATGATGTTTCTTTCAGGAGTTTGGTTTTCGTTAGAAGGCGCTCATCCATGGATGCAAAAGCTCGCCTTGGCATTACCATTGACCCATGTCACAGAGGCCGCACGAGAGATAATGATTGACGGTGCAGGACTCGCACAGGTATCAGATCACCTGTTGGTATTAATGGGTACTAGCGTACTATTGTTGTTAATCGGTGCGAAAATATTTCGATGGGAATAGTGGCTTTATCCCATTCAGGCAATCACGATTATTGATGGTTAAAACTCATTAGAGGTTCACCTATGACTGTTATCAAACAAGAAGACTTAATCGAAAGTGTTGCAGGCGCTTTGCAATTTATTTCTTACTACCATCCGGCTGATTTTATTCAGGCAATGGACCAAGCTTACCAACGCGAACAAAATCCTGCGGCTCGTGATGCAATTGCTCAAATTCTCATTAATTCACGCATGTGTGCCGAAGGGCAACGGCCAATTTGTCAAGATACAGGTATCGTCACCGTCTTCCTAAAAGTGGGAATGAATGTGCAGTGGCAGGCCGATATGTCGGTTACTGACATGTGTAATGAAGGTATTCGTCAAGCCTATATGAACCCTGATAACGTATTACGGGCTTCAATTTTAGAAGACCCTGACGGTGTACGGAAAAATACGGGTGACAATACACCTGGCGTTATTCATTACGAGATAGTACCTGGTGATACTGTTGAAGTTCACGTAGCGGCCAAAGGTGGTGGTAGTGAAGCGAAGTCAAAATTTGCGATGCTCAATCCATCTGACTCTGTTGTTGAATGGGTGCTGAGCATGGTGCCACTCATGGGGGCAGGTTGGTGTCCACCCGGTATGTTGGGTATTGGCATTGGCGGCACAGCAGAAAAAGCAATGATACTGGCTAAAGAAGCATTGCTTGAACCAATTGATATTCAAGAATTACAACAGCGGGGTGCTACAAACCGACCTGAAGAATTACGCTTAGAGCTTTATGACAAAATTAATCGACTCGGTATTGGTGCGCAAGGTTTAGGTGGGCTAACGACTGTAATGGATGTCAAGGTAAAGGACTTTCCATCACATGCTGCGAATAAAGCAGTGGCCATCATTCCAAACTGTGCCGCAACTCGCCATACCCACTTTACCCTCGATGGCAATGGGGCAGCAAAGCTTGTGCCACCTAAGTTAGAAGACTGGCCTCAGGTGACACGTGAGGTGGGTGATAATGTCAAGCGAGTCAATCTCAATACGGTGACACGAGATGAAGTGAAAACTTGGTTACCAGGTAATACTTTATTATTAAGTGGAAAGATGCTCACCGGTCGAGATGCGGCGCATAAAAAAATGGTCGACATGATTGCAAAAGGAGAAGAACTACCAGTTGACATGACGGGTCGATTTATTTACTACGTTGGTCCGGTCGACCCTATTCGCGATGAAGTGGTTGGTCCAGCAGGCCCTACTACTGCAACGCGAATGGATAAATTTACCCGCACCATGCTAGAAAAAACGGGGCTACTCGGCATGATTGGAAAAGCTGAGCGTGGGTCAGTTGCAATAGAAGCAATCAAAGACTTCGAGTCTGTTTATTTGATGGCGGTTGGTGGCGCAGCCTACCTAGTGTCACAGGCTATTAAGGCGTCACATGTAGTCGCTTTTCCTGAGCTCGGTATGGAAGCAATTTATGAATTTGATCTAGAGGACATGCCGGTTACCGTTGCGGTTGATCATCTTGGTATATCGATTCATCAGACCGGGCCAAAAATTTGGGCTGAGAAAATTAGTCAGCAAGAGATTGAGTTTAATCCATCGGTATAATTTGTGACATGTAAATCAATTAACTTTTAGTATGATGGACAAACTTTAAAGTTTCAATTGGAGTTGAGGATGCTTGCGACAATATATGCTGACTTATAGAGTGCCAGATATACAGTAACCAGTAATACTTGAATGTGGTTTAGTTAATAAACGTTAGATGTTTTAAAGTACAGTCTAATGTTTGAATATTTAATATAATGATTTTTTGAGGTGAAGCTAAAATGCAAATAAAACTGGATGAACTATCGGATATGCAAACTTACTTTGCCATGACACAAACCATCATGCCGCGTCCAATTGCCTGGGTACTGTCAGAAAATGCAGATGGCAGTTTGAACTTAGCGCCCTATTCGTATTTCAATGCGGTTTGTACTGATCCCCCATTGGTTGTGGTATCGATCAACGTGCAAGATGACGGTAGCGAAAAAGATACGTTGAGAAATATTCGAGAGCGGCCCCAGTTTGTTATACACATTGCCAGTGACCATCAGCTTGATGTTCTAAATCAGTCATCAGCAACATTACCACCAGGCGAGTCAGAAGTATTAGCCAGTAATCTATCAACCACGTCCGTCGAAGGGTACCATATGCCTCGTTTGAGTGATTGCAAAATTGCATTAATGTGTGAGCGCCACCAAACCCAACCAATTGGTAATAAGGGCCAAACTTTATTATTTGGTGAAGTGAAAGAAATATTTATAGATGATGATAGCGTCAAGATGAGTGATAAGGGTCGGCTTAAAGTTTTCGCTGAAAAGGTAGATCCGTTGGCTCGCCTAGGTGCTGGTGAGTACGCATCGTTTG
The DNA here is from genome assembly GCA_913061315.1 of uncultured Gammaproteobacteria bacterium. Taxonomy (GTDB): domain Bacteria; phylum Pseudomonadota; class Gammaproteobacteria. The sequence goes on along the minus strand of CAJXUC010000024.1, from coordinate 10,996 downwards.
GTGAAATATTAACGGCAACAAGACCTTCATCATGATTCAAACTAAATGAAAACGATAGGCTTTCTTGAGGGTATGTGTACAGAGAATGCACCAATTATTATCGTATGATTTCTTACGGTTTTAAACAAGCTCATGATGGTTTATATGCAGTTAATTTTTATACAGCATTAATTTTGAGTAGAAGCGATTGAGATGAAGTCGCCAGTTTATTAATGGTTCATATTTAAAATATTCAGGCTGCTGGTATAGGAAGGATAAAAGGCCTACCCACTGATTACCCTTGTTCAAAATCATCACCAATATTTAATGAATTGTTTTCTTATTAACCTGATCCCAAGTAATTCCAATTATGTCTCAAACAAGCTGATTTGTGACGGCGTTCTAGTTTTGGGTAGCGCATTTGGGGTTAAGGGTAGACTGTTCTTTTTCTTAAGTTGAGACAGGACCTTGTCTATGCCCTTTTGATCTTCGATACAGTCGATAACCTGGTTGGCATTGCCGCAATAAGCGCAGGTGTTTATGTTAGTACGGAGCACTCGTTTCAACTGCTGTACTCAGATCATGGTTTGCGACACCCGTCTGGCTGGTGCGACTGGCATTGGGTGTTTTCTGTTGGGGCGAACACATCAAGAAACCAAATCAGATTGACCTTCAGGTTCGGTACATGATACGCCAGTTTCGATATGGAGTCAGTGGTTCGAATATGACAAGGGTTGTTTCATCACGTTAGGAAGTCTTTAGCCGGTAACGCATGTTGCCAGCACATTTATAGAAATATTAATGCTGAAATTCAATAATATTGATCATGTCAATATTGATTCATTGCATTGTGAATATTTAAAACCAGCAGACAATAGATAACAATTTTTTGGCGAAGGCCTCATCACTATCGAAATTAAATTGCCTCTTTTAGTTTTCAATACGTTGGTCGTAAAAATGAATTTTATTGGGCTCCTGCAGGCGTTGATTAAAAAATTAATGTAGTTCTATGCTTACAAATATTAACGATATTGACTATATCTATAGGCTGATTATCCTCGCATTATAATTGATTAATAAAATCCTTCAGTTAACAGGCTCAACTGCCAATGTAAGCCAGTTAAATTCTCCACTTATACTGACCTTTATACATATTTTTTTATATTCTAATTGTCATCTGAAAAGTATCAGTTTTTTAGTTTATACAGTCAACACCATATGCGTAGGTTTGGTAAGGAAGGTCTTTATTATTGGTGGCACTTCTATTTTTGCCGACTTCTCAGGAATTAATAATGGTTAGATTGATACCCTTTTTTTTATTGATAGCGAGTACCAATGTATATGCTGATTTTGACTTACGTCTGCTCAAGTCACTGGTAGATTCTGGTCAGAACGAAAAGGCTTACGACTATGCATTAAAAGAAATTACTGACTTTGAAGGAACGCCTAAATTTGATTATTACTATGCCATTGCAGCGATAGATTCTGGACATGCTAATGAGGGTGTGTTTGCACTTGAGCGCGTTCTATTATTAGATCCTGACAATTACGCTGCACGGCTCGAATTGGCGCGTGGTTATTTTATACTTGAAGAATACGCTAGGGCTCGTCAAGAATTTGAGACAGTGTTAACTGCCAGTCCTCCAAAAGACGTCACTAGCAGTGTTAACCTTTATTTGGATGCTATTACTATAAAGGAAGGGCGTTACAAGACAACACAGACTGCCTTTGTTGAGTTTGGTTTTGGCAGTGACTCAAACGTTAATAGTGGCCCCACTATAGACAGCTTTGATATTGGCATCTTTTCAGTGGTACTTGATGCAGATTCCCAAGAGCAAGATGATACTTTTGCTGAATTAAAGCTGGGTTATAACGTGAGCTCACCAATTTTGCCAGGCACCTTATATTTTCTTTCCCTAAATGCTGACTTACATAATAATGATGATAATAGTCAATACAATACACAAGCGTATACACTCGATACGGGTTTGAAATTTCATCAGGGAAAAAACGTTATTACCCTTAATGCTTTTGCGCAACAAGTTCAGTTAAACCATGATGATTATCGTACTTTGACAGGATTAAATTCAAGCTGGTTAAATAATCTGTCACAAAAATCATCTTTGCAGCTTTATCTACAACTTTCTAATCAGGACTATAATCAACAATCAACAAGTGATGCCAGTACAGTGTTGTTAGGTGGTAGTTACTCCCAAAAGTTTTCAGTTAACTATGCTCCAGTCCTAATTGCCGGTTTGTACTTAGCACAAGATGATCCTAAATCAAATACTGACGCGGCTCGTGAGAGTACAGAGCGAGATTACTTTGGCGTAAATCTGGGGGCTATGTTTGGTTTATCTGATAAATTATCTGCACAATTGAGTCTTCGTTACCAAGATACCAAGTACGGCATGCTGAGTTGGTTTACAGGAAAAACCAGACGGGATGACCATTTTACTCAAACTCTCAACTTTATATGGCGACTAGACCGACACTGGGCACTATCAGCTAAAGCCAGCGTGATAAAAAATAGTTCAAATGTTGAACTGTTCGAGTATGACCGAACGGTGTTGAGTACAAATCTACGCTATAAACTGCAGTAATACTGAGACCCAAAAAAGGTGCCTTTAAAAATGTACATTTTAAAATATGACATTGTCAGGCTTGGATTTGAATTATCAGGCGCATCATGTTCACTTATTCACCTTCCGTGGTGCTTATTTATACAGGCAAAAATGCCATTTTTTTTAGACATATTTAGAGGTAACTGTTGTGCAAATTAATATGTGCAAAGAAATTCTATGGTCAATAATTTTTTTGGCATTCGCAATTTTTTTAACTCCGTTCTCTAATAGTGCCGCTGCTACTGGCGATAATATTGGACAGATTATTTTTATGACTGGCAGTTTGCAGGCTGTCAACGATAATGATGTCCGAGATTTAACAAAAGGCTCTCAAATTTATGAAGGTGATGTACTCAAATCAAGTGAAAACTCACAATCTCAAATTCGAATGAAAGACGGGGCACTAATCGCGTTGCGTCCCAAAACTGAGTTTGGGTTCGAACAATATCAGTTTGATGAAGTAGAAGCGGGAAGTGATAACAGCAGCATACTTAATTTAATCAAAGGTGGCTTCAGAACAATCACTGGATTGATTGGAAAAAGTAACAAAGAAAATTATAAAGTTAACACAATTGTAGCGACAATTGGTATACGTGGTACGACTTATGGTGGAACTATAGATAAAGGTAGTTTATACGTTAGCGTCATTGACGGGGCAGTGAGTGCTAAAAATAATGCAGGAGAATTTACATTTAGGAATGATGAATTTTTTCGTATTGACAGCCAAGATCATGCAGCGCAGCGTTTAATCGCCCCTCCGGGTAATATTTTTGGTCAGCAGAAACAGACGTCTAAACCAGTAGAGGTAACTTCAGATGAAGAAGTTGCTTCAGGTGGAAATACTAATATAGGGCAGGAGGCAAACATAGAAAACGCTTTGGTAACCGCTAATGAGCTTTTAGATAGTTCAGGATTGTCAAATAACGAATCTGATGTTGAAGCATCTGCAGATATTGATCTTGAACAGCTTCATGATGATCTGATTACACCCACACCCACACCCACACCCACACCCACACCCAACACAGAAAATATAGCTGAGGCTGGGTATGTAATGGCAGCATCGTTTTTTTTGCAGGGTTCTAGTTCAGAAATAGTAATTGCTGGGGCAACAAAGATGGTTACTAGTGATGGCACTGAGGCTAACCAGATCATATTAGAGGAGGGTGAAACCAACGTAGCATTAGCTATGAGGTCAGGTGAGTTCAGCCTATCCACCACGGCCGTGGTGGAGCCTAATAACCTCGACCCTAATAAATATTCAGATGTAGTTTCAGGCATTGGTTGGGGGCGTTGGTCAGATGCTTATAGCTTAACTGCCGAAGGAACGGCTGTTAATCATGTCGGGCAGCTTCACTATCTGGTATCGGCTGAAACAACGTCTTTTGACAAACTGGGTGAATTAGAAGGTTCGTATTCTTACCACTCAGTGGGTGGAACCTTACCAACCGATTTGAATGGGATTACGGCGGAAAGTTATGCCAACGTAGATATGGAAGTAAACTTTAATAGTATGGTTGTTCAAACTCTTGCAATTACCACCACTATCAATGAAGTTTCTTATATTGGCCTTGTGGGTGATGTAACTATTGGTGAGAATACGGTGTTCACTGGCGAAGTTTCGGAAGGTTCAACGGGACCTATGCAAGCCAGCATGTCTTTTTATGGGGAAAATGCAGAAGGTGCAGGTATTGTTTTCACAATCAGAAATATTGAAGAAGGAAATGCAGCAAATGGTGCCGCTGTTATGACACAACAACCATTTCCACCAAGACAACTAACCCTTTCTTCGGGTATGCTCCGCCGTTAAATGTTGAAGCAGGAAAATTCAGCTCATGGCGCCTCTGTTATTTTTTAAATAAAGGAATCGCTTTAAAGTAACTCAACGCTTGGTATAGGGCAGTAATTCTATTAACAAAAATTAGTTAGGTACCCGCGCCAACCCCCATATTTCGACCTTAGTGACGCCAGCATGATGAAGTGTCCTCGTTACCTCATTAGCTGTTGAGCCCGTAGTAATAATGTCATCTACCACGGCAACATGGGAATACTGAGTAACAGACTCGTATTTAAAGGCTTTAAGGATGTTCTTTGCCCGCTGATGAGCACTTAACCCTAACTGACTCTCGGTGTGACGGATACGTTTTAATGCTTGGGCGTCGATCGGTATATTAAGCTTCCTTGATAGGATATTAGCAATTTCATAAGCCTGATTATAACCGCGATTAATGAATCGATTTTGGTGCAGAGGTACCGGTATTAATACCTCGGGGTAATCGTTATTCAGCTGGAAACGTTTAATTAAATGACTCACTAGACTATTTGCTAAGTAAAGGTTTTCATTAAACTTTAATTGAATTAGCAGATCACGGCTGAAGTTGTGATAAATGAGTGGTGCTATAATTTTGCACCAGCGCGGTGGTTGGTGTAAACAGGCTGGACAAATGGAGTGGGTTGTTTGGTTTTCTAGACCGCAAAGTTTGCAGGCAGGCTCGACACAATCGAGAAGTGACATGCAACCAGTGCAAAAATACTGCAACGGTTGAAGGGAATGACCGCAGCCAACACAAAGTTTGGGGTCTAGCAGATAATTCAAAACCTGCGATATTAAAACTCGAAACTGTCTTCCTGACATTGACTATTCTCTTTGTTGCAATAAACTTGTTAATCTATTTGAATGCGGCTACCGAATAACTATGACCGACCCAACACAATCAATCAGACACGACTGGACTTTGCCAGAAATTAAAGCGCTTTTTGATCTGCCTTTCAATGATCTAGTGTTTCAATCGCAAACCACCCATCGTCAGAACTTTGATCCAAATGCAGTGCAAATTAGTTCATTGCTGAGTATTAAAACGGGTGCTTGCCCAGAAGACTGCTCTTATTGTCCTCAAAGTGCAAGATACGACACTGGGCTTGAACGTGAGCGTTTAATGCCTTTGGAAGAAGTTAAGCAAGCGGCATTAAATGCTAAAAAAAATGGTGCGAGTCGTTTCTGTATGGGTGCTGCCTGGCGCAACCCTACCGATAAAAATCTGGATAAGGTCATCGAGATGATTAGTACGGTTAAGGATATGGGGCTAGAAACTTGCGTCACATTGGGTATGTTGACTCAACCACAAAGCAAAAAATTAAAGGCGGCAGGGTTAGACTATTATAATCATAACCTTGATACATCTCCTGAATATTATAAAGATATTATTACAACTCGTAACTATCAGGACAGACTCGACACGTTGGAAAATGTGCGTTCAGAAAAAATTAACGTTTGCTGTGGCGGCATTGTCGGCATGGGTGAAACCGATAAAGATCGCTCTGCACTATTACAGCAATTAGCAAATTTACCCGAGCATCCACAAAGTGTACCGATAAACCTTCTAGTGCAGGTTGAAAATACGCCTCTTTACGGAACAGAAAAGTTAGATCCCATCGAGTTTGTACGAACCATTGCCGTTGCTCGAATTATGATGCCCAAGTCAGCCGTTCGCCTGTCAGCGGGGCGTAACGATATGAGTGATGAAATGCAAGCCTTATGCTTTGTTGCTGGTGCCAATTCCATCTTCTATGGAGACACCTTGTTGACCACACCAAACCCAGATGAAAATAAAGATCTAGAGCTATTTGAAAAACTTGGAATTAATGTGAGTGGTCGATTAATTGAAGATCCTCTGGATACCGCTGTCGCCTAGAGAACTGACTATCTGATCGTTTAGATAACGTCTCTGCCTCATGTTTGATCTCAAACCAGAACTAGACCGTAGACGAGAAGCGGGACTTTACCGCCAGAGGTCGATTGTTAGCTCTGCACAGTCAGTTCGACTCACTATCAATGGACAATCACTCCTGTCTTTTTCAAGCAATGACTATCTGGGATTAGCTAACCACCCTGATATCAAAAAATCGTTTATCAATGCCACTGAGCAATATGGAGTGGGTAGCGGTGCAGCGCATTTAATTACTGGGCATAGTCAACTGCACCATGAATGCGAATTGCGTTTGGCCGAGTTTACGGGAAGGGACCGAGCGTTATTGTTTAGCAATGGTTATATGGCAAATCTAGCAATCGCCTCAGCTTTAGTTGGGCGGCACGACATTATTCACCAAGACAAACTCAACCATAGCTCTTTAATCGATGCTGCTAAAATTAGTGGGGCTAAATTAAAGCGCTATCGGCATAGTGATTTGGATCAACTCAAATCCCAGTTGGCATTGTCAACAACAGACGACAATACATCTGTGCGTCAACTGATCATGACAGACGGCGTGTTCAGCATGGATGGAGACTGTGCTGATCTCAATCGATTGAGTCAGTTGGCGAGTGAATCAAATAGCGTTTGTATGGTCGACGACGCCCATGGTTTTGGTGTTTTGGGCGCCACAGGGGCCGGTCTTCTAGAACAATGTGGTTTAGGGCAGCAACAAGTGCCTATTTTAATGGCAACACTAGGCAAAGCAATTGGCACTTCTGGTGCTTTCGTTGCCGGTAGTGACGCCTTGATCGAGACTTTAATTCAACAAGCCAGGCCCTATATTTATACGACCGCTTCGCCACCAGCCATTGCGGCAGCCACAATTTGTAGTCTTGATATTGTGAAGCGTGACCACTGGAGAAGAGACAAACTTCAGACATTAATCGTTTACTTTCAGCAGCGTATGAAAAATACAAAATTTAAATTGATGCCCTCTGATACAGCGATACAGCCAATCGTGATTGGCAATAATAATCAGGTACTTTTACTCAGTGAACAGTTGTTGAAATCAGGTATACAGGTCACTCCCATTCGACCACCCACAGTGCCTGCGGGCAGTGCCAGATTGCGTATCACATTATCGACATTACATGAAAAAACCGATATTGATCAGCTGATTAAAGCATTGTTAGCCAGTCAATGATTGTCTTTGTTTGATGAAAGCGTCTAAATTACAGGGCTCCATTAATGGATCCACCTTTTGATTCCGATTCTAGTGTGTCAGTCTTGGCAAACGAAGAATTTAAAGTGTAGTCGGCCTTAAACACCACCTTCTAATGAGATAACGCTATGAATGCTAAATCTTAGACAATATGTAGTGTTCACAGTAAGTGTCACCATTTTTATCAACAACCCCCTTCGCGCCTATTACTTGTTTGAATTCAATTCAAGTTTTTGATGATTGATGACTTGAGTATTTAAGAAAAATATTTTTTTTATTCTATAATAATGTGATGAGAGTATTAATTATAGAAAACAGCCCATTATATAGTCAGTTATTGGACAATATATTTGGAGAGTTGGGCTTTGAACGGGACATTTGTTACAACACTGAAGCGGCTTATGCTTATCTTGAGTCTGAAGCATATGATCTAGTTTGTATTAATCAGTACTGGCAAGATAAAGTTGACATTGAACTTGTAAAATATTGTGATAAGCACTTAAAAAATGAACAAGTTCCTATTATTTTTTTAACGAGTAATGAATCTGACACTAAGGATCTTGAATCACAGGGCATTAGTGAAATTGTATTAAAAATTAATCCTCAGCAAATATCAGCTCAAATAACACGTTTTGTGGTGCATCATCTCGATTCATTATTTAATGCGGGCCGGGTCTTATTAATTGAAGACAGTGACTCAATCACATCTGTCATGCTTGGGTATTTAAAGTCTGCTGGTTATAACGTTTTACACTTTGGGAGTGGTGAAGATGCTTGGGCTGCGTTTAAAGCAGAATCATCCTTTGGCTCAGCTAAGAATGCTTTTGATTTAGTGATTAGCGATATTATGCTGGAAGGTGAAATGTCAGGAGTAGAGGTAGTTAAAAACATTAGGTCTCTGAATGATGCAAGAGGCTGTATTCCTATTATTACGATGACAGCTGACAATACTGATAAATTAAGACTCAACCTGTATCAAATTGGTGTTAATGACTTCCTCGAAAAACCTTTTTTAACTGAAGAACTATTAATTAGAATTTATAACTTAATCAGCAACAAAAGGCTACTAGACAAAGTTCATGATCAAAGGCGAGAACTGTTCGTGCTGGCCACTACTGATAAATTGACAGGGTGTCATAACCGCCATAGTTTGATGGATTTTTCGGTTGATTTCTTTTCACAAGCCTCACAACGTGGTTATCCAATTAGTTTGTTAGTCCTTGATTTGGATCATTTTAAATTGGTAAATGATACCCACGGTCACTCAATGGGCGATTTAGCATTAGAAGCGGTTGGACAGTTACTTAATGCGAGCTTTCGTAAAGACGACGATTTGGTGGCTCGATTTGGTGGTGAGGAATTCGTTGTTTTGATAAAACATTGTGATGCAATAAAAGCAAAAATTATAGCTGAAAATCTGCGCCAAAAAATAGAACAATTGAAGCCTGGTGACATCGAAATTACTGCCAGTATTGGAATAGCATCAATAGAAATTGAACAGAACGTGAATTTCGAAACGTTATTCTCACTTGCTGATGCGGGCGTCTATAAGGCTAAAAGCAGTGGTAGGAATCGTGTTGTCTATCTTCCAATAGACCCGTCTAGGTAATGAGTATTTTACTAATACTAGACCGAAGTTCAGCTGTTACAGGCCACTTAAATTGGCCTGATAAGAAAACCTTCTCTTCAATTAAATGATTTTAACCCGTTATCTGAAATGTTAACGCAAAGCTTTGGGCAGTGAAAATACGACATCTTCACTAAAACCAATAGAAGATACTGAAGTAACTCCGTGTTCTTTCAAAAAATCAATTACATTTTGAACCAATAGCTCAGGAGCAGAAGCGCCTGCGCTTAAGCCAATATTTTTTTTGTTTTTGAGCCAAGCCAACTGGATATCATCTGCGCTATCAATTAAATAGCCTTCTAAGTTACTATTTTTGGCTATTTCACATAAGCGGTTTGAGTTGGAGCTATTTTTCGACCCGACAATTAAAATCAAATCACAGGTTTCAACGAGCTGTTTTACCGCATCTTGCCGGTTCTGAGTGGCATAACAAATATCTTCTTTGAGGGGTCCCTGAATCTGAGGAAAGGTTTCTCGTAAAGTATCAATTACAATAGCTGTATCATCTTTAGATAAGGTCGTTTGAGTAACATAGCGAAGTGATTCTGGATTATTAACGTTCAATGTTTTAACGTCTTTAGGTGACTCGACCAAATAAATATCGCCACCATTGGAATGGTCATATTGCCCCATGGTGCCCTCTACTTCGGGGTGGCCCTTATGACCAATTAGAATAGTTTCAATGCCTTTCTGGCTATAACGACTGACTTCCATATGCACTTTGGTGACCAGAGGACAGGTGGCGTCAAAGACATGGAGCCCTCGTCTTTTAGCTTCATTCTGTACTACTTTTGATACACCATGAGCACTAAAGATAACGGTGCAATCATCAGGCACTTCGTCAAGCTCATTTACAAATATGGCACCTTTTTGTTTTAGGTCATTCACTACATAGCGGTTATGGACGACTTCATGGCGAACGTATATGGGTGCGCCAAATAATTTGATGGCACGCTCGACTATGTCTATGGCGCGGTCGACACCAGCACAAAAGCCACGTGGATTAGCGAGCAATATATCCATTAGTGCAGCACCTGTGTAATTGAGTCGGGTTGAATTGGGCCACTATCAGAATCATTATCAACATCGACAATTTGTACGTGATAACGAATAGTTTGGCCAGCAAGTGGGTGATTAAGATCTATGCGCACTTCGATATCATCAAATTCAAGAATGGTACCTGGAAGGCTGTTGCCATCGTCGGTCGAAAATTCAATAATCAAGCCCTGCTCTAATGTTAAACTGCCATCAAAGTCAGATCGAGGCAATGACCTGAATAATGTTTCATCGACAAAGCCAAAAGCGAGGTCAGGGCCGATATCGATTGTTTGCTCAGCGCCTGATTTTAAACCGACTAGTGATAGCTCTAATCCTTCAGCCATTTCTCCTTGACCTAAACGAATAGTCAAAGGGTCGTCGCCAAAGGTATCTTCTAGGATACTATCGTCTGTTAATCCGAGTCGATGAAACAAAGTAACAAGGCTATTAGGATTTATTTGATTCATTGATTCCAAAAGTTAGTTTGAGGTAGTGTTCAAAGTATTGACTTTTAAATTGATTTTTTTAGGCCGCTGATTTTTTTGCATCGGTGATACTAGTCAGTATCAATACAACGGCACCGATGCTAATGGCAGCATCGGCAATATTAAAAGCTGGCCAAGGGTAATTGCCTAACCAAATCTGGACATAATCCACAACATGTCCCAAATAAATGCGGTCAATCAAGTTACCAATCGCACCGCCTAGTATCAAACTTAAAGCAATGGCGGTCATTTTTTCATTGTGTTCCAGCTTTTTAATCCAAACGAAAATAACAGTGCTGATGATGATCTGTCTCTTATACACATCTCCG
>CAJXUC010000023.1 GCA_913061315.1 uncultured Gammaproteobacteria bacterium | reverse complement strand
CGTAAGGAGTCGTCGGCAGCGTCAGATGTGTATAAGAGACAGGCCATAATCGGTGATGTTGCTGATATGCCCAAACAGGTGTTGACCCTCAGGATAACGACGCATGATATTAGCCCATGGATCATCACCCATTTGTTTAAGGCCCAGTGAAACTCGATTCTTTTCACGATCAAATTTAAGGACGACCACATCAATCTCTTGACCAATTTCAACGACTTCTGATGGATGCTTAACACGCTTCCAAGCCATATCGGTAATATGAAGTAGGCCATCAATACCCCCTAGATCGAGGAATGCACCATAATCAGTCAGGTTCTTAACGATACCCTTAACGCGCTCTCCTTCTTTCAAGTTCTCAAGCAACTTCTCGCGTTCTTCGCTGAATTCTTTCTCAACTACTGCACGACGAGATACAACCACATTGTTGCGTTTCTGATCGAGTTTGATGATTTTGAATTCAAGCTCTTTTTCTTCAAGGTAAGCCGTGTCACGTACCGGACGTACGTCAACTAATGACCCTGGTAGGAACGCACGGATTTCACCTATATCGACTGTGAAACCACCTTTAACTTTCCCAGTAAAACGACCTGTAATAATTTCATCATTTGCTTGAGCTTCTTCTAGACGTGTCCAGGCTCTTGCACGCTTAGCTTTCTCTCTTGAAAGGCGTGACTCTCCATAACCGTCTTCGATTGCTTCTAGAGCAACTTCAACGATATCGCCAATCGCGACTTCAAGCTCACCACTTTCATTATAAAATTGTTCTCTTGGGATGACGCCTTCCGACTTCAATCCTGCGTTAACGATAACAACGTCTCTGTTAATATCGACAACTTCGCCAGTGATAATTTCACCAACGCACATATTCATTTGAGTAATGCTTTCTTCAAGCATTTCCGCAAAATTTTCTGACATGAGGTATTTCCTAATAATGATTCTATAACTTTGAAAGCCTATGCATAATTTCTCTCGAAAAAATGGGCCTTCGCAATTACGCTAGATTAAAAAACCAAGTAGGCAGTGCGTCTACTTGGACAAGTTAAGTTGATTCTTTAATATGGGCAGAGACCAAATTGATCACTTCTTCCAAATCGAGCATACTAGAGTCAACTACAATTGCATCAGGGGCTGGAACCAGCGGAGATTCCGATCTATTTCTATCACGTTCATCTCTTTCAGTCATTTCAGCTTGAAGGGTATTTATATTAGACGATATACCCATGGCAATCAACTGCTTATGACGCCTTTGGGCTCTTATTTCAACTGAGGCTAACAAAAAGAATTTGAATTTCGCCTTTGGAAATACAACAGTACCTAAATCACGACCATCTGCAACTAAACCAGGCGGCTGAAAACAATCTTGCTGAAAAGTTAGTAATCGTTGACGCACACTCGGATATTGAGCAATAACTGAGGCCGCCTCTGACGTTGCTTCTTGACGTATTTGGTTAGACATATTGATACCGTCAAGAAATGGAATGCTTAGCTCTTGTCCAATTTCAAACCTAATTGTGAGATCAACTATGCTCTCGAACACACTTAACTCGTCATTGATATCAACCTCTTTTTGTAAAGCTTTTAAAGCGGCTAGACGATAAATCGCACCACTATCTAGCAAGTTAAAATCCAGATTTTGTGCTATTCGTAGAGCTAGAGAGCCTTTGCCCGATCCGCTTGGCCCATCAATAACAACGACATAAGGCGCGTTTTGTTCAATCATAAAATTCTAACCTTCATTCCAGTATCATTAGCCAGATCAATAAAACCTGGGAACGATGTATTGACATTAACGCAATTATTAATGGTAATTGTGTCTGTGGCAACGATTGAAGCTACGCTGAACGCCATTGCAATACGATGATCACCATGGGACTCAACTTCACCACCGCCAATGCTCCCTCCTTGAATGAGAATTCCATCCAACGTTGGAACCGCATTCACACCTAGTGTTAATAATCCATCTGCCATCACCTTTATTCGATCACTTTCCTTTACTCTTAACTCTTCTGCACCAGTTAAAGTTGTTTGACCCTCAGCGCAGGCCGCAGCTATAAATAGAACAGGGAATTCATCTATTGATAATGGTACTAACGCTTCTGGTATTACGATACCTTTTAATTTAGCACTTCGCACAATTAAATTAGCGACTGGCTCTCCTCCAACATCGCGTTGGTTTGTGATCGTAATGTCAGCCCCCATCAGTTTAAGAATATCGATGACACCCGTTCGAGTTGGGTTGATTCCAACATGAGTTAATTTCAATTCAGTACCTGGCGGAGAAATACTGCCAGCAACCAGAAAAAAGGCTGCTGATGATATATCGGCAGGCACTTCAATATCATTAGCAAGGAGTGTCTGGTCGCCTCTCAACTTGATCACGGCACCATTGGTTTCAACTTGACAGCCAAATCCTCGAAGCATACGTTCGGTATGGTCTCTTGTTGGTGCAGGTTCTGTAACAACAGTTTCACCCTTTGCATAAAGACCCGCCAATAAAATACAAGACTTAACCTGAGCAGAAGCCATTGGCAAGTAATAGTCAATGGCAGTCAATGCCGATTTACCGTACACAATTAGAGGTGCCGTGCCGTCAATGTCACTATCAATTTTGGCCTGCATCGCAAGCAGTGGGTTAATGACGCGATTCATTGGCCGGCCTGATAATGAATCATCACCAACGAGGGTTGTATCAAAGCTTTGCCCTACCAGCACTCCGAGCAATAAACGCATAGCCGTTCCAGAGTTCCCCATATCGAGACTTGAAACGGGTGGTTTCAACCCATATAGGCCGACACCTTTTACCACAATTTGATCATTTAAATTTTTGATATCAACACCCATAGCCTGAAAGGATCTCATCGTATTCAGGCTATCTTCACCTTGCAAAAACCCACTGATATGGCTGGTCCCCTCAGCAATTGAAGACAGTATAATTGAACGATGCGATATCGATTTATCGCCTGGCACTCTAATCGAACCACTGGCTAATCCACCAGGAGTGCATACAAAACAGCATTGAGAATTGCTTAGGATGTCGTTCATTAACAATTGCCCACTAGGATATCTCTTTCTAATTTAGCTTTACCAAAAAGTTTCAATAACTTTTCAGCGTCTTGATGATTGATCGCTTCAGCCACTTGATCAAGCTCTTTTTTATAGCCATTAATTAACTCAATGAGAGCATCACCATTAGCCAGGCAAACATCACGCCACATAACTGAATCACTGGATGCAATTCGAGTAAAATCTCTAAACCCTCCGGCTGCATATTTGAATATCTCATCATGATCATTTAGACCAGACAGATAGTTGACCATCGAGAAAGCGAGCAAATGCGGTAAATGTGAGGTTGCCGCTAAAACCTTATCATGATGAATCACGCTCAGATATTCAATATGAGCACCACATTGTCTCCACATGTCAGAAATTTCATTAATACTGGATTGCCTATTTTCCTGCAAGGGGGTCAAAATAACTTTTCTATTTTGATAGAGCTCAGCCGTGCCCGCTTCTACACCACTTTTTTCTGAACCAGCAATAGGATGTCCTGGTACAAATTGATTTAATCGATCACCTAGCCCTACCCTAGCCGCTTCAATAACCGAACCCTTGGTGCTGCCAACATCAGTTACAACTGTGTCGCTTGATAAGACACCCTGCATTTGTTCAAAGATGCTTTGCATCGAACTAAGTGGAACAGCTATTACAACGACATCTGCGTCTTTAACCGCTTCAACAACACTATCGCAATAACTATCAATAACCCCTAATTCAATGCCTTTTTTGAGATTAGCTTGATTGCGCCCACAACCAACAACATGCCCGACAAATTGTGCCTGCTTTAACGCAAGCGCTAATGAGCTGCCGATTAAACCGACACCAATAATAGCCAGTCGATTGATCATAGCAGTCGCTTTAATGCTTTATTAATAGCAAATAAAAGGATCTGACTTTCTATTCTTTGTCTCATTTTCATTTGATTCAAAATGAAGCTTTAGGATACGAGCCTAATATTTTAAATAGTGCTGATTGGTCTTTAAGTCCCGTGAGTGCTTGTTTAACACTTCCAACATCTTGATGACCGTCAATATCAATGAAAAATATGTACTCCCATTTCCGTTCTGGGGCGGGGCGGGACTCAATTTTATTCATGCTAATGTTGTGATCAGCCAATGGCTGCAATAGAGCAAGCAATGCACCAGGATAGTTCTGGGTTGAAATTAACATTGATGTTTTATCATTGCCACTCGGGGCAATGTCCTGATGACCTATAATGACAAATCGCGTTGTATTATCCGACAGATCCTCAATGTTCTCAAAGCAAATAGCGAGGTTAAACACTTCAACCGCAGGAATACCACAAATGGCCGCAGCGCTTTCATCTAGGCTCGCAATTCTAGCTGCTTCAGCGTTACTACTGACCGGAATACGCTCAACATCGGGAAAGTTTTGATTCAACCAACGACGACATTGTGCAAATGATTGTTGATGAGAATAAATATGGGTGATTTTTGAAACATCTTGAGACAGGTTAACTAGATGATGATGAATGCGTATTTCCACCTCACCGCAAATTTTTAGTTTGGAATCTACAAAAGTGTCCAGTGTATGGCTAACCACTCCTTCAGTGGAGTTTTCTACCGGCACTAGACCGTAATCAGCATGCCCTGATTCGACAGAATTGAAAACGTCAGGAATACTGCTCATAGGCACAGTCGAGACCGAGTGACCAAAATGTTTTAAAGCAGCGCTTTGAGTAAAAGTCCCTTCAGGTCCAAGATAAGCAATTTTTAACGGTTGCTCCAGTGCAAGACAGGCAGACATTACTTCACGCACTAAACGGCCTACCTCATCATCACTTAAAGGCCCCTGATTGCCAGACTTAATTCGCTGTATAACCTGAGCTTCACGATCAGGACGGAAAAAATTAATGGCCTCACCCGAGAGCTCACTTGCTGCTTTTTTAACGTCCGCCACGCTAATGGCGCATTGGGCGCGTTGATTAAACAAACACAGTAGCTGACTATCAATATTGTCGATTTGACTGCGAAGTTTTTGAAGTGACTCTTCACTTTTGTTGGCATCATTCATATAGATATTAGCGATTAATCCTCACCCTCAGAAGCTTCCTCATCAGAATTGACTTCTTCGTCTTCAATGGGACTTGCTGCTACCGCTTCAATTTGAACCAACTGCTCATTTTTACCTAATCGTATCAACGTAACGCCTTGCGTATTTCTAGCCAATATTGAGATATCATCAATAGGAGTCCTTACTAATGTTCCCGCATTACTGATCAGCATAACTTCTTCGTCACCGGTAGTTCTAAACGCACCAACAACACGACCATTCCGCTCTGAGGTTTGGATTGATATTACGCCCTGACCACCACGCCCTTGGACTGAAAAGTCTTTCACTCGCGTACGTTTACCGTAACCATTTTCAGTTGCAAACAAAATTTCACCCTGATCAGAATCGGTAGCGATTAAAGAGATTACATCATCATCCGCTTTAATTTTGATACCACGAACACCCGCTGCAGTTCGACCCATAGCACGAACATCACCTTCAGAGATTCGAATACCTTTACCGGCTCTAGTAAAGAGCATTAGGTCAGAACTTCCGGCAGTCAGTTGTACGCCAATCAGGCTATCATCTTCGCGTAAATCAAGTGCAATGATGCCGTTGGTTCGGGGTCGAGAAAAGCTTGAGAGAGGAGTGCGCTTGACTTTACCACTAGCGGTAGCAAAGAAAATAAATTGATCTTCTGGGTAATCACGCACAGGCAATATTGCAGTGATGCGCTCATTTTCTTCCAAGGGTAAAAGATTCACCATAGGTCGACCCCGTGCAGTTCGGCTGCCAATGGGCAACTGGTAAACTTTTT
This sequence comes from uncultured Gammaproteobacteria bacterium, assembly GCA_913061315.1. GTDB lineage: Bacteria > Pseudomonadota > Gammaproteobacteria. The sequence goes on along the minus strand of CAJXUC010000023.1, from coordinate 45,300 downwards.
GCCAGTAAACCTTTCCACGAGTAGAGAAACAAAGCAACGTATCATGTGTCGATGCGGAAAACATTTGCTCAACGAAATCTTCGTCTTTTATTTTGGTTGCCGCTTTACCACGACCACCACGACGCTGGGCCGAGTAGGATTCAAGTGGTTGGGCTTTAGCATAGCCAAGGTGTGAAATGGTTACAACCACATCTTCTTCTGTAATTAAATCTTCGACAGTTAAGTCCGAATGATCAATTAAAATTTCGGTACGCCGAGGATCTGAAAATTGTTCTTTAATAGCGACAAGCTCTAGTCTAATTTCTGACTTCAAGCGCTCATCACTATCCAGAATGTCCAATAAATCTTCAATTTTCTCCAGAATTTCTCGATACTCATTAATAATTTTATCTTGCTCAAGCCCCGTCAGTTTGTGCAACCGTAAATCGAGAATTGCCTGAGCTTGACGTTCAGTCAATCGGTAAGTTTCTCCTACCAGACCACATTCAATAGATATACCCTCTGGACGTGAAGAGCCTGCACCGGCTCTTTGCAGCATCTCCATTACAACACCTGGCACCCAAGCCTTGTCAAGCAACCCGGCTTTAGCGACAGCTGGACTCGGTGATTGTTTGATCAACAAAATAATCTCATCAATATTCGACAGTGCCACTGCAAGTCCTTCGAGCAGGTGCGCGCGATCTCGGGCTTTACGAAGATCGAAAATGGTGCGACGAGTGACAACTTCACGGCGATGCAGAATAAAGGCATCAATAATACTTCTTAAATCAAGTAATCGTGGCTGACCATTCACCAAGGCAACCATATTGATGCCAAATACATTTTGCATTTGGGTTTGCTTATAGAGATTATTTAATACAACGTCAGGGATTTCTCCACGACGTAATTCAATCACCATACGCATGCCGTCTTTATCGGATTCATCACGTAGGCCTGTGATACCTTCGAGGCGTTTCTCTTTGACTAATTCGGCAATCTTTTCGAGCAAACGAGCCTTGTTAACCTGATAGGGTAACTCGGTAACAATAATGCTTTGCTTGCCTTTTTTATCTTCCTCAACTTCCGAACGGCAACGAAGATAAATCTTACCTTTGCCCGTTCTGTAGGCTTCGCGTATGCCACGTGCACCATTAATAAAACCTGCAGTTGGAAAGTCAGGGCCGGGTATACACTCCATTAGGCCTTCAACATCAACATCAGGTTGATCAAGCATTAGTAAACAAGCATCAACAACTTCAGACAAATTGTGGGGAGGAATATTGGTTGCCATGCCGACCGCAATACCTGACGATCCATTAATTAATAAATTAGGCGTACGGGTTGGCAATACGACAGGCTCATATTCAGACTCATCGTAGTTAGGTGAAAAATCGACCGTCTCTTTGTCTAAGTCAGCCAAAAGTTCATGCGCAATTCTTGACATGCGCACTTCGGTGTACCGCATTGCAGCCGGCGAATCACCATCAACTGAACCAAAGTTACCCTGCCCGTCAACAAGCATGTGGCGCATTGAAAACGGTTGAGCCATTCTAACGATCGTGTCGTATACAGCAGTATCACCATGGGGGTGATATTTACCGATAACATCACCCACCACTCGGGCTGATTTTTTATAGGGTTTATTGAAATCGTTGCCCAATACACTCATTGCGAATAAAACACGACGATGTACTGGCTTTAATCCGTCTCGGACATCGGGTAATGCACGACCGACGATAACGCTCATTGCATATTCAAGATAAGACTGGCGCATCTCATCTTCTAGATTAACAGGAAATACTTCTTTGGCGATGTCAGCCATAAAAATGGAGTCTCAGGTTATATAATTCGACGCAGATTGATTTATTATCGTTTGAGGGCATTTTAACACAAACCTAGGGGTCAACACTACCTATTATAAAGACAGCTCAGAATTAAATTACCGCTCTCTAATCGGTAAAAAGAAAATTAAAATAATTATTTATAAGGCTAAAAAGCGGTGAATATATAACTTAATTTTACTATATTATTTGAAATCCATCGTTAAATTAAACTGTTAAATTTTATTCATTCGCTTCATTAATCCACAATATTGAACAAGACTAGGTGGTTTTAATCTTGTAAAATTAAGTTATGAATTATCAAGACCAAAATTACCCATACCAAATTTTGCTGCCCGAATGGATTGTCACTGTGAATGCCACGTTTGAGGTATTGACTGATTGTGCGCTGGTGATTAAGGCCAATAAAATACACTCGATAGTGCCAGCCAACGAATTAGACGATCTAGACTTTCTCGACCAAGCCAAACTATACAAATTACCAGGGCAGGCGCTTATGCCTGGCTTAGTGAACAGTCATACGCATTCTTCTATGAGCCTTTTTCGAGGCATGGCTGATGACTTGTTACTCATGGACTGGCTCAATAACCATATATGGCCAGCTGAAGGAAAATGGATAAATCCTCAGTTCATTACCGATGGTTTTGAATTGTCAGCGGCAGAAATGATTCGTTCAGGTACGACCTGTATTAACGATATGTATTTTTATCCTGATCTAGTCGCTCGCAGTGCTCAAAAAATGGGAATGCGCACTGTCGTTGGTTTAATTGTATTAGATTTTCCCACAGTATGGGCACAAAATGCCGATGATTACCTTAGCAAAGCATTAGCAGTGCACGATGAAATAAGTGAACTGTCATTGGTTAGCAGTGCCCTTGCGCCTCATGCCCCTTATTCTGTATCTGATGCGCCTCTTGAGAAAATTGCTATGTATAGCAGTGAACTGGAACTGCCTGTTCACATGCACATTCATGAAACTGCCGATGAGGTCATGGACGCCGAAAGAAATACGGGTAAACGTCCTTTCGAACGCCTAGATCAATTAAACCTAGTGAACCCAAACTTAATCGCAGTACACATGACTCAACTGAACGACAGTGAAATTGATAGGCTGGCAGAAACGGGGGCTCACGTTGTGCACTGCCCTGAATCCAATTTAAAACTGGCAAGTGGTATGTGTCCCGTTGCGGTTTTACAGGACAAAGCCATTAATGTTTGTCTGGGTACTGATGGCGCCGCAAGCAACAATGACCTCGATATGTTTGGTGAAATGCGCACTGCCGCTCTATTGGCCAAAGGTATTAGCGGTAGTGCTGCTGCCTGTAACGCCCAACAAGCCATTCAAATGGCGACTATTAATGGCGCTAAGGCACTAGGATTAGGTAACGATATTGGTTCGATAGAATTGGGTAAGTTCGCCGACTTAATTGCCGTTAATTTGTCAGATTTAAACACCCAACCACTATACGATGTGGCGGCACAACTTGTATATGCAACAAATAGTCGACAGGTTTCTCATGTGTGGATCGATGGCGTTTGTCAGCTTGAAGACTCTCAATTTTGTCAAATCGACGAAGCTGCTATAATTCATAAAGCTAAAATATGGTCGAATAAGATTTCAATTTCAGTATCTAACTAACTCCAATCAGATTTAACATAAATTAACTTATCAAGTAACGGAACACAGTTATGAGCAGTATCAATGTTGATCCCATTGAAATAGAAAAATTTCAATCCATCGCCAGCCGTTGGTGGGACACCGAGAGTGAATTCAAACCATTGCACGATATTAATCCCTTACGTTGCAACTACATAGAGCAGCGAAGTCAGGGTTTAAAAGGCAAAAGAGTGCTAGATATTGGTTGCGGTGGCGGTATTCTTGCCGAAGCACTGACACAAAGAGGTGCCAATGTTACCGGCATTGATATGGCTGAAATGTCACTTAAGGTGGCAAAAATGCATCTCTATGAATCACAGTTAGAAGTTGATTATCAATTAACCACTGCAGAAGCCTTTTCTGAAAATAATGCTGGTGCATTCGATGTTGTAACCTGCCTCGAAATGCTCGAACATGTGCCTGACCCTGAGTCCGTAATCGCCTCGGCAGCAAAGCTATTAAAACCGGGTGGAGATTTATTTTTTTCTACTATCAACCGTAATCCAAAATCTTTTGCATTGGCGATCATAGGTGCTGAGTACCTCCTCAATATGGTGCCCAAAGGCACTCATGACTATAAGAAACTCATTAAACCGTCCGAGTTAGCCACCGCAATGAGAGCGAATGAATTAAACCTATTAGATATCACTGGCATCACCTACAACCCTTTTACTAAGCATTACAAGCTCAGCCAAGATATTGATGTTAACTACATTCTACATTGCACTCAGCAATGATAGAAGCTGTACTATTTGATTTAGATGGTACCCTCATCGACACTGCACCTGATATGGGAGCAGCCCTTAACAATTTATTAATTGAAGAGGGTCGTGACCCACTGCCGTTAGAAAGCATTCGCCCTTTTGTATCGCAAGGCGGATTAGTACTCACTCAGTTGGGTTTTGGTAAATCTGTTTCAGAACAAGAAATCGAGCCGTTGCGACAACGTTTTTTGAAACATTACCGAGATATAGTAGCTGATAACTCTGCTTTTTTCGAAGGCATGGAAGAAGTACTAATAACACTTGAAAAAAACAACCTGCTTTGGGGTATTGTGACCAATAAACCCGAGTGGTTAACGACACCTTTACTGAAACAAATTAACCTAGAACAATCAAGCCTAAGTCAACGCTCATCAGTCGTGATTTGCGGTGATACTCAAGAGTTCAAAAAACCACACCCTCAGCCGCTAATTATTGCCGCTAAAACCATCGGTGTGGTATGCGCAAATTGCATTTATATCGGTGATGACAAGCGTGATATTGACGCTGGAAATTCAGCCAATATGATTACACTGAGCGCAGCCTATGGTTATATTGAATCAACCACCGATCTGGCTGAATGGAAAGCTGACGGCAACTTAAATCAACCGTTAGACCTGCTCAGCCATCCCTTTCTTGTTAATGAAATCTGTCAATAGAACTTATAGCTAACCAAAACAACTTTACAACATGACTCAAATACCCAACAACTTTGAAATCAGTACCGATTTATTAAAAGATAAAGTCATACTAGTTACGGGCGCGACTGGCAGCTTTGGCCGTGTTGTATCAATGACCTATGCGAAACACGGCGCGACAGTCATTTTACTCGCCAAAAATTTACGCTTAGTCGAAGCTCTTTACGACAGAATAGAAGCTCAGGGTTACCCAAAGCCCGCCATTTATCCAGTGAATCTTGCGGGTGCAACAGAACATGATTACGCTGAGTTAGCTAATAATATAGGAAAGGAATTCGGTCAGCTCGATGGACTGGTTCATTGTGCTGGCATACTAGGTGCACCGACACCGTTTGAATATAGCGATACAGAAACTTGGTTAAAAGTACACCAAGTCAACTTACATGCGCCATACTTTCTCACCAGAAGTCTGATTCCACTGCTTAAAAAGTCAGCAAAGGCCTCTGTCATATTTATGACAGACGATAAAATAGGTGCTTACTGGGACGCCTATAGTGTCAGTAAACAAGCACTTGCTACCATGGCGCTTAATATTGCGGCTGAATATAGAGGTAGTAATATCCACATTAACTGCTTTAATCCTGGTAAAACCAACACAGTCTTTCAGATGCGTGCATTTCCGGCCGCTGATGGCAATCAAGAGCTCCCTTTACCGGAAGACCACACCAAAGTATTTCTTTATTTGGTCAGCGATAAATTGAAAGAAACGGGTACATGTTATCTCCCGACCGATGCACTCTGATACACCGTCTGGAAGTTTTCTCTAGGCATCATTAAAACTCAAAATATTATTTTTAATATCGTAAACTAAGGCCATTAACTCGACTTTTTGCATAATCAATTCTACCTTTTTTAGTCAAGTATCTCGATAATTAAAAGACCCTGAATACCCGCCAATTTTATCAATAACAGTTTGATTAATATCATCATTATAGAAACTATCAGCACCATTCTTTGAAACTACTAGGTCTGACCATAAATGCGCGTCTTTAGACGCATCTAAATTTGAAGTGGTAACTTTCCAGCGAGTAGCAAAAATTTTTGATACAAGCCAGATTAGCAAGGGATTTCAACTCATTGTCCTCGGTAAGCAGTTCAAACTTAGCGTTTATGCCTGCATAAGGTGATGGGCGATCATCTCGTTTGAGACTTTTTGGCCGCTGCTGCCAGTTTAGATCTGCGGCATTTGGCCGTTTAATAACGGCAGTAATAAAACCGGTAATTCTTTATCATGGCTGAAGGCACTTAAGCTCTTAATATTGCCCGTAATCTGCGGCACATAACCTGATTCTAGTCGAGGAATGGCTGGGATGGCAACCGCAGATAATTGATATTTTCACTGACGTCTAATTCAGTAAGTGTGATCTCCTGATAGAACATTTTAGCATGCTGATATTGATAAAAACTTAACTGTTCCAAACTCCCAACCGACGCGCTGAAAAGCTAATGACCATAGCAACCCCGTATATTTTGGCATCTTTTGAAAACAAGAATAAATCACCAAATAGCATTCTTAACCTACCTTGGTTTCAAGAAAAAATATTCTAGTTGAATAAAACATACTGTGAGACAGACTGAAAAATTAATTATCAACACCAACCTGAAATATATTAAAAATCCAAAGCCAATGACTTGGCTCTGGTTTCTTATAATACGCCCTATCTAGATTAAAACGAAAACCTCAATCAGCTTTACAACTTGGCTAGGGCGGCTTCAACCTCTGCACCAAACTCAGAGGGTCTTAAAATAATACCGACACCCGCTTCACGTAAAATCTCAACCTTTTCAGCAGCAGACTCACCAACAGTGGTAACTATGGCCCCAGCATGACCCATAGTACGACCTTTGGGTGCGGTCAGCCCTGCAATATAGGCCAGCACAGGTTTTTTCATGTGGTCACGAGCATACTCAGCTCCAGCAGCCTCTTGTGGTCCACCAATTTCGCCAATCATTATAATTAAATCTGTATCAGGATCTTGTTCAAATCGTTCGAGATGGTCTTTAAAACCGCTACCATTAATTGGGTCACCACCAATACCCACGCTGGTACTAATGCCAATGCCTTTCGCTTTCAATTGTGATGCGGCTTCATAGCCGAGTGTTCCCGATCGACCAATTAAGCCTACATTGCCTTTAATGTAGATATGGCCTGGCATAATACCCATCATTGCTTTACCGGGGCTAATGGTGCCAGCACAATTCGGTCCAGTTAAACACATACGTTCATCTTTCATGAAACTACGCATATACCGTTTTACTCGCATCATGTCCTGAGTCGGAATACCATCTGTCACACACACACAAAATTGGATACCCGCTTCGGCAGCCTCCATAATGGCATCGGCTGCAAATGGTGGTGGTACGAATACTGCACTAGCTTTTGCACCTGTAGCTTCTACGGCCTCTTTTACGGTATTAAATACGGGCAACCCAAGATGGGTGTCACCCCCTTTACCAGGCGTTACACCTCCAACAACATTAGTGCCATAATCAATCATTTCTTGAGCGTGAAATGTTCCAATTTTTCCAGTATATCCTTGGATAATAACGGGTGTTTTTTCGTCTAAAAAGATACTCATTGTTAGTTCCTCTTAATAGTTCTTTTGGGTGCGTTAAGATTTAGGGTCAGCAATTGACTTGGCCGCAGCAACTGACTTTTCTGCGGCTTCAGCTAGGGTGTCGGCTGTAATTAAATTGACGTCACTATCTTTAAGAATCTGACGTCCCTTTTCAACGTTAGTGCCTGACAGTCTAACGATGACAGGTACTTTTACATCGAGTTTAGTCATTGCTTGAATAACGCCCTCAGCTACCCAGTCGCAGCGATTAATTCCCGCAAAAATATTCACTAAAATCGCATCGACATTGTTGTCTGAAAGTACCAAATTGAATGCCTTAGCCACACGCTCAGGTGAAGCACCACCACCAATATCAAGAAAGTTAGCGGGTTCGCCACCAACGTGCTTAATCATGTCCATTGTTGCCATCGCAAGGCCGGCACCATTAATAATACAGCCTATATTACCATCAAGCCCGACGTAGCTTAGACCACGATCAGCAGCGTTCATTTCACGAGTATCTTCCTGTGACTTGTCGCGTAGTTCAGAAACATTGGTATGTTTAAATAGCGCGTTATCGTCAAAACCCATTTTGGCATCCAACGCAACAATACGCCCAGCTTGGGTAACAACGAGTGGATTAATTTCAACCATAGTGGCATTTAAATCACGAAAAGCACGGTAGGCCGCTTTGATTGCTTTTACCGCTTCGCTGATTTGTCCGGAACCCAACTTTAACGCAAAGGCAACTTGTCTCGCTTGGAAGTCCTGCATTCCAATGGCTGGCTCAACTGGAATGCGGATAATATCTTCAGGATCAGTTTCTTCAATGTCTATACCACCAGCAGATGATGCAACGCACATAACGCGTTCAGTCGCACGATCCAAAACAAAGGCGAGGTAAATTTCCCGATCAATTGCCGTCCCGGCTTCGACGTAAAGACGATAAACCAACTTGCCATTAGGTCCCGTTTGGTTAGTTACCATTCGTTTACCCAGCATATCGTTCGCGGCTGCTAAAACTTCATCTTCGGAAGTACAAACTTTAACGCCACCTGCTTTACCCCGCGCACCTGAATGAATTTGAGCTTTTACCACCCAAACATCACCACCGATTTCTTTAGCACGATAAACCGCTTGTTCTGGGCTGTAGGCCAATCCACCTTGGGCAATTGGCATACCGTACTCTGCTAATAACGTCTTTGCTTGATACTCATGTATATCCATTATCTATACCTCTTCTGTTTCGCTTATTTTTGACTTATTTTTTGGCTTGAATAGCTGCGTCAGTATTAACGATGTTTTCAGCCATTTTGGCCGAAGCGGCATCGATCATACGGCCATTGAGCTGTGCGGCACCCTTGCCTTGAAACGCAGCTTCTTTAAGGGCAACCAAGACGGCATTCGCATGTTCGACTTCTTTTACTGGGGGAGAGAAGACATCATTTGCCAATTCGATTTGTGAGGGGTGAATAGCCCACTTGCCTTCATAACCCAACGCAGCTGCTCGACGAGCGGCATCCATATAACCTTCAGGATCGTTGAAATCTCCAAATGGACCATCGATTGGACGAATGCCGTAGGCACGACAGGCTACGAGCATTTGTGAAAGGCCGTGATGCCATTGGTCACCCAGATAATCCGGATTCAATCCACCAATATTTGTGGTACGAGCACGACAACTGGCAGCATAATCAGCCACACCAAAATGCAATGCTTCCATACGAGAGCTGGCACGGGCAATTTCATGCACGTTCGCCATACCCAGAGTAATTTCAATCAGTGCTTCAATACCAATTTTATTAGTGAAGCCTTTCGCAGCTTCAATTTGTGTGAGCATGGCATCAACCATGTAGATATCAGCTGCAACGCCTGCTTTGGGTATTAACAAGGTATCGATTTTGTCACCCGCTTGTTCGACAAGGTCAACAACATCACGATACATGTAATGTGTATCCAAACTATTGATACGAATAGAAATAGTTTTCCCTTTGCCACGCCAATCGATGTCGTGCAGCGCTTGGATAATATTTTTGCGGGCTTGCACTTTATCACCCGGCGCAACGGCATCTTCAAGATCAAGAAAAACGTAATCAACATCGCTATTGGCTGCCTTGTCAAACATGCCCGGACTAGAACCCGGCACCGCTAGTTCGCTTCGCTGTAAACGCTGTCGGGCAGGTGGATATGCTGTATGGGTCATAGTAGCTCGTCCTTTTTTAAAAAATAAATCGAAATCGTATTAAAAGAATTTTACTTGCAACTAGTCTTATAAAAATATTATATCGTTATATTTTTTACGACTTAGCAGAGGTACTTATACTTACATTTACAAAACTTATGGACAAAGTATACGATTAGGTCAAGCAGCTTGACTATCGCCATATCGACATGCGTCCACATGTTTACGACTTTCAAGAAGAAATTTGCTTTAAGACAGGTAATACTACGATGGTATGAAGTACGAATTCATTGGCAAAAAAAGCTGCCTATAAATTAAAGATTTGAAAAAAACACCTGGTTGAAAGCGGATTGAATCCAATGAAATAGGGTTTTTAATAGGTAATAATGAATGCGGAGGTTGTATTTTTGTAAGAGACTACCTGTATCGATCAGTTGAGTAACATAAGCGATATATGGACTCCACACCCTAATTAACTAAGGTGGTGTCGACCAGAACAAAGGAACCCATACAATGAAAAAAGGTCTGCGTAATTGGTCTCGATTTAGCGAAGAATATTATTCAAGTTTGCAATATAGATAAATACGGCGACTTAATTTCCAATAAAGCAAAGAACCCAAGTAAGCTAAAAAGTTTTTGGCCAAATCAGCCTCCTCAATTGTGGCAATGGAATGATGCGGATCATGCCATTACTGGGCAAGACTAGCCCGAGCACACGAGCAGGATGTTAGAGTTATAGGTGTGCCAATTTTGTAGGCTAGAGCATAGCTTCCTCAACAAAAAGTCTTATATACGCCAGCAGTTTAAGTTTTTAAACAAACTTAACGTTGTGAAATAGGTAGAGTCCGTATACAGACATTCAATCTACGAGAGCAGTGACCAGTAAATAGACAAAAGCACTACCCAACCAGACATCGATCAGCAAGAACAAATAAAAAAACTGTCGCTTCTCTGGATCTTTTGCCACTGATAACGTGAGATACAGAAACAGCGCCAAAAGAGCTAACAATATAATGACGAAGTGCATAATCTTTTTTCAGCCAATTGGTTAATATTTATTGAATTGCGTAGAGCTAGACGTTTAAGGTTAAGGACTCTCACACCTTGCAGCCGCAATGGCAGTTAAATTCACTAAACCCCGAACCGTGGTGGAAGGCGTTGCAATATGCGCCGCAATATCACAACCCAATAATATGGGCCCTAGCGTAATACCACCACCGAGTACTTTAAGCATGTTACTGGTGATATTGGCAGCATCTAAATTAGGCATAACCAGTAAGTTTGCCGATCCTTTGAGACTAGAATTGGGAAAAACCTTATCTCTAATTTTGGATGATATGGCAGCATCTGCATGCATTTCACCATCCACCATCAACTGAGGATCAAGTTGATTAATTAACTTAAGAGCCTGTCGCATTTTCTGTGACGACTCGGAATCACGACTACCAAAATTAGAATGGGACAATAAAGCCACTTTCGGTTTAAGACCAAATCGTTTGACTTCTTCTGACGCTCTAATTGTCATTTTAGCAATCGCCTCAGCCGTCGGGTTTGGCGTAACTTGAGTATCACACATAAATACAGTATTACGGCTTAAAATCAACCCATTTAGGGAGGATACTGCATTAATACCCGAGCCTTGCTGAGTAACACTCAACACGCGCTTTAAGTGCCGATGAAAACGACCAATCGTGCCACAAATCATAGTGTCAGCTAATCCCATCTTGAGCATTAGCGATGCTTGAATCGTGGTGCTGGTGCGAACCATATCGCGTGCTTCAGTCAGTGATTGCCCTGACCGCCCAGCAATAGAATGATACAGAGACCACCACGTTTCGTCATCGTTGTAATCAAGCACTTCAAAATCAACGCCTGGTCTCATTTGTAAACCGTATTCTGTTATTAAGCGATTCACCACATCGGGCCTTGCCAACACAATCGGATAACATAGTTTTTCTAAGACAATATTTTCAACAGCCTGCAACACAGTGGGGTTCTCTCCTTCGGCAAACACTACTTTTCTGGGCTGTTCTCGAGCCTTGTCAAAGACAGGTTTCATAAACATGCCCGATCTAAAAACGAAGGACGTTAATTTAGAGCGATAAGCATCCATATCCACGATCGGCTGCGTCGCAACCCCTGAGTCCATTGCCGCCTTCGCAACTGCGGGTGCTATTGCCAGAATAAGTCGTTGATCAAACGGTTTAGGAATCAAATACTCGGCTCCAAACGTCAACGATTCTCCATGATAAGCGTTAGCCACAACATCATTGGTCCCAGCCCGAGCCAGTTTCGACAAAGCCTCTACACAGGCTACTTTCATGACTTCATTTATTTCGGTAGCGCCCACATCTAATGCGCCACGAAAAAGAAATGGGAAGCATAAAACGTTATTAACCTGATTAGGGAAATCTGAACGACCTGTCGCAATAATGACATCAGGCCTGACTTTTTTAGCAAGACCTGGATCAATTTCAGGCGTTGGATTCGCCAATGCAAAAACAATTGGTTTACAGTTCATTGATTCAAGCACTTTGGGTATTAATAAATTACCTGCCGATAATCCCAAAAACACGTCAGCACCCACCATAACCTCGGCTAAAGTCCTCATGGGAGTATCTCTTGCAAACGCCTGTTTATATTCATCCATTGACTGAACTCGGCCCTCAAAGACAACACCATCTAAATCCGTAACAATAATATTGTTCTTATCTAAACCCATAGACACTAATAAATTTAAACAAGACAGTGCCGCTGCACCCGCGCCAGAGGCAACAAGCTTTATCTGTTTTATGTCCTTTTCAACCACTGTCAATGCACTCATCATAGCTGAAGCTACAACAATGGCGGTGCCGTGTTGATCATCATGAAAGACAGGAATTGACAAGCGTTCTCTTAAGTATTTTTCCACATAAAAGCAATCAGGTGCTTTGATATCCTCTAAATTAATACCACCAAACGTTGGCTCAAGCCTTTCGATTGTTTCTGCCAGCAACTGCGGATCGTTTTCATCAATTTCGATATCGAACACATCAATACCGGCAAAACGCTTAAACAATACGGCTTTACCTTCCATCACTGGTTTAGAGGCCAAACTACCAATATTACCCAACCCTAACACTGCAGTACCGTTGGTGATTACACCCACTAAATTTGCTTTGCCGGTATACAGACGAGCTGCCATTGGGTCAGCGGCAATTTCCTCACAAGGAAATGCAACCCCTGGAGAATAGGCTAACGCCAAATCCTGCTGCGTGGTAAGCGGAGTCGTTGCCTCTATTTGAAGCTTCCCTGGAGTTGGATTTAAATGGTAATTAAGTGCTTTGTTGCGATATTCATCTGCCGCCATAATTTTATTTCCAAACCATTTGTAAAACCTAAAATCAATTATAGCCGAATATGCTATTTGGTGTGCAATATTGGCCCAGAATCTACTGTAAATTAAGTTCGCTCAAATCGCTGCTCAGGCTATACTGTTTTTTTTTGTATTTTCATTGGCGCATGAAGTTTACCATTCAGATTAATACCGGCCCCTATACCCATCAGGCCTCTGATACTGCGTACCATTTTACGCGTGCCGCTTTAAAAGCAGGACATACAATACACCGTATATTTTTTTATCATGATGGTGTTAATAACAGTTCAATATTTAACGTACCACCGCGTGACGAACGTAATATTCAGCAACTTTGGTCGACACTGGCAGAGGAAAACTCTCTTGATATGGTGGTCTGCGCAGCTTCCGCTCAACGCCGTGGTATTCTCGATCAAAAAGAAGCTGATCGTCACGCCAAACCTGCTGCTAATATTGCGCCTAATTTTGCTATTTCCGGTCTGGGCCAATTAATAGAAGCCGCTATCGTTTCTGATAGATTACTCATATTTGGTGATTAGTTTTTAGTGGAAATAGTTAAACTTCATTGGTAAGTAATATGTCCGTCTCTAAATCCTTTGTTTGTATCAATCGTAAAGCCCCCTATGGCACAATTTATGCCCTTGAAGCATTAGAGGTAGTATTAATTGCAGGGGCTTTTGAGCAGCAAGTGAAACTAATTTTTATGGATGACGGGGTCTATCAGTTGACTCGGAATCAGAACCCTGCGGGTATTGGCATGAAAAACTTTTCAAAAACCTTTGGCGCGCTTAGCGACTACGATGTTGATCAAATATTTGTTGATTCTGAATCGCTTAATTTACGTGGACTAGACGCTACCGACCTGCAACGATTAACGCATGAGACAAATGATGCGGAAGAACGCTTGTCTATTAAAGTAGTGCCGCGCAAAGAGTTAGTTGACATTATTGAATCAGCCGATGTTTTATTCAACTTTTAATCTCGTTGAACGAATTGATAGTCAACTTAGAAACTGGCATTATAATTAATTATTAACGACTAATGAATTGCATTCAACGATTGAAAACTTAACATGGCGACCTTACATACTGTTAATAAATCTCCTTTCGAACGAAATTCTCTTGAGACCTGCCTGTCTTTATGCAGGTTTGATGCTAGTGTCTTGTTAATTGAAGATGCCGTTGTTGGCGCATTACAAAACACACTTATCTCTAAACAAATTTCAGAAGCGGTTGAGTCTGGCATTAGAGTCTTTGCATTGAATGAAGATTTAGAAGCGAGAGGACTACCCCTCAGCCGATTAATTGAAGGAATTACCATCGTTGATTACGCCGGGTTTGTTGATTTAGCGGCTCAAAACAGCAAAGTTCAATCTTGGTTATAATTGAGGCTATAGCGGCTAGGTTCATTTTATTACATTCAAGTTACAATAGAGTAAGAATTATCATGTCATTAGATGTAAACGGCGTTATCTATGAAACTGATGAAGAGGGATATCTTGCTAATCTAAACGATTGGACAATGAGTATTGCCAAAGCGCAAGCAGACAAAGATGGCGCAGAACTTGAAGACGCGCATTGGGAAGTTATTCATTTTCTTCGAGAGTATTACAACGAGTATCAAATCTCACCCGCTGTCCGAATCCTTACTAAAGCCATTGGCAAGCGACTGGGTAGCGATAAAGGTAACAGCAAATACCTGTATGAATTATTCCCACATGGCCCAGCCAAACAAGCCTGTAAATACGCCGGATTACCTAAGCCAACCGGCTGCATATAGCCTTATTTAAGATCAATGTCCTACCCTTACCTTTGCAGTATCGTTGAATGAATATATTTTTCGCCATAGCGTTCTACTTTGCAGCGGCGGTCATGACACTAGGCCTGGGACACAAAGTTTTTCAATACTGGTCGACGCCAGCCCCGTTTAGAATACCTATAACACCAGCACCATCAACTCTTCCGGGCGTAGTACTTCGCATGATGGCTGAGGTGTTTCTATTTAAGAGTTTGTTTAAAGCCAATAAATGGATATGGATACTGGGCTGGGTGTTTCATGCCTCTTTAGTGCTCGTCCTGTTACAGCATATTGTTTATTTTCAGAAGCAACCAGCAATATGGATTTATCAATTACAACCCTACAGCCAGCTCGCAGCTTATCCGTTAATCATTTGCCTTAGTGGCCTCTTATTAAGAAGATTTTTAGTTGACCGAATACGCTACATATCATCCCCCTCAGACTTCATAATGCTATTCTTTTTAATTGCAATAGCTTTGTCTGGTTTATTAATGATGCTCTTTTGGCAGCCTAATGTTTTCGCAGTACAACAGTATTTTACCGGTTTGCTTCGACTAACTCTTAATCCATTACCGAACCACTTGTTACTTTATTTACATTTGCTTCTAGTCGTTTTTTTGCTACTCATCTTCCCGTTTAGTAAATTACTCCATGCGCCAGGTATATTTTTTAGTCCGACGCTCAATCAGGCAGATAACGCGAGACAAAAACCTCATCGACCGTCTAAAACGCGATTTGACAACAATGGCTAATCGCGAATACACCGTACCTCAATTGTTTAAACACATTGAGACGCCCAAAATTGAGCCTAATTCAATGCAACTGCCCGGGCCTTTCAAAGCGAAGTCAAATCATCAGCAAACATTGGGATTTCCAAGTGAGTTGATTGATAACTGGCAGCAAAATGCCATTGATGCTATGGGCCAAGCCGTAAATCAGTCACGGGGACTTCGGGTGTTTCTTGATTCATGCGTTAAGTGCGGTGCTTGCACAGACAAATGCCATTACTATTTAGGTTCAGCTGACCCCAAAAACATGCCTGTCGCACGCCAAGATTTATTCCGTAATGTTTATCGAAAATACCACACTCCAGCCGGTCGATTTCTCAGTAAGCTTGGGCTTGACTGGCTCATTGGTGGCCAAGAAATGAACCGTTCTGTACTCGATGACTGGTATAACTATTATCACCAGTGCTCAGAATGTAGACGCTGCACTGTTTACTGTCCTTACGGTATTGATACTTCAGAAATCACAATGGCAGCTAGAAACATTATGTCTCAAATTGGTGTTGGTCAAAAATATAGCACCGAGGTCATTAGTAAGGTTTATCAAGTTGGAAATAATTTAGGCCTACCCGAAGCTGCCTTGCAAAACACTCTTGAGGGTTTAGAGGAAGACATTGAAGAAGAAACCGGTATTTTTGTTAAGTTACCACTCGATCAGGTAGGTGCCGATATTTTGTTAGTCGCACCCTCAGCCGATTTTTTTGCTGAACCACATGTCGACGGCTTAATTGGTTATGCCAAGGTGTTACACGAATCAGGCATTAGCTGGACCTTCAGCTCCAAGGCTTCCGAGGCGGCTAACTTTGGTCTATTCATTGGTAACGAAGACAGCATGCGAAAAATAGCATTACGCATTCGTGAAGCGGCTATTGATTTAGGCGTAAAACGCATCATTTTTGGTGAATGTGGGCACGCTTGGCGAGTAGCTTACAATTACCTTGAAACGCTAGCAGGACCGTTTGATTTCCTTGATAAAAATCACCCTATGCCACAACATATTTGTGAATTTACCCATGATTTAATTCAACGAAACCAGTTAACGCTTGATCCATCTCGCAACAATGATAAGACGGTTACCTTTCATGATTCCTGTAACGTTGCACGGGCATCCAATATGGGGGGTATCTCTGGTGGTCAATTTTCAATCCCAAGAGACATTATCAAAGCAGTTTGCAACCGTTATGTTGATATGGCAAAAGACACGATTCATGGGGCCACATTTTGTTGTGGCGGTGGCGGTGGCCTATTGACGGATGATTTAATGGAAGTGCGAGTCAAAGGAGCGCTTCCCCGAATGACGGCTTTAAATAATGTGGTTGAAGAACAAGGCGTAACTCACATGGCAGCTATTTGCGCTATTTGCAAATCACAATTTAGCAAGATACTACCCGTGTATGGCATGGACATGGACATGATTGTGAGCCTGCACCAGCTTGTTGGCACCGCCATTATTTTAACGGGGCAAAAAAAAACCATTCATCAAAAAATTGAGAACCAACATCGCTTATTATAGTGATTCGTCATAACGTTTATGATGTTTACGGCGTTTTCCCGCTCGCTGACTAATAATACCCAGCAGATCACAGTTAGCTCGGTTGAGTACTATATCAACCTGATTCACGTTAAATGAGCATAATCGATAGTCATCTCCCTCAATCATTAGTTGCCGCAAAACTACCTCACCCTCAGCTTTTGCTACAACAAAACAGCCGGTCTTTAACTGCCCACCCGGATCAACGATGATGATATGGCCATCTTCAAATTCAGGTGACATATCATCACCGATCACCCGTAAAGCGAAAGGTTCACTGCTACCACAACTGCCGGCATCAATCGGTAACATTATTTAAGCCTGCTTGCTTTGAGTTTGATTTGCGCTGTTGAATGGCCCACAGATTGGCATAAATACCCTTTTTCTCGAGTAACTGCTGATGATTTCCCTGCTCTTTCACTTCGCCTTTATCCAGTACCAAAATATTATCAGCATCCACAATGGTCGATAATCGATGGGCAATAACCACCGTAGTTTTATTGTGTGAAATTGTATACAGCGCCGACAATATATTTTTTTCAGATTGGCTATCAAGGCTTGAAGTAGCCTCATCAAATACCAATATTGCTGGATTTTTAAGTAAGACTCGAGCAATCGCCACCCGTTGTTTCTCACCACCAGATAACTTCAAACCACGCTCACCTACAATAGTTGAATAACCCTCCGGTAGTAGTTCGATAAAGTCGTGAATGTCAGCCAATCGAGCGGCTTCCTTGACTTCTTGTTCTGTAGCGTCTGGCTTGGCATAACGAATATTATAAAGAATACTGTCGTTAAACAGCACTGTGTCCTGCGGTACAATGCCTATAGACTGCCGAAGACTTTCTTGAGTTACTTTGGCAATATTTTGGCCATTCAATAAAATTTCACCCTCTTGGATATCGTAAAAACGAAACAGCAATCGAGCAATGGTCGATTTACCCGCACCAGATGGGCCAACAATGGCTAGCTTTTTACCATCTTCCACTTTAAAACCAACGTTTTTGAGTATCTGTCGATTACCGTCGTAATGAAAATTGACCTGCTTAAATTCAACACTAGCGCCTTTGAGAACCAGAGGTTTAGCATCAGAAATATCCTTTATCTCAATTGGCTTTTGCAATAATTTTATGACCATATCCATATCAGCCAATGCATATTTTAGCGACCGATAAATAATACCTAGAAAGCTAAGTGGGAGAAATAACTGCAACATCATGGTGTTGATCAAGACTAAATCACCTAAAGTAAGCTCATCTTTCTGAACCCCTTCTGCCGCTAGGAACATAATAGCAGTCACACCTATAGCGATAATCGCGGCCTGGCCAAAATTTAGCATCGACATAGTATTCTGGCTATTAACGGCGGCATCTTCCCATTCGCCCATCGTATTACGATAACGATTTATCTCATGGCTGTCGTTGTTGAAATATTTAACTGTTTCATAATTCATTAAACTGTCCATAGCCCGACCATTGGCACTAGAGTCGAGTGCATTCATTTCGTGCCGATAGTGCATTCGCCACTCTGTAACCAATAGTGTAAATCCAACATACAGAACGACAGTTATAAAAGTAACGATTGCAAATTCATAACTGTATTGACTAAATAAAATAAACGATACGAGCACAAATTCAGCCGCAGTAGGAATGATATTAAATACCAAATAATTCAGAATAGAACTAATGCTTTGTGCACCACGAACCATGTCTCGAGAAACTGCACCCGTATTCCTACCAAGATGATAACGTAACGATAAATTATGAAGATGGGTTAGTGTCGTAACCGATAAACTATTCATAGCGTGATATCGAACGCGCGCAAATACGGCATCCCGTAATTCGTTGAAACCTGAATTAAGAAAACGCAAAACACCGTAAAGACTCAAAAAAATAATGGGCAAAACAGCTATTTGTCCGGTGTCGGTATCAAGTGCATCGACAATATACTTGAGTACGATAGGGATTCCGACCATCGCAAGTTTAGATACAACCAGACAACCTAATGCCAGTATTACCCGCCCTTTATAAGACCAAACGAAAGGAAACATTTGCTTAAGGTTATTCCAGTCTTCCCGATTGCCCTGTACCTTTTCGGTACGACCTACTGCTGCTGGATTCATTATTTAAATTCTACTCATTGTAAAGAAGTATGGATAACTGTTTTTCTATAGCCCTTTGTCTTCAAACCATAAAAAAAGCAGAACTAAAATAGTTCTGCTTTCTTAATGAGTCTGCTATCAAAAATAGCAACTCAACAATGACGACTCTGATGAGTCACATCGACAATCAATCGCTTATAGAGCTACAATGTTCTCTGCTTGAGGACCTTTCTGACCTTGAGTCACTGTGAATTCAACTTTTTGGCCTTCAGCCAAAGTTTTGAAACCTGATCCAGAAATAGCGCTGAAATGTGCGAAGACGTCTGGACCCGACTCTTGCTCGATAAAACCAAAACCTTTAGATTCGTTGAACCACTTCACTGTACCCGTTGTAGTAGACATAATTAATTCCTGTATAAATTTTAAATAAAATGAAACCTGTTTGACGAGGTTGTTTTTCGGCTGGAATGGTTGCTATAACTTATGTGATACAAAACGAGGGACTAAAAAGGCGGAACATCGAGACGGTGTGCATAAATATTAGACGTACTTTCGAGCTAATGGACATTATATACACTGGGGTCGAGTCGTCAACAAGTATTAGGTATTTATTTTAGCAGCGGTTATTAAGTCCTTGAAAGCCATAAATCAGTGAGAGAATATTACTGCTAAGAATGAAGAGAACAATTTGAAGGGACTCTCCATCTTTTTATAACCAAACGATTCATTGAATGTTTACTGACGGACGCCTTCAACTTGTAAAGATACAGCAACGTCACCAACCCAACCTGGCAATCCAAAATCAGTCGCCTTCAAGTTAACTTCACCTTCAAATCCACTTCGATAACCACCCCAAGGATCATCACCCTCACCAATCTGAATCACGTCTAATGTAATAGATTTAGTAATGCCTCTTAATGATAAATTGCCTACCAGCTGACCATTTTTAAACGACGTACTTTCAAATGCAATGACTGGATATTTATTCACTTCAAAAAAGTCAGCACTTCGAAGGTGCTTATCTCTTTCAGCATGATTGGTATCAAGACTTTTGGCTTGAATAATAACTTGGACGTTTGCTTCAGCAGGATTTGCTGGGTCATGGCTAAACTCTCCTGAAAAATGATTAAACCGTCCAACAACATAAGAGTAACCAAGGTGGCTCGCCTTAAAATTCACAGAAGCATGCTGCCCTTTTATGTCAATAACATAATCTGCAGCCATTGTGGTGGTTGTGACTAAAAAACTCATTGCGAGTGCCGTGGCGAGTAAAATATTAGATTTCACTATTGTCTCCTTTTTGAACATTTAAGTGATATGTGTGACTTTGGGCCTGTTGGTAAAGCATTTTTAACGAATCCCTAGCATTTTTATTAGACTATCATCTTTGTCAATAAAATGGTGTTTTAGTGCCGCAGAGACATGTAAAACCGTCAATCCAATAATACTATAACTCAGATACTCATGGACTAGCCCAGCGATATCCTCTTGTTCAGGAATACTCGTAATCGTTGCTGGAACCTGAAAAATGTCGAACACACTAATAGCTGAATTATCCGCAGTCGATATTAGGTAACCGCTCAACACAATGAAGAACATCAAACAATAAAACAAGAAGTGTGCAGCTTTAGCAGCCAACCTTTCAAATTGCGAAAGGCTATCTTCAAATGCAGGCTTAACGTTGATCAGCTTCCAAACTAACCTGAAAATAAGTAGTAGACCAAACACTATGCCGATACTTTTATGAAAAAAAGGCAGTGTTTTATAAAGTGAATCATAGTAAGTCAAATCAACCATATACCAACCCAATCCAAATGATCCAATCACGACTATAGCCATTAACCAATGTAATAGAATTGAAACCAAACCAAATCGATCGACAGTGTTGAACATAACAATCCTATTTAAAAACGGTCAATTTAAACCACTCATTTAAATCCCTAAGTCAAAGACTCACCATAGCCTCTTTGTTTGAGTTAGCAATCAAATTCATTGTGATGCAATGCACCCAGACTTGCACAAAGTGAAAAGGATCATAGAGTCTCAATGGGTATATGCAGTCTCCAATGTTTCAGTGCACACTTGAACTTCATTGTCAGAGGTTCGACTGAAACTCCCTTGATGCACCCTGCCAGGTGTCAAACCATGCTTAAAAAATAACTTCAAACTATGGCCAACTACTGGAAAAGATAACTCATCCCAGGGGATTTCCGCCTCAGTGAACAAGCCCACTTCTAAGCTTTCAACACCGGGTGACACATTACCGTCTAAAAGTGCGCCGCTAAACATTAAATGCACTTGTGAAATATACGGAATGCTAAATACACCAAATAGATTCAAGTGGCCTGGTTTTGCATTCGCCTCTTCGATGGATTCTCGCGCAGCAGCTTGATGAACCGTTTCTTTATTTTCCATAAATCCAGCGGGTAACGTCCACTTGCCATATCGTGGCTCAATCGCACGTTTACACAAGAGAACCTTACCTTCCCAAGTTAAAATTGCGCCTGCAATATTGTTTGGGTTTTGATAATGAACCACATCACAAGCTTTGCAAACGAACCGCTCACGATTGTCTCCATGTGGAATGATGGAAACCACCTTTTCACCACACTGGCTGCAATAATTCATTGATTTACCCTTTTTAATGTTAATAGAATAAGCTGCTTGACTGGCTCTAACCCCTGCTCCAATATTTGCATAATTTTTTCCATTGTAATTTCTGAGTCACCACTGTCTGGCTCATTGACACCTGCACACCAATTGACTACAAGGGCTATCGAAGCATATTCGATCCCAAGTTCTCGCGCCAATGCGGCTTCAGGCATACCCGTCATTCCGATCATGTCACAGCCATCACGCGACATTTTTATTATTTCGGCCTTGCTTTCTAAACGAGGCCCATTAGTACAGCCATAAACACCCGAGGATTGAAGCCTAATGTTAGCGACATTACTGGACTCAATAATCATGGCTCGTAACGACGAGCTGTAGGGATAGGTAAAATCAATATGATGAACCTCACCACTACCATCAGCACCCGAAAAACTTTGCGCCCTGCCCCAGCTATAGTCAATAATTTGATCCGGCAAGGCAATAGTCCTTGGCTCATAGTCAGCCGATATAGCACCCACCGCATTCACGGCAATAATATGCGTAACCCCTTGCTGTTTTAAGGCGTAAAGATTGGCTCGGTAGTTAATTTGATGGGGTGGTATGCGATGAGATTCACCGTGTCGTGCCAAAAAAATAACCGGACAGTCTTGCCAGGTGCCTCGAATAATCGGAGCTGAAGTCGCACCATAAGGTGTTTCTACAATTTCTTGACTCTCTTGGACAAAATTTTCACCTAAATTATAGAGGCCGCTACCGCCAATCACTGAATACAAAGCAGGCATTAGGTCTGTCCTTTTTGAGTTGGGTAAAAAACCTGTTTTTCATCAACACAATAGATATTCGATAGGTTTCGAAAGTGAGTGTTTAAATCCATACCAACACCGTAAACGTAACACACTGAACATTCAAACTCGGCATAATCAGAATGTATGTCGACTTTTTTCGATCTTGCATTTTACAGATTAAAAAAACACTGGTGATAGATTGAGCCTGCTGCTTTAGGCAGTAGATTTTAATTTCCTCAAGTATGTAACCCTGATCAAAAATATCATCGACAACAATAACATCTCGCCCCTTTAATGTGTTCTGAGGGTAAGCCTTCCACAAAACATCGTTACCTAACGTTGCAAGCCTATGTCGTGTCGCATGAACATAGTCGGCCGTTAGAGGAAAAATCCAAAGCCGTAATAGCTGCCCAGTTAGATAGAGCCCAATATTCATGGCGCATAACACACAGGGGAAATCATCTTTAGATTGATTTTCAGCGGTCTCTGCCAGGGTGACAATGGCTTTTCAACTGATAGTTGACCAAACAATAATTCAGCGCCTTGGTGGACGGTAAGTGCTTCTTCCAGACTCATATAATTGATGCTAGTGATTGTTACTATACCTTGGTGTGTTGGTCGAGTTTATAGTTCAGATATAAAATTATTCTCCAGTTTGATTTAGGCTAATAGAATTTTCAAAATGCAGAGATGATGTTGGGAAAGCAATCTCCGCTTGATTCAACTCAATTATCTGAGCTATTTTAAGCATAACATCCTGCTTAACCTGATGGAATTTTATCCACTGAGTGGTTTTCGTAAAGCTATAAACAAAGAAATCAACCGAACTGTCTGAAAAAGCATTGAAGTTAACAATCATCGTTTTATTGGCATCAATCTCTTCGTGCTCGACTAACATGGCCGTCACCTCACTAACAATCTTATCCATACTTTCTAAGTCGCTATATCTTAAGCCAATGGTTTCATAGATACGCCGGTTAGCCATACGGGAAGGGTTTTCAACAACTATATTAGTAAAAATTGAGTTGGGAACATAAATAGGCTGGGATTCAAAATTACGGATCATGGTCACTCTCCAACCAATCTTTTCTACAGTACCTTCAATATTTCGATCAGGGGAACGTATCCAGTCACCTATCGTAAAGGGCCTATCAAGATAAATGATTAAACCACCAAAGAAATTGGCTAATAAATCTTTTGCTGCAAAACCAATAGCAATACCGCCAATGCCACCCATCGCCAGCACACCTGAAATACTAAACCCCAACGTTTGCAATATCACTAAGACCGAGGTGATGATGACAGTTAGCCGTAATAATTTACTGATAGCTTCAGCCGTGTGTGCATCCACATTAGCAGAATGAGCTGAAAACTCTTTTTCTGCACCGCGAATAAACGCCAAAACAAACCAAGACAGGCAAACAAGAATACCTACATCACGAATCAAATCCGATGCAGTGAATATAGGGCTTTGTGTTTTGGAATAAATAATGTCCGAAGCTAAACTAAGGCCAATTAACCAAAGTATCCAGCCCAAAGGACGAGACATAGACTCAACGATAATATCGTCCCAACGGGTTTTGGTTCGATTTAACTTGACCAACATCTTGCCAATAAACCGTTTGATGAAAAAGTTAGCAATAGCTGTAAGCAGCACCACTACAAACACTTGGAAAGCCCAGAGCCAATCGCTATTAAGGCTGGACATCCATTCTTCTAGTTCTATCATTAGTTAAACTCTTTCATTTATATTGGGAGAATTTGATCAGTTTATTATTATATTTCACTTCAACTTAATCAGACTTACCCTTGTTTTTAATTTTTAGAATCAAGTCATCAACTGCGCTCTATTCGAACAAATCACCGCTCTCAGAAGGCATTTTTTGCCGATTGAATGCTCGAAGTACTGAGGTTGCCTGACGCCATCTAGGCGAAGTAAACAAATCAGCAATGGCTGGCTCAGGCTTACCATGTAAACGCACCATACGTAATTGAGTTGTTGGATTATTGTAGCCCTGCAACGAATCCAGCACTTCGTCCGCACCTGCAGAATTGTTGCAGACAAGCAAAATATCACAGCCAGCGGCTAGCGACAATCTGGCACGTTCAGCGTAACCACCCACAGACTCGGCACCGCTCATAGTTAAATCATCACTGAAAATAACACCTTCAAACCCTAATTGTTGCCGAAGCACTGAATTCACCCAAACCTTTGAAAAGCCTGCCGCTAAAGTATCAACCTGCTCATAGACAACATGAGCCATCATAACGCCAGCTAAATGGGTATTGATAACTCGTCTGAATGGAATTAAATCAGTCTGTTCAATAGCAGCAAAATCGCGACGATCAAAAGGCAGAACGTGGTGTGAGTCCCCTTCAACTGAACCATGCCCTGGAAAATGCTTACCCACGGCTTCCATACCCGCTTGACTCATTCCCCGAATCCAAGCATTGGCTAAACGACTGACCTGTTCAGAATTATGATGAAAAGCTCGATCACCAATGACACTACTGATTGGATTACTCAGATCAAGCACCGGTGCAAAACTTAAATCAATACCGTAGTGCAATAATTCGCTGGACATAATCCAGCCAAATGTTTGGGAATATTCGATTGCTTTGGCTGGTTCCTGATCATAGAGATCACCTAACCTTGCGATAGCCGGCAAACTTTGAAATTGATCTCGGAATCGCTGTACTCGTCCCCCTTCTTGATCGACAGCAACAATCAAATGAGGCGTTCGAAGTACGTGAATTTCCTTCACTAGCGATTTTAACTGCTCAGGTGACTCATAATTGCGACTGAACAAAATCACACCACCCACTTGCTCATGCGCCAGTCGTTTTGCGTCTTCGCTGGTTAATGACAACCCAGAAACGTCTAGCATTACTGGCCCCAAACTCATAAAGCTATTTTTAACTGATGGCTCATAGTGTTTTTTCCAGTAAAACAACCACATGAACGGCAATACCTTCATGTCTTCCGGGAAAACCCAGCTTTTCTGTCGTTGTCGCCTTGATATTCAGTTGAGACATTTCAACCTCCAAATCAAGGGTCAATAATTGTTTCATACGATCCAAATGAGGTGCCATTTTCGGAGATTGGGCAACGATAGTGACATCTGCATTGCCAAGTTGATAGTTTTCGGCCGTCATTAGAGACCGAACTATCCGCAAGAATTCACGACTATCTCTATTTTTATTAGTCACATCCGTATCAGAAAAATGATAACCGATGTCACCTTGACCCATGGCACCTAGCAACGCGTCGCACAAAGCATGAATCAACACATCACCATCTGAGTGCGCAATAAAACAATAGTCACAACTAATGGTAACGCCACCCAGCACTATCCCATTACCCTGAGCCAGTGCATGTACGTCATAGCCATGACCGATTCGAATGTTACTCATACCACTAAGCGAATCATTGGTTTAATCCTATACTTCAAATAACTGAGTCAATTATACCATTCATGACAAAATATTCGAACCCACCGCCATTACTGGCGGCGAAGGGCATGCATATTGATCAGCATGGCGCTAAACAGCAACAGCGCTCCTGCCTGATGCATTGAAGCAACCGGTATTGGGACATTATATAATAAGGTGAGCAATCCAAGACTAACCTGAATAATCACCATCATTCCAATCCATTTAAAACTGCGCGTGAGTTTGACATTACTAAATTTGCTTCGTCCTTTGATATACCAGATGAATAACAATACAGCTGTAACAATCGCTAATACACGATGACCAAATTGAGCTGTCACTTTGTTTTCAAACAAATTCATATACCAAGGTGATAACGCTGAGATTCCTTCTGGAATCCACTGTCCACCCATTAAGGGAAAAGTATTATAAATTAGGCCCGCCTTCATGCCAGCAACAAACCCACCCGAAACTATCGTCAACAAGATTAAACTAAGCAAACCCAGCGACACATAACACCAGCGCTCAAGTTGTTTATCGTGACTGGTTAGTAAATTTTTGGGATGACGTAAATCAAGCCAAGTCCAGAGAATGAATCCATAAATTAATATAGCGCTGACTAAATGTGCCGTCAGTCGATACTGTGACACATGGGGGTTATTCACCAAGCCACTTTTAACCATATACCAGCCCAGCAGACCTTGGCATCCACCGAGCACAAACATCGTGACCAGCTTCGGAGTTAACCCTGGTTTAATCTTTTTTCGCCACCAAAAGTAAACGAAGGGTACAAAAAATACTAGACCTATCACACGGCCAAGCATTCTATGACTGTATTCAAGCCAAAAGATTGACTTGAAGTCACTCACGTCCATCGAACTATTAATCTTTTGAAATTCAGGCGATTGTTTATAAAAGCTAAACTCTTCATCCCATTGCGCTGAAGTGATCGGCGGAACCGTGCCATGAATAGGATGCCAGTTCACCATAGACAGACCAGACCCTGTTAATCGCGTGACGCCACCAAGCACGACCATAAAAAAAATAAGGAAAAGACAAATCAATAACCATTGAGAAATCGCCCTGTCCTGAGGAGTTATGATAGACATAGTATGACAACCTCGTTTATTACTTAAAAAGAACAATTTGAAACATTGTTGAAAACGTTTATTAGCAACGTTGATAAAAATTAGCCACGATTTAGGTTGGGTTTAACCATATTATCGTGAAGTCAATTAGCAATATTCAAAACAAAACTAAAGAGCTTAAATCAACCACTTACCCAGTCGGCCAGACTGTTTAAACCCAGACTGAATAGACGTGTAAAAGATAAGTATAGAATCAGTTTAATCAGTCACTTAGCAGTAAATTAACATTGCTATTATACTCATAGTTAGTGGCGTACTACATGATTATCAAGCTGTTTTTGACATAATTATTTCACTAAAAACATGAAATAAAGTGATCCAAATATCCTGTTAGACGTACTAAAAATTGAATTTTAACCAGCCCTAATAAATTCATAACAGGTGAACTTTGATTGTTAAATTCAGCCTTTTTAATATCAACAAAACGTGGGTGTCGTTCAAAGGTACTTCTGAAACTGATTCAATCGACTTCTAATTAACAATCGCCACTTCAATAGGGAGAAAAAAGACTGTAGAAGATAGTCAGAAATATTTAAAACTTCGTGATTTAAGCCCATAACCTAAAATTTTGTAACCCACAGATCATTCTAGTCAGGTGCTGTTGCCAAAAGAACTTTTAACTATTAGGCGATAGGACGGCACACGTTAATCAATAATAGCAATGGCCAAGTCCATAACATTGGTATTTGTCGGCCCAGTGACCAACAGATTATTTTGCTTTAACAAATAACTGCCTGCATCCGCTCGCTGTAAGGCATCAGTCACCGCTGCGCAATCATCATAAGTATCACCGTCGACAATACCACCTGCCGCATTGGTTGGTCCGTCAGTACCATCCGTGCCTGCAACTAAAATACTCACGTCGCTTCGCCCTTCGATAAATTCCGATAAAGCCAATGCAAGACTTTGATTACGCCCACCCTGCCCTGGATTGTCGGGTAGCATAATGGTTGGCTCACCACCCCAGATATAGACACCCGGTTTAGCAGTCTTTAATGAAGACCCAATTGTTTTGGCTAATTCAAAGACATCGCCGTAGAGTGTTTCTTCGTTTAGCTTAACTTTTAAATCTAAGCCAGTGGCAATAGCTTGGGCTTTCTCTCTCGAGATCTGATTAGAGGCAATAATGCTCGAATGAGCTTTCACTGGTGTTCGGTGACAATCACCTAAACCAGACCCTATGGTGGCAATACTATCGCCTTCGACATCAGAAATAGCATAGACGCGTATTTCTGCACCTTTGAATTGCGCTAACAGTTTGCCATCTTTAATTTGAGAAAACTCTTTTCGTCGACTGTTAATTTGACCAATGGTTTGGCCTGTTGACAACATGTCATCAGTAATGGCCTGCAAATCCTCAAGACTCATGCCATCGGGTAATGATTCGGATAGTGCTGATGCGCCACCCGACACTAAGAGCAGCAACTTGCTATCGGCAGAAAGACTTTGTACTAATGAGCATAATTCGGCACCGGCTCTGAGCGACTGAGAATCAGGCACAGGGTGTGCCGTTTCCCTTACAGTCACGTTCTGTCGAGACAAAATATCCTCATCAGCATGGTTATACTTAGTCACAACGAAAGCTTGTTGAACGTTAGGAAACCGGTTCAATGCGCCACGACACATGCCAACAGCAGCCTTGCCTACGGCAATGATTGTCTCGGGATCGTAAGCACTGTCATTGTCGATTGCATACTCTACGGCTTGTTGGCCAGATACAGCAGAAACAGCAGCATTAAAAATGGTGAGTAAATGTTGCTTACGTTGTTTGGCTGAAGGTTTTTTCATAATTTATGATAACTAACCAGTTAAAAATAGTGACCTTTAATAATCAACTTTAATCTAGTGTCAGTGCTGTTTTTTAAGACTGGTAACCAGCATAAAGAGCTAACCAGCATAGGGTCCACGCAAACCCAGAGCCTCCAGCTTAACCATAGTTCGATTAATATTCATAACCAATGCAGCCCCTTCACCGTTAGTCAGATCTTCACGCGATTGATCACTATCAGCATCCGCCATCGCACGCCAAAAAGTGGCTAAGATTTCTGACATTTCAGCGAGTTGACTCACCAATTGTTTGTCATTACCAACTTGTAATATAGCTTGAGAAGTGACCTTACCCACACCATTGACTGTTTTCGAACCCGCATCAGTATAACCTTCAGGCAGATCACCTTTCAGATTGACTACTGAACGGGATTGAATAACACCATAGATTTGATCAACAGCTTGTTTTGCACCTTGCACGCGTGATAAGTGTTCAGTATCAGCAGCAGCGTGGGGCAATAGCTCCATTTTACCTCGGTGATGAACTTCCATGGCTCGGTATGGCACCATGGGCCCGCTGAACTCGCCAGTGCTCGCATCAATAAATAAATCGGCATCAATCCCCGCATAACTTACTTTACCCGTGGTTAGTGCCTGATCAAGCGCTGCCGAATCAATAATTTCACCACGGTCATAATTAATTACAATTGAACCAGGGTTCATCACCTCAAACACCTGCTCGTCGATGAGTCCCGCATTGCTAAAAAGCCCTGTCTCAGCATTCAGCGGACCTAAACCTGTGTGGGGACTAATAACGTCTGCACCCCGGGCCGCTGCAACAGGGGTTGATGCATAAATAAAACCCTCAGATTCGATCCAGTCTTGGTGCGCTGGCCGTGCATAAATAACTACTGTCATACCAAAGGCTTGGGCCAATTTGGCGAGTTCTCGTCCTATGTTACCGTAACCAATCAAGGCGATACGTTTGCTTTCTATTCTTTCAGTTGGGTAATCACACAGATTACGACCTGTATCAAATGTACCAGCTACAACCTTGTCATGAATTTCATCAACAGGTAGATCAGGGCAAACTTTCAGCAAAGCTTTCATCGCCATTTGTGCCGTTGCACGTGAGTTAAAACTTGGCGTATTCATTAAGGGTGCAACACCACCTTCACCATTGCCACCACCCCAACTAGCACTGCCCATATTACCGGTACCAGCACCAATCCGGACGCCACCAAGATCAAATTTTGCGCCCGCAGGAAAAAAAGTAGCCGCAGCAATCGTCGCGTCGTATTGACCGTTAGCGGTTTGATCCAGAATTTCTTGGTCACGACTTAAATCAGGTTGGTAGAAAAAATGCAGTTTACCGGCTTCCAAAATGTCCTCTTTCCCTAGAGACCGATCATAAAACTCACCACCTTTACTTTTGATATAGGCCTGAACTTCACTGTGATTGGGTCTACCGCTGGCATCAAACTTTAATCCTACAAGGTCTGCAATGAGCACCTTATAAGCACGGCTAGGATCATCCTGCCGTTGCAGAGTGTGAATGTTTTGGGTCGATAATACTTCAGTTGATGATGTTTGAGTCACGGCTATTCTGTCTCTTAAAATGCCAAGGTGGCAAAGTTTAAATTCTTTTTCTAAATACAAATACTAAATCCGGATGTTAATTTATATATTACCATTGTATAAATTGTCTGGACTAGCAGTGATGCGACATTTGTTATCCTCATAAAGTAGCTCTAAAAACACTAATTAAAGAACAGAAAAGCTCGACTTTCAATGCTTTCACGGGGCTTCTTGTCGCCGGCGTAATTGTTAATATCAATGGCCGTATGCACACCACAATTCCGTCGACCTGCCGCAATCGAATCATAGGTTTTAAACAACAACACTTCACCGGGGTTCATATTAGGAAAGTAATACCAACGATGTAACGGATTGTATGTCGCTAAACTCAATTCACCTATATGGTTAGGTGAGCGCCGCTCAGTGTCAACAAGATCAGTTTCAGCAATACTGCACGAATCACAAAACGCCAGCGGAAAACTTTCGACTGGATCCACTAAAGGCCGCCAAAGGTTAACAATTTGAAAGCGTTTCTTAGACAACTCATCTGCTTCTTGGGGCAGATTTTCATAAAGACATTTTAAGCCAGAATTAGTCGTGTAGTCATTGTGAACCAAGGTCGATGGCTCTCTGCTTTGTTGCTTCTCTCGTGTCACAGGGTCCGATGCACGGATTGTGTGATCAAAAATATGCACTCGATTAGCCTCAGTTGCCAATAAAAGCAATGAGGCAAGTTCATCTTCATAAATTGGCTTTAATTGTTGAGCATCAAAAAAATTATTAACCTGAGTTTGGTGATCTAACAGAATAGTATCACCTGTACCCAATCCATATTTTTGACCTACCTGAGGCCGCTGTAATCGTGCATTTTCAACGACAACTGAGTATTCTATCAAAGGTCTATCAACCAAAAATTGGGCATTCCTCCCAACACCTGCTGAGCTATAAATGGGTTTCCCACTGCCTTTACTCAAATAGCTAACGGTGGCAACAACTCGATTCATCAATTCACTCAATTATTAATTCACAGGATCACGCGGAGTAACTAAAGCCATCCCAACCATCATCAGTATCAGTGATGACCAAACCCAGCTTGAGTGCACTTCCTGAAAAAATAGGATGCCCCAAAATACGCCTGATATGGTAATGATATAACCCGCCATTGATGCAAAAACAGCACCCGCAACTTTAACCGTATATAAAAAGACGACATAAGCGGCACTACTGACGAGAGCAAGTGATAACAAAACCCACTCAAATTGTTGAAACGGAAAACTAATAGCGAAAAAAGCATCTTGAAAATAAATAACGGGCGATATCAATAGGGCAGTAATTAACAAACTGGCACAGAGTAAGGCAATTAAATCAGCACTATCAGGTACCTTTACTTCTAGATAGATACCTTCAGTAGCATAGAAAGCAGCAGCCACCAAGCTCAGCAAGACCCACTTCACCATACCTGGTTCTGGCAAACTACTATCCGGAATACTCAGCAATAAAATAGCAATGAACCCAAGGAAAATCCCAACGACTCGCCTAATCTGAAAGGTATCAATACGTAACATCCACGTGACTAAGTAAGTTAGCATTGGAACCAATGCAATAGTAATGGCCAGAATACCCGCTGGCACATGAGCTGCAGCGTAAAAGAACATGGTCCCAGGGATCGCGGTTCCGACCAACGCAATGACAAGGTAGTGCTTAAAATATTCACGGTTAAATACAGGAAACTTGCCTCGAAAAAAACAAACCACCAAGAGTAATAAACCACCACCAAATGCCTGGCAAAAAGTTAGACCTGTCGGGCTAGCACCAAATTGAATCGCCATCCGAGAAAGCGAAAAAGTAATGCCCCAAGTAACGCCGACAAAAAATATCAACAGATAAGGAAAACACTGCTTCAAAATGGCACGCGGTGTAACATTGATGACTGTATTCAACATTTTACTCAACAAGACCCACCTAACTGTGAGTGTCGATAACAGCTTTGAGTGTGGTCATTAACCAGACCCGCTGCTTGCATATAGGCGTAACAAATCGTACTGCCAACAAAAGTAAAACCGCGCTTTTTCAAGTCCTTTGCCATCGTATCTGAAGTCGCGTTATTGGCTGGCACTTGTTCGCTATCTAACCAGTTATTCTGAACCGTTTCGCCGTCAACATAATCCCAAAGGTAACTATCTAGTGTAAGACCCTGATCCAGCAGGTTGAGATAAGCCTTGGCATTTTTAACAAATCCATTCACTTTTAATTTATTTCGTATAATTCCAGCATCAAGTAATAGACTGGCGATTTTAGATTCATCGTAGCGCGCTATTTTATGAGCATCAAACTGATCAAATAAACGTCGATAATTATCTCTTTTATGCAAGATAGTAATCCAACTTAAACCAGCTTGAGCGCCTTCAAGGCATAAAAACTCAAACAAGTCTCGTTCATCATGTACCGGCACGCCCCACTCTAAGTCATGATACTGCTGATACAGTTCATCGTTACCACACCACCAACAACGAAATTTTTGATCAGCAGTCATGGTCATTTTTGAGTAGAATTCAAACTATTGACAAATGTGGCAATACGATGGCTCGCATCGAGTAATATTGACTCGTCGACCGTATAAGAGATTCTCACATAACCCTTGGCACTGGCGCCAAAAGCGGTTGCATCGAGTACCGACACTTTAGAGTGCTCATACAGTTGCGTTACAAATTCGGGTGCGGTTAATCCGGTGCCACGCACATCGACCATTAAAAACATACCGGCATCAGGCTTTAACGATTTAAGTCCTGGAATACTTTCAAACTGATGTATCAATAGATCACGCCTGCTGCGATAAGCCTCGCGCATGTTAACAATATCTTTCTGTGCATTTTCCAGTGCATAGATACCACCTTGCTGTAAAAATCCCGGCAAACCATAAAGCATACATAAAGCTAACTTAGCAGCATTATCAATAAATTCTTGGGGGCCTAAGGCCCAACCAATGCGCCAACCAGTCATTGCATAGGATTTAGACAAGCTGCCAATGGTAATGGTGCGCTCAGCCATACCCGGCAAACTAGCAATATGAAAAAATTCAGAATCAAATACTAGGTCGCTATAGACTTCATCTGACACAACCCATAAATCATGCTCAATGGCTAAATCAGCTATTAACTCCAGTTCACTTTGATTCAGCGAAATGCCGGTCGGATTGCTCGGGGTTGCAAAAAAAATAGCTTTTGTTTTACTCGTAATGGCTGCTTTTAAGTTCTCGGCATTCAAACGAAAGCCATTCGGTTCGTCGAGCACGACAGGAACAAGCGTGGCACCAGACGCCTGCACGGTTGCCTCATACGTCACATACATAGGTTGCAACACAATAACTTCGTCGTCCTTCTCCGTGAGGCACATAGAAGCAACAAAAAGGGCATTTTGTGCGCCAGAGGTCACAATCACATTGTCTGCCGTTATGTCATCACCGAATTCAGAGCAATAGCGTTTAGCAATGTTTTCACGAAATGCTTCAACCCCAACGACAGGTGTATAGTGCGTGTCTCCATGACGCAAGGCCGAAATAGCGGCGTCGGTAATACCCTCTGGCGTTGAAAAATCGGGGTCTCCAACGCTTAAAACAATGACATCTTCACCCCGACTCTGGTCAACTTGAGCCCTATAGTGAGAGTCCCAAACATCAGCCGCATCGCCTTTTACTCTATCAACCAATGATGAATATTTCATTTTTTAGGTAACCACTAACTATTTTGGGAGGCAAAGCTACCATGAGATTGAACCCGCTTCAATATGACTTTTTATGATCCATGCCTTTGACAATACTGGGGTAGTAATAGCAAAGCGTTAATGCCCTTAAAATCATAAATAAGGTCAACGATAAGAACAGCCCATGATTGCCCAGCATTGGAACTAATATGGCCAATAAACCGAAGTACATCAACATCGAGACAATCATTGCATTGCGCATTTCGCGGGTATATCCAGTGCCGATAAATATACCATCAAGCTGAAAACTCCAAATAGCAACAATCGGCGCAATAATTGTCCAAGGGTAATATTTAGTGGCGGTTATGAGCACCGCATCGATGCTAGTAAACCACTGTAATATAAATCCACCAAACAACCAGAAAACCAAACTAATGAGCAAGGCACAGACCAGACCCCAAATAGTCGTTAATTTAATTGCACGTTTAAATTGCGCTTGTTTACCGCCACCATAGGCACTACCCACTAGTGCTTCGGCTGCATGCGCAAAGCCATCAAGTGCGTAAGCTAAAATACTTTGTAGGTGCATCAGTATCGCATTAGCCGCTAGTATGACATCCCCCATGCTGGCACTCTTTGCGGTAAAATAACCAAACGAAAATACCAAACAAAGCGTCCGGACAAAAATATCACCATTGGCTTTCATCAGGGCCAGAATCGCGCTGCGCTCTAACAATCGTGCCCAGCTGAGTTGACGATAAGCCTTAGCCAGTGGCTTACGTAATAGCCAGAAACCTAAAAAAACGGCTAAATACTCAGCAATCAGTGTGGCCAGCGCCACACCTTCGACACCCATATCAAACACGAGTACAAACAATAAATCGAGTAGCACGTTGACACTATTCATCACCAACTGAAGCACAAACACGTAGCGCATGTTATGCAAACCAATAAAAACGCCCGTAAATACATAGATAGATAAAGTTGCGGGTGCGCTCCAAATACGAATCATGGCATAGCTTGAAGCCAGTGATTCAATATTGTCGCTACTGTCGAGCAAATACAGCGCAAAATGAATCAGGGGATAACCCAAGGCTATAATGACTAAGCCCAAGGTAGTGGCAAGCATCAGGACGCGCAACAAAGTATCAGACAGCGCCTGCTCATCGTTGGCACCATAGGCGCGGGCAATAAAACCCGTCGTGCCCATACGTAAGAAACCAAAGCCCCAAAACAAGAACGTAAATATGAGTGCCCCCAGTGCCACGGCTCCAATCGAATCGGGCTCAGGCAGGTGTCCTACGACTGCCGTGTCAACCGCACCAACCAATGGCACCGATATATTCGACAGTATAATGGGGCCAGCCAATGCCCATACACGGCGGTGGGTAAGAATCTGTTGAGTAGATTGAGTCACAAAATTAGATCTAAAGTCACGATTTTTTGGGTACCTTATCCGTTAAAATAACAGTTTCGGGTGATTCGTCATGCACAGAGACATACAATTGGTTAGACGTTGCCTGAGTCGCAGGCACGACCACAAAGGGTTTTCGCTTTGATGGACTGCCATCACGACGACGCTTCAATAGGGCAAAAATTGCGAGGAAAAAACCAACAAGACCAAAGTAAAAAAATAACCCTGGCGAGCCAAATAACCCCATAAATTGTCCACCGATGATCGGTCCCAGGCACGCACCAGCACCGTAGGTAATTAATAAGCCACCGGCTACCTGAACTCGCTGATCAGTCCCCACCATGTCATTTGAAGTAGCCGCAGATAAGGAATAAATCGTAAACAAGAAGCTACCGAGCAAAACACCAAAACCCAGAATGGCTAAAAAATTAACTACCTGCGTCATAGCGATAGCAACAAAAGCGACCACAATCGGTATTACTACTAATAGTGGCCCTCGACCAATCCGGTCCGACAATCGTCCCATCGGCCACTGTAATATTAGTCCACTCATGATGAGGCTCGCCATGAAAAGTGATAACTGCTCTTTTGACAGCCCTATATTGGTCGCATAGACAGGCCCAAGACCATGGATAGATGCATTCATCAAACCACTACAGAAAACACCAATCATACCCAAAGGGGCTAGGCGATATAGTGCCCTTAAAGGCATACGAGCAGCCGGCACCGGCACCGGCGCTTTCGCTCGAGTTAACAATACGGGAAGTAATGCCAGTGAAAAAAGCACAGACGCGAGGCTGAATAGTTGAAACTGCGAAGGGTCGCCAACCGACAGTAAAAGCTGACCACTACCCGCTGCAAAATAGTTAGTGATCATATAAAAGGAAAGTACCTGACCTCTGTTGACATTGCTCGCTCGTTCGTTGAGCCAGCTTTCAGTTACCATAATTAAGCCTGCCATGCAGATACCCGACACCACTCGAAGTAACATCCAGCTCCCGACTGAAATCCATAAAGGATGCAGCAAAGCAGTAATTGACATTAACGAAGCGAACGCTGCAAATGAACGAATATGACCCACTCGGGCTACGACTCTACCGGCAAAAACACCACCCAATAGCAGTCCAAAGAAATAGGATGCCACGATAAAGCCCACTATGTCGGTAGAAAATCCTTCGACCTGTGTTCGAACACCCAACAAGGTACTAAATAGGCCATTAGCTAATAACAGTAAGCCGTAACTGAGCAGTAATGAAAAAACCGTACTGAGGGTGCTAAACAATGTATTTCCAAACGTTAGAAAAAGCGGGGTTGATTGATATTATAATCTGGCTACAACCGACCTGTTGAAAAAGCACCCACCGTTAAACCTAAATAATTTTGATTATAGCCAATGCCGTAATTTTTGAGTGCTTCATTCTTTACAATATTAAAAGCGCCGACCGATACAAACTCCAAAGGTCACTTCTTCTGGAGTTATTATTAGACAGTTATATGACCGACATTTTTTTCAAATAGGTCAATGCTTCTTGAGAAAGGCCAAGCTCAATGAGCACCGAGTCCGTATCTTCACCATGACGGGCACAATAACTGTCAAATTCGGGACCATCGGTTTTATACTTAAACGCCGCTATTGGCGCAGTCAAGTCACTATCACAAAGCCGTTGATGCTGACTCGAGCTTGCTCGTTGTTGTTGATCACTTATTAGCATTTGATAAAGGTCTCTCACCCTTGCGGCTGGCACATCAAACTGGTTCAGATGCACTTCCCAATCATTGGCTGTTCGGCTTTTAAAACACTTAGTCATGCGCTGACCAATATCTTTTGAATTTTGGGTCAACCAGTTTGGCGTTATTTCATCAACACTGCCGGCAAGGTCACCAAGACCTAGTGCGGTAAATAGTGCCAAGTGTTGCTTAGCCGTAAAAGCTCCAAGCATGATGTCATCATCTTCACACCGATAAACACAATAACCCGGTCGATTTCCAGGTTGATTACCGACCCGTTCTTCCGTGGACTCAAGAAACATAGCGTTTGCAACTAATGGTGACATCATCATTAACGCCGCATCGACCATGTTAACTTCAATGAATTGTCCCTTGCCCGTACGGCTGCGTTGAAACAAAGCGCTCGCAATAGAAAAGGCCGATTGCGCGCCCGTACCATAATCGATCAGCGGTGGCCCGACTCGCAGTCGTTCCTGCGAAGGACTGCCGTTGACTGACATCATGCCAGAAAATGCCTGAATGACATTATCAAATGCCGGGCAACCTTGTTTAGGGTTATCACTACCAAACCCAGACATAGAGCAATAGATGAGCTGAGGATTAATGTCATGCGCCTCTTTAGGACCAAGCCCAAACCGTTGCATAGCACCCACATAGTTCTCGATTAAAACATCAGCCGTTGCGATTAATTGTCTAGCAATATCGGCGCCTTCAGGCTTCGATATATCGAGAGTGATCGCTTTTTTACCCTGGTTATTAACACAATAACTAAGCCCCAGCCCCTCGGCATTACGTTTGGGGTCGCTACCCTCGGCACGCATCATATCAGGCAGATAAGGTGCCTCTATTTTAATGACTTCTGCACCCATTACCGCTAACTGATAACTTGCAAATGGCCCTGCATAAACGTGCGTAAAATCAAGAACTCGAATGCCTTCAAATGCTTTCATTATCTAAAGTTCACGTTCTCCAAAGATTAATATAACCTAACAAACCCACTGTCGATCCATCAAGCGATGATACCGTTGCGTCTGAATTAATGACAGGCTCTAAATTGGATGCTAGTTCTTTACCAAGTTCAACCCCCCATTGATCAAAGGCATTGATATCCCAGATAACGCTTTGGACATAGACTTTATGCTCATACATTGCTATCAACATACCCAACGTCTTGGGATCTAGGCGTTTCAATAGCAGCAGGTTATTGGGCTTATTACCCGTGTGAATTTTATGGGGCAGAATGCGGTCAATCTCGATACCAGTTTTACCACGCTGTTTTAAATCTTGCATAACTTGATCGGCTGACTGCCCTTCCATTAATGCTCTCGATTGGGCAAGGCAATTCGCTAAGGCTAAACCATGGTGGCTCGGATATTCACTTTGGCGGTTGACCGGCACCAAGAAGTCAGCAATAACAGACCGAGTGCCTTGATGTAAAAGCTGGTAAAAGGAGTGTTGCGCGTTAGGCCCAACTTCACCCCATACCACGGCACCCGTATGATAATCAACGGGCTCGCCTCGATGATTCACTGATTTGCCAATACTTTCCATTTCAAGCTGTTGCAAATAAGCCGGAAAACGATGCATTCTGGAATCATAGGGCAAAATGACGTGACCTCTTGCGCCAAAAAAATTCACATACCAAACACTCAGTAGTGCCATCATTACCGGTATATTTTGCTCAAGCGGTGCCTGCCGGAAGTGGTTATCCATAGTGTGCATGCCTTCGAGCATTTGTTCAAAATGCTCAAAACCAACCGCAATTGCAACTGGCAATCCAACCGCAGAGGCGAGTGAATAACGTCCACCAACCCAGTCCCAGATATAAAAACGTCGACTTCTAGAAATGCCAAACGAAGCCATCGCTGAGTCATTGGCCGACACGCCAACGAGATGATTTTCCAGGGACGCACTCTTCCCAAGCGCATCGTGTAGCCATTGTCTAGCCACATTGGCATTTGCCATAGTATCAAGCGTTGTGAATGATTTTGAAGAAATTATAAACAACGTTGTTTCAGCATCAACCGAGTGCAACACATCCGTTAGGTGAGTACCATCTATACTCGATACAAAGTGCAATCCCACATTACCCTGACGATATTCAGATAACGCCTCAGTCGCCATTACTGACCCTAAGTCTGACCCACCCACACCCAGATTGACTACATCGGTAATTACTTTCCCTGTTGCACCCAACAAAGCATCATTATGAATGGACTCAACGAAAGTCTTCACTTTATTCAGTTCAAGACGGATGCCGGGCATCACATCAACACCATCAACTAACACCGGGTTGCCAGAAGAATCTCTCAGCGCCGTATGCAATGCCGGCCGATTCTCAGTCGTGTTGACATAACGCCCCGAGAACAGGGCTTCAATGGCCGCAGGCAATTGACATTCATTGG
Source organism: uncultured Gammaproteobacteria bacterium (assembly GCA_913061315.1). Lineage (GTDB taxonomy): Bacteria > Pseudomonadota > Gammaproteobacteria. Next base: position 5,486 of record CAJXUC010000023.1, on the reverse strand, counting down.
CAAGTGTTATCAGCAGTTCTTTGGTTCTTTCGGTTGCTAAGTTCTTTGAGTAGTCGAACAATAAATCATCAAGTACAATGGAATAGTCTTCAAATCGTTGTTGATTAGACGAGAACAACTTTTGTAATTTTAAGTAACTAACGGCAGACTGGTGAGTTTGTAATGCTTTCCAAGATTCTAACTGAGTCCTTGGAGCCGCACCTGAATTGAGAAAATCTTGAAAGTCCACTAATTAAGCTACCAAAAAATTTAACGATTAAAACGCCTTAACTCGTTGGTTAAACACACACTCAAAACGAGTTTCGGCAAAAACTGCCTGTACAAAAAATATACTATCAGAGTATAAATAGGTTAAAGCACAGTTGAAAGATAATTTCGAAAGTCATCGCCCAAATCATTATGCTTTAACGCAAAATCAACAGTCGCCTTCAGATAGCCCTGCTTACTGCCACAATCATATCGTTTACCCTTAAACCGATGAGCAAAAACACTCTCGTATTCTAATAAAGCTGAAATGGCGTCTGTTAGCTGTATCTCACCACCAGCGCCCTTTTGGGTTGACTCTAACAATTCAAAGGTGCGTGGCGTCAGAATATAGCGTCCAACCACCGCCAAGTTAGAAGAGGTCTGATCTGGCTGAGGCTTTTCGACAATACACGCCACTTCAGAACCCGCATTTTCTCCACCTTTAATATTAACAATACCGTATTTATCGGTATCTTCCTCGGGTACTTCTTCAACACCCAGCTGGCTACAGCCAGTAGTTTGATAGGCTTGTATCATTTGCGACACAACCCCTGAGCCATAACCATCGATCAAATCGTCTGGCAAAATGACCGCAAAAGCCTCGTTGCCAACCACCGATTTAGCGCATAAAACAGCATGCCCTAAACCCAGCGCTTCAGCCTGCCGCACATAAATACAAGACACCCCTTTCGGCACGATATTTCGAACCAATTCAAGCGCCTCTAGTTTGCCCTTCTTTTCAAGCTCCACTTCAAGTTCATAACTTTTATCGAAGTGATCTTCAATCGATCGTTTAGTATTACTAGTGACAAAAATAAGCTCAGTAATGCCCGCCTCGATTGCTTCTTCCACCGCATATTGAATCAGTGGCTTATCGACAACGGGAAGCATTTCTTTTGGGCTTGCTTTAGTAGCTGGCAAAAAGCGAGTCCCAAGGCCAGCTACTGGAAACACCGCTTTGGTAATGACAGTCATATGCTCTGATCCTTTAGTTTATGTTATCCATTAATGTTTTTATTTTAAGTCTAACCAGTGAGCTAGTGATCGTTTTCTCTATTATAGACATCATCGAAGCGTACAATATCATCTTCTTGGAGATAACCACCTGACTGAACTTCGATTATTTCAAGTGGAATGCTACCCGGATTTTCTAATCGATGTTTTTGTCCAATAGAGATATAAGTTGACTCATTTTCAGACAGCAAAAACACCTCTTCCCCACGCGTCACTTTGGCTGTACCTTTCACAACGATCCAATGTTCAGCTCGATGGTGATGCATTTGTAACGACAACGCTGCCCCCGGTTTGACCACAATTCGTTTCACAATAAAACGGTCTCCAGCATCGACCGTGTCGTAAGTGCCCCAAGGCCGATGAACTTCACGATGGTAGTTAATTTCTTCGCGGTTATTCTTTTTTAAATGCTCGATAATGGCGCTTACATTCTGAGTTTTGTCCTTATCGACTATCATCACCGCATCTTTAGTCTCGACTACAACCAAATTTTCGACACCAACCGTCGTCACTAAACGCGAGCTAGAAAAAACCAAGGAGTCACGGGTATCTATTGCCAGCGCATCCCCTTTTAGGGCATTGCCCGCATCATCTTTTGGCTGCACCGCCCAGTAAGACGACCACGAACCCAGGTCGGACCAGCCTGCATCTAGTGGCACGACTAGCGGAGGCTGTTCTAATTTAGCCTTAGATAACTTTTCCATTACCGCATAGTCGATAGAATTACTCGGGCAACGACTAAAGGCACCTTCATCGATCCAACGAAAGTCTCCATCTTCACGTAATTGAGAAAAAGCAGTCACACAACTGTTATAGATATCGGGCTCATAAATTTTAATGTTTTCAAGCCAGACACTCGCCTTCAAAACAAATACGCCTGCGTTCCACAGGTACTGCTTTGAGTCAAAATACTGTTGTGCAGTCGGTAGGTCAGGTTTCTCAACGAACGTATCTAAACGATAGCCTGGTTTGTCTGCAGATGAATCCCAGACATCACCCAATTGAATATAACCAAAACCAGTTTCTGGACCTGTGGGCGATATACCCAGCGTCACAACATGACCTTCAGACGCCAAATCAATGGCGTATGCAGCACTTTTGTTAAAGCTAGACGAATCGTCAATCAAATGATCAGAAGGCGTCACAAACATCACGGCATCGTCACCTTTGTGCGCAATATGTAAGGCTGCCATCGTCAATGCAGGTGCGGTATTGCGCCCACACGGCTCGAGCAGAATCGGCGCATTTTTTATCCCGGCTTGGCGTAAGTGTTCGGCAACAAAAAATCGATTATCTTGGTTGCAAATAACTAAAGGCTTTTGCAATAAATTAAGAGGCGCAATTGCCACCATTCGACTGAGTGTCAAGTCCAGTAAGGAAGCGCCACCCATAAACGGCAGAAACTGTTTAGGGTGACTGCTTCTCGACAGCGGCCAAAGTCGAGTCCCTGAGCCACCAGCAAGTATTACGGATTGAATGTTCATTAGTTAAATTTCATTATTATATAAATTATTAAAGCTTAGTTAAGTAAAAAGCAATGCAGTTTGTAATTACAGATTATACCCAAACCAAGTAAAGTACTCATTCCAGTTAAAGGGTGTGACTATAGTAGATCGCGCTAAGCGGCACGATAAATAACTTCCCCACTACCATTCATTTTTGGTTAATCGGCAATACGCTCTAAACTTATAAGGCTTTAAAATTTAAGCCCGTCTAATGCCATAAGCCTAAACAAGTCCAATAGTAGCAACGTTGCAAAAATATATCCGCTTTCGATTCACAACGCCATAAAGAAGATCAATCGTATCGCGATATGTGGGTTGGTTAACAAATTGATACTTTTGAAGCGCCAAATAAATTTCTTGTGACCAACATAACGGATTAATCATCACTTATAACTAGAATGCCTGCCTGATTAATCGAATGGCCGGAGTAAATTATGACTTTATACCCCGCAGGAAAAGAAAAAATAAAACCACAACTAATATCCTTCGCCATTTTATTCGTCAGTTTTTTTATTGCCAGCCCAGTGCTTTTATTCGACCTAAGCCCTAAGCCAGTAATTCAAGCGCTATTATTTGCAGCCATCATAATGCTATCCATTCAGCTTGCAAGGTTTCTATTACCCAACCCTTTTGATGTTACAAATGCCATTGTTCAAACGATGATTAACAATGCCTTGGGACTATTGATCGGCCTTATTATTACATTCTTATTTATCAATTTTCTTTTTTTGACCCGTGAAATTATCACTATCGTAGCGAGCCTTAACTCACTTTTCATACTAGGTACTTTGTCAGCCTGTATTTTAAACAAGCAACACCCTGCCCTAAAAACATAATAATTAAAAAATTTAAACTCTTTAACACCCATGGACGATTTCCACAAAAGTACAACTAAAAGGAATAGGGCAATTGACGACCACTAAAGTTTTTCGACAGAATCTAAAAACACCTTTTTTATTTCTACTGTGTCTTGAAACATTAATTTTATTCAGTTCGGTTTACTTTGTGACCTACCTTAGAATGCACCCAGACCAACTGGGAAGCTTTAATCAATTTGATACGCTCTTAATTAATGCGTCGATAATAGGTGTCATTACACCCATTGCAATGCTGTCAACAGGCCTCTATCAGGGAAACACACGAGAAGGCATTGCTGGCATCCTGATACGAATCTCGGTGAGTTTTGTGGCAGCCATACTAATAACGGCAATAACCGCGTATCTAGTGCCCGACATTATCCTTGGCCGTGGCATTATCGCATTGGCATTCATACAGTCATTTTTTATCATAGGCACCTTACGCGTCATATTTTTTGAGACCATCGATTCAGACAAGTTCAAAAAGCGTATCTTGGTCTACGGTGCCGGAGAGACCGCATCACATATCGACAATAAATTACGCAGAAAGTCAGACAGGCGGGGCTTCGATATCGTCGGCTATATGCCAGTCGAACATCAGATTCAAGCAGTCCCTGAATCACAGCACATAACCACTCACCTATCACTACTAGAATATGTTCGCGAAATGGAGATAGACGAAATCGTCATTGCCATTAGTGACGCCAGCAAAAACATACCCGTTAATGCGCTGGTCAACTGTAAACTCAACGGCATCGACACCATTAACATACTGTCTTTTTTTGAGCGCGAGGCAGGTCAAATTCGAGTCGACATAATAGATCCCGCCTGGTTAGTCACCTCGGATGGCTTTCACAAATCGCAGTTCCAAGACGCCGTCAAAAGAGTATTTGATATATTCGCTAGCCTCATCATTTTATTAATAGCCTCACCGTTCATGTTATTAACCATTGTTGCCATCTGGATAGAAGATGGCCTATCCGCACCAATCTTTTATAGCCAAACCCGAGTTGGCAAGCAGGGCAAAACATTTAGCATCTATAAATTCAGAAGCATGCGAACCGATGCCGAGACAGAAGGCGCTGTATGGGCGGCTAAAACAGATAGTCGCGTCACCAAAGTGGGTGCGTTCATACGTAAAACCCGCCTAGACGAATTCCCACAAATAGCCAATGTATTAAACGGCAGCATGAGCTTCGTTGGCCCAAGGCCAGAGCGCCCCGAATTCATTGATAATTTAGCCAATCAAATCCCTTATTATCACGAAAGACATCTGGTTAAACCAGGCGTTACCGGTTGGGCTCAACTACTCTATCCTTATGGTTCTTCGGTCAATGACTCATACCAAAAACAATTATTCGACATGTATTACGTAAAGAATCATAACTTATTTTTAGACGTTTTAATCTTACTGCAAACCGTAGAAGTCGTGCTATTTGGCAAAGGGGCGAGATAAAAATCGTTGTAGTTTCGGCGTTAATCATCAAAAAACGACCGCCTACAGACTAGGCCAAATTAGAGTTTTGAGTATTTGCTCACAGTACTAATTGCTGTCATTGACATAGAGTCTATGAGTTTTTTAAATGGGAAGAATCCAATTAGGAATTAATATGTCAGACAAAGAAGTCCATGTTTCAGACACCAGCAATTCAGTTGGCGTTAGGCATCACACCAATAAATAAATACGACTCTTCCTCGATCTAAGCTTGGCAATTTGATCACACCTATCTTAGAGCCCTCTTGCCAGCTCACTCACTATGCCAGTTTAGAGCGTTCAAGTTAGCTTCATTTCTATTATTTATCGGGTCACATTCTGTCTCTTATACACATCTCCGAGCCCACGAGACGCTACGCTATCTCGTAT
>CAJXUC010000022.1 GCA_913061315.1 uncultured Gammaproteobacteria bacterium | reverse complement strand
TCTACACGTAAGGAGTCGTCGGCAGCGTCAGATGTGTATAAGAGACAGGTTTAAAGATGTCACTTTTAATTCACCTGATTTTTTTATTCAGATAGTGATATGAAGCATGATTCGCACCACTAATTTAAAATTTTTTTTTATCAATGAGTTAACCGGTTGAACGCTGGGCGCTCGGGTTCATGTTGTAAAGATTCTTTACACTTTCTGAAGGGGGCGTGTAAAAAAAACTGACAGTCTTATTTTTAAAATACAGCGATTATCGGCATCAAAAATAAGGCGCTGGCCCAATTTACCCGGCTTCCCACTCGGGGTTGAAACGGCCTAAAAGGGAGGTATTGCTCAATCACAAAGGGCGTGTTTGTGAGGGAGAAGTCTGGGTAGTGGGGGGCAGCAGTGCAGTCAGGGGGTATTTTTGGTTGCAATGATTGGGAACGGCTATGAGTTTAAAACGGTCCTGTGTGATTGATTTGAATCCGCTTGAATCCGCGCATTCATGGGTTATTGACCATGATCAATCGGTGAGGCGTTCAAAGCCGTCAAATAAGCCCTCTGTGTGTCCAGATGGGTGATACCTTCTTAATTTAGTGTAAAGCAACCTGACAGCCGCAGTGTTGGACAGCAGAATTAAACGTTCTCGTTACTTTTTTTAAGCCACCTGCCTGAGCGGGTCAATAAACTGCGTTCATCCTCCATTATTAGGTTTCTTCTGCAACGACTTTAATTTACATTACCGGTCAACAAACGAGAGGCGTTACTGACTTTGAACGACAGCATCAATAACCGCAAAGGCATTTTGTTCATGCTCGCTGCGATGGCGGGGTTTACGATAGAAGATGCGTTTATCAAGCACCTTTCTAGCTCAATCTCTATTGGTCAAATTCTAATGGTTATTGGTTTTTGTAGTGCTGTCTTTTTTGCCTTGATGGCGGTTAGCCGGGGGCACCGATTACTGGCACCCCACGTCTGGACACGAACCACTTGTATTAGAATGGTGGCAGAGGCGATCGCGGCCCTGGCCTTTGTCACATCCCTATCACTTGTGCCACTGTCGACAGTGGCAGCGGTGTTCCAAGTCACGCCATTAACCATCACGATGGGTGCGGCCTTATTCTTAGGAGAAAGCGTTGGCTGGCGGCGATGGACGGCTGTGTGCGTGGGCTTTATAGGGGTTTTACTTATCATAAGGCCGGGGTTTGGTGGCTTTAATCCATCGGTATTGTGGGTGCTGTTAGCCGTTTTGGGCGTGGCCGTCAGGGACTTAGCAACCCGAGTGATTCCGTCTAATGTCGAATCGTCGATTATTTCCTTTCAAGCTTTTTCGTCACTGGTAGTCGCGGGTGGCCTTTGTTTGCTCGTTAGCTCTCAAGTGATGGCGCCTCTTGCCGGCGACACATTAGTCTATTTTGGCTGTGCGATCGTTTTTAGTATGTCGGGCTATTACGCCATTGTATCGGCCATGCGGGTCGGTAATGCGTCTATCGTGGCGTCTTTTCGGTATTCAAGGCTGTTGTTCTCGTTGTTGGTGGGTGTGTTTATTTTTGATGAGCAGGTTGATAGCCTCACTTTGGTTGGGTCTGCGATCATTATAGGAACCGGTCTGTATACCTTTTTAAGGGAACATCGGTTGGTCACACAGCGAAGAAAAGCGCTGAGGCCACTGGATGAAACGGTTAAAGACGCCGGCTAAGCGCGCAACATACCCCACGGTGAGAGCCAGGGGCTGACTTCACTGGTGATTAAAGGGATTACAAAAAAACGGTGACGGTTAATCGGGTGTGAGAACGGTGCGCTGAGATGAGGACTTAACGAGTTGCCTGTGACGGAATATGCCGTCGGCTTTTTATGAGTTAAAGCGTTATTTTTGGGTGTGACGTTTAGGGTATTCCTTGTGTGGGAAAGCTTACCGCCAGCTTGAGAGCAATATCCTTATTTAATAGTACAGAGACTGCGTTGGCAATATGGGGTTTTTTGCTCATCAAATCTTTCAGGGTGTCGACGTTCCAGCTGACGTAGCTACATCCCGGTTTTGCGATGATGGTGGCGCTGGCTTCACTGCCCAACAGGAACGATATTTCACCTAGAAAATGACCGGAACCAATGTCAGAGGTTTGATGGTCTCGTTCCAGCCTAAAGCCATCAGTCATGGTGAGGTACATATGATTTGGCTTCTTACCTTGAAGCAGCAGCGGGGTATCTTGCGTCTGATGGACAATAATAGCTTGGCTCATAACTTTACGAAATTGTCCCGGATTAAAGTTAGGGAAGGCGCCATAAAGGGTTAACATTTCTTCTGACATGCCAATGGTAAAGCGTTCGAGGAAAATACGGTAAATGGTGATCATATTCGCCGCACCGATAAGGGTGCTGGAAAAGATGGCTTCCCACAAGGGTGTGTGAGCGACGTAGAAATAATAAAGGATATATAAGAAGCTACCGCCCAATAGAAATATACGCAGTAAAAATTCATTTCTTATTAGCAGCCCCAAAACATAGCAAAGGGTGGCCAAATAAACATAGGTGGAGGGGTTAAAAACAGACTCGTAAATAGCCATCATTCATTCAGAGCAGTTAAAAAACGAAATGTACACTTTTTATCAATTCAATATGAGTACTGGTTCAATTTGATCACAATTATTAACGGAATAATCGATTGATTTGACTCGTTTCAATGCCAGTTTTCCCATATTGCTGTGCGGCACTAGAAAGATTCTAAAATGGGCCAAGTCAAGTCTTATAGATGGGCCTTGTAGGTCGGCTGACAATTTCGTTTTAACGGACTGGTTGTCTCAAACGGGACCGACGGCTTGAGACAAAATTGAAGGTTTTTAATAATGGCACGTTAGTGAATGCGAATGCATTATGGATGGCCATGGCGAAAGACCTTTTAATTGAGGTTAATCAATCCCATTGCTATTCATGCGTCTTTCTAACCATCGCACTACGGCAGAGACTAATAGAATTAAGACCAGGTATTCAAGTACTAAAATGGTATAAATTTCTAACGGACGATATTCGGTAACAACGAGTTCGTTGGCTTTTCGTGTGAGTTCCTGCATACCGATGACTGACACTAAGGAAGACATCTTGAGCATGTAAATGAGTTGGTTGCCCAGTGCTGGCAATATGCGTTTGATTGCCTGAGGCAAAATAACAAAGCGCATGGTATCGGTATAACTGAGTGAAATAGAGTGTGCGGCCTCATACTGGCCTTTGTCAATTGACTGGATGCCAGCACGAAAAATCTCTGCTTCGAAAGCGCTGTCGGATAACGCTAATGCAAACACGCCAGCCCAAAATACTGAGATTGAAAGGCCAGAAACCTGAGGCATACCATAATAGACCCAGAGTATTAAAACTAAGATTGGAATGGCGCGTATAAATTCAACATAGACCCGGTTTAAGCTGCGCAGATAAATATTGGAAGATAGGCCCGGTAAGGCGATTAAAAGTCCAATAGTGACCGAAATGATAATAGCGGTGAACGATAATAAGACGGTTTCTTATTGACGTTATGACTGAGCTAGCGAAGGATTTGGGTGTCGAGATTGAATTTGTTCCTGCCGATTGGAAAACACTTTTAAATGGGGTTGTTTCGGGGGCGTATCATTTGACTGGTTCGGCTTCAATTTCTCCCTCCAGAGCAAAAGCAGCGGGGTATTCAACGAGCTATTTTTCATTGGCCACAGTTCCCCTTATTTTATCTAGGAATGCCCGTCAATATAAAGACTGGAATGACCTGAACCAAGCGGGTGTAACGGTTGCTGCAACTTTAGGCACTACCCAGAAACAGCAAATTAAACCGTATTTTCCAAAAGCGGCACATAAAATTGTAGATGCACCCGCTCGCGATTTTCAAGAGGTACTCGCAGGCCGAGCTGACGCTCACATCACGTCAAATGTAGAAGCTTAAAACTCGTTGAAAAATATTCGAACATGATGATTGTGCCCGTATCAGCCCCTCAGTCTCCAACCCCCGTTGCGATGTTAATGCCTCAGGCCGATCAGGTCTGGATTAACTATGTGAATACGTGGATTGCGTTGAAACAAAAGGGTGGATTTTTTGATGAATTGGGTCGTAAGTGGAAGCTATCGAACTAATATTATTGTAGTGGCCTGACGGCTCCTTTTTTTAATGTTGACCATTGTTGCCATTCCAATCAGTTTATATTGTGCGAAGTTGAGAATCCTGCTTCGGCATAAAAAAATACCGTGGCAAGAACTTCCTCCCCCAGGTGGATACGGTTCAGCTGAATATAAAAGTATTGTGCCGTCTGGGAATTTGCCGGCATTAGTGGATGGCTCGTTACTGTTGGCCGACTCTGAAGCCATTGCTGAATACCTAAACGAAAAATATCCCAATCCACCGATGTTACCCATTGAGTTAAATGATCGGGCGAAAGCCCGTGAACTTTCTCGTTTGCATGACACTCGGCTGGAGCCAGAAGTACGCAGACTATTTCCTTTTATTAATTCATCCAAACGTAATGCCTTGAGGGCCGATGAGCATTCAAAAGCCATTGGCGATGGTCTTAACCAATTGGCAAAATTATTAGGCGGTAATGACAACCATTATGGGGAGAGGCTGACGCTAGGAGAATGCGGATTTGCCATTACCTTTGTTTGGATTGATGTTCGCTCCGAAGCGTTTGGTATGCAAATTAACCTGCCACAATCGGTTAAACAATATCGGTCAAGAATCCTTAGCCATCCTGCCGTGTCAACAGAGCTTGAAGCGTATCGACCTCGTTTGTCTGCCTGGCTCAAAACGCAGGAGCCACAATGAGGCTGGACGAGGCCACATGGCTCGAGGTCGATGCTTATCTCACCCATTCACGCGGTATTTTAATTCCTGTCGGTTCAACCGAACAGCATGGCCCTATGGGGTTGATTGGCACCGATGCGTTTTGCGCTGAAAAAATTGCGCAAGGTGCAGGAGAGCAGATCAATGCCTACGTTGTACCCACCTTAGCCTATACACCGGCACCCTTTAATATGTCTTTTGCTGGCACTATTTCTGTGTCAGAAAGTACTTTTGAATTACTGGTCAGCGAAATAGTTGAAGGGCTCCTCTCTCATGGCTTTGACACCATTTATTTTCTTAATGGACATGGTGCTAATTTAGCGCCATTGAAACGCGTGGCTAAAAAATACGGTTCAGAAAAGGTTCATATCAAAAGCTGGTGGGACTTTGAAAGAGTGAATGATCTGCGCAGCAAGTATTATGGTGATTGGGAGGGAATGCATGCGACGCCATCAGAGATTGCGATTACTCAGGCAACGCATCGAGTAGTGGAGCCGGGTCTTGCACTATGGCCACCAGAGCCTATATCATCAGAGTTCATTAAGAGTCATGCGGGTGACCAACATGGTCCGCCACATCAGCATCGTCAACAATTTCCTGACGGACGCGTGGGTTCACATTCAGTGCTGGCAACAGTCGAGCAGGGTGCTACACTTCTTCGGGCTGCTATTAATGCCGTGTCGCATGATTATGAAGCGCTGCTAAAGATTCACCCCATGGCATAGTGGATCTATTTTCAAAAGGGTTATGATTATTCAAGGTTGTATGAATCATATGCTCAGATTTCACCTCAAAATATGAGGCGATAGCGATTAATTTTTTTGGTTTTTTGTTTCTGTTAGCGTGGTCAGTCACGGCATGAAACGGCCTCAATTTTTTTAATGAATCCTGACTTATATGTGTAAACAGGCGGTTACTATCAATGAAGCATATCGACGAATGGTACGAGGTGACTACATTTTCTGATGGCGTTTCGCTTATTCGAGAAAAGTATGTGGCTGATTGGCTTCGTTGTAACATATGGCATATACAAGGTAAAAATTACGACCTGTTAATTGACTCCGGTATGGGGTTGAGGCCACTCAAAAAAGAAATTATCACGTTGACTGAACGGCCAGTGACGGTGGTCTCAACCCATTGTCATTTTGACCATATCGGTGGCGCTCATGAATTTGACTGCCGACTGGGTCACCGACTGGAAGCGTCGGTGCATGCGAACCCAACATTAGGTAATACTGCGACTACGGGTTTTGTCCGTGCTGAAACTTTTAAGGCTTTGCCTTACGAGGGTTTTGTCGTTGAGAATTATCGTGTCAAAGCAGCTCCTTTAACGGGGTATCTGGATGAGGGTGATGTGGTTGATCTTGGTAATCGACATTTTCATATATTACACTTGCCTGGCCATTCGCCAGGATCAATTGCGCTCTATGAAAAAGCCACAGAGACCCTGTTCAGTGGAGATGTTATATACGATGGTGCTTTATACGATACGGTTTATCACTCGGATAAAGTCGTCTATCGTGAAAGCCTAGAGCGTCTGAAATCACTGAAAGTGAAGACCATTCATGGTGGACATGACCAATCGTTTGGGCCACAGAGGATGATCGAAATTATCGAGGGTTATCTAGCGGGCAATATGACGCTTGGTGATCCGGCTGCTTGGGTAGGCCAGCAGATCTAGTTATGGCTGGAACTTGCTGCAGCGTCAGCCCCCTTGGTTTTGTTTAAACCCCTGATCTGAAATAGCCTTTGACCTTTAAAGAAATATGTCTACTTTTGTAATCATTATCCAGATTGTTGCACCGGTCTTCCTTTTAGCTTCCATCGGTTTTGGATGGGTTCGTCTGGGTTATGACTATAGTGTTAGTTTTGTTACTCGACTGGCGATGAGTGTCTCGGTACCCTGCCTGATTTTTGTCGCATTAATGAATGCCAACATCGACTCAGCATCGCTCACAGCCACCTTTGGCGCGGCGGCCGTTGCTTATCTCATTGTAACAGGCGTGTTTTATGTCATTGTAAAGCGAGCAAAACTAGAAGGTTCAACCTATTTACATCCCCTGATTTTTGGTAATACCGGGAATTTAGGATTGCCGCTGGCGTTATTTGCCTTTGGTGAAGAAGGTTTAAGTTTTGCCGTAATCGTGTTTGCGGTGATGATAGTGTATTCATTTTCACTGGGTATCTGGATGGTCTCTGGTCGAGGAGCGGGCAGCAATGTTCTAAGAGAGCCTACGGTGTATGGTGCGCTTCTTGGAGCATTGTTTCTTTACAATGGTTGGCAAACGCCTGTCTGGCTCACTAATACCCTGCAATTGGCCGGGCAGATGGCGATCCCTTTGATGTTGATTACGCTTGGTGTGGCCTTAGGGCGCATCGATGCGCGGCGTTTTATGCGTCCGCTAGTTCTGACTGTAGTGAAAGTGATATCTTGCGCGACGATTGCTGCTGGTGTTGGGCTCTATTTTGAATTGAGTCGAATTGCTCTGGCGGTGCTCATCTTGCAGCTGGCAATGCCAGTGGCCGTCACATCCTATTTGCTCGCGGAGAAATACGGTGCAGACTCTGAAACTGTGGCTGCGATGGTCGTCGTGTCGACAGCGGTTTCGGTCATCACGCTTCCTGTGATGCTGGTGTTTCTAATTTAGCTCAGATCTTCTTAAAATAGTCTTTGCCAAAACAGCTTATGGGTTTAGCGCTGTTTATGTGAATGGATTGACGTTTCACTTCGATCAAACCTAAGGCAGGAATCTAATAAATTTCTTTGGCATATAACAATGCATCTTCCTTACCATTAGCCGCGGGGTAATAGTCTTTCCGGCTGCCTATTTCATTAAAGCCAACGGCGTCATAGCAATGGATTGCCTGTAAGTTGCTAGGACGTACTTCAAGCAACATCACCGTTGCTTTTTTATTACGAGCAATATTGACCAAAAAGTCGATAAACGTCTTACCGATGCCCTTGCCTTGATGCTTTTTTGATACCGATAGGTTGAGCAAATGACTTTCACCCGCCGCAACGCTAACAAAGGCATGCGCAACAATAACGCCGTTCTCTAGTGCCAGCCAACAATCATAACCCGCCTTAATGCAGTCTTGTAATATGCGCTCAGTCCACGGGTAGGGATAAACTTCGTGTTCTACCGTGAGTACGTAGGCAACGTCATCTAGTGTCATTGGTCGATAACATAGAGCGTGTTTTAAATGAGCTTCACTCACGGGTTTAGCATCCTTTGCAGCCATTTCATATCTTGCCACACGGTGGCTTTAGAAGCAGGATTGCGCAGCAAATAAGAAGGGGGGTAGGTGACTTTAAGCGCTATGTCAGAGCCGGGTAGTTGGTAGTTTTGTGTGATCAATTTAGCAACTGAATCGGAGGTGTTAAGCAGACTCTGAGCGGATACTTTTCCAACCGATAAAATTACTTTAGGGGATACTTGTTTTATTTGAGCTCGCAAAAAAGCGTCGCAAGCTTGAACTTCATCTCTAAATGGATCGCGGTTATTGGGTGGGCGACATTTGACAATATTGGTCATAAATACCTGAGACCGAGAGATACCAATTGACTGTAAAATTTTGTCGAACAAAACACCGGGGCGACCAACTAAAGGCTCTCCTTTAATATCTTCATCTTGTCCTGGGGGTTCACCAATGATCATCAAGTCTGCCTGCTGGTTACCGAGACCCATTACTTTTTGGGTGCAGGTAGTCGCAAGGTTGCAGTTCTGGCATTGGACTATGGACTGATTAATGTTTTCCCACCCATCAAGGTTGAACTCAATTTTAGGGATTATGTCAGCAACTGGCACTAACGCGGGTACTGAAACAGCGGCTTTTACTGGCGATTGTGTTGATGCAGGAGCTGATATGTTAACTGAATCCACGGTCTGCACTTGGACTTCTAATGCCTCATCACTTTCTGACAACGGGATGGACGATCGATTTGCCCATTGTCGAATACCGATACCTTTCAAACAGTGCTTTTGGCTAGAAGTTAACATGGTTTGCTACACCGTACCCAGTTGAGGGTGGGTTTTCCCGGTTCGGTTGATCACTTTATTGAGGGCATTAATGTAGGATTTTGCCGAGGCAATAATAATATCAGTATCAGCCCCTTGACCATTCACAATCTGACCATCTTTTTCGACTCGAACGGTTACTTCACCTTGAGAATCAGTTCCAGTGGTGATGGCATTAACAGAATAGAGCTGGAGCGCAATGCCCGTTTTGGTTAGTTTTTCAATGGCCTTGAAGCAGGCATCGACAGGGCCGTCACCTATCGCCTCTGATGTTTGCTCCTCACCATTGATGGTTAAGGTAATGCTGGCGTTGGGTGAGCTATTGGTCTCGCTACAAACATGTAAGCTGATAAGTTTGATGGTTTCGGTTTCGGAGTCGAGTAACGGCTCGCTGACCAGTGACTGTAAATCTTCGTCAAAAATATCGTGTTTCTTATCAGCCAGTGTTTTAAAGCGGACAAACATTTCGTTTAAGTCGTCGTCAGATCCGAATTCGATATTTAATTCAGTCATGCGACTTTTGAAGGCATTTCTGCCTGAATGTTTACCTAACACGAGTTTGTTAGTGGTCCAACCAACATCTTGCGCGCGCATGATTTCATAAGTTTCACGGGCCTTTAAAATACCGTCCTGATGAATACCTGATTCATGTGCGAAAGCATTGGCTCCAACAATCGCTTTATTGGGCTGTACGTTAAACCCCGTGATGCCCGATACCAATTTTGAACAAGTCATAATCTGAGTGGCATCTAGTGTGGTATCGCAGGGGAAAACGTCTTGACGAGTTCGAATTGCCATAACGATTTCTTCCAATGATGCATTACCTGCCCGTTCACCAAGGCCATTGATTGTGCACTCAACTTGGCGAGCACCATTAAGCACTGCCTGTAGCGAATTGCTGACAGCAAGACCTAAATCGTTGTGACAATGAACGGAGAAAATAGCCTTATCAGAATTAGGTATTCTTTCAATTAAGTCTTTTATGAGTGCACCAAATTGATGAGGCATGTTGTAGCCAACCGTATCAGGAATGTTGATGGTTGTGGCACCTTCAGCAATAACGGCCTCGATTATTCGGCATAAGAAATCGGGATCGGATCGCCCCGCATCCTCTGGAGAGAATTCGATGTTGTTGGTATAACGTCGAGCCACTTTAATCGCATTGACCGCTGCTTCAACCACTTGGTCGGGCGTCATTCGGAGTTTGTGTTGCATATGAATCGATGATGTCGCCAGGAAGGTATGAATGCGACCTGAGTTGGCCGGTTTAATGGCATCACCTGCGCGCATGATGTCGATTTCCTTGGCTCTGGCTAGTGCACAGACTGTGCTGTCTTTAATAATGCCTGATATTGCACGAACTGACTCAAAGTCACCATTACTGGCTATCGGGAAGCCAGCTTCGATAATATCGACTTTCATTATTTCGAGGGCTTTCGCAATTCGAATTTTTTCATCTTTGGTCATTGATGCGCCTGGACTTTGTTCACCATCACGCAGGGTTGTATCAAATATAATTAATTTTTCTTTATTCATGTGTGTCTCTTCTTGGTTTTCTAACGCGTCCTAGCATCAGTCTTTCTCTGAACTCGATCCCATTCAAAAGGCGCCATTGGACGACAATGATGATTTTGGCGAAATAATAATACTATTGGAACAGAAAGCAGGCTCACAGAAAAGATGGCTAACAATAGGATCACTGGCGCCATCGATAAAAATACAGCCATTTACATTATCATTATTATGACGAGAAAGGGTACTTCTTTGCAAAGCTTTAGAGTCTTAAATTGATCATAAGGACTGTGATCTTCATCCAGTCCTGCGATGACTTTAATCAATAAAGTGAGAAGAGTGAGATCTAGACTGCATAATATTACTTTTTACGCTGAATTTTTTGCTTGGATTTTGGTGAGATGAAATCTTATATAGAAAAACTGTACACACACTCAACACCAAGTGCTTTAAAGCCCTCTATACATAAATAATAATGCTTTAGGTGAATGCTGGTGCGTATGTTTTTTAAAACGTTAATGAAATATGAGACTTACCTGCAAACTCTAGGTAGGTTGCAATCCCCGCCGTTGTGACGTCATCTAGAAGGTCGGATTGATCAATATCGAACAGATCTAAAGTCATTTCACAGGCGATCATTTTAACGCCAGATTCCAAGCAAAGGGCTCTTAACTGTTCGATGCTCATGACGCCCTTTGATTTTAGTTTTTGTTTCATCAACATGGTCATGACACTTTGCATGCCGGGCATTGCTTGGAGTAATACGGGCAGTTGGACTGGCATTGGCATTCCAGGATTACCGATAGCCGTAGTTTTGAGGCGAGGCGTTTGCTTAACTAGTTCAACACCATAAGAAGTAAAAAATATTTCAGTATCGTAACCTAACGCGGCGGCCGTTGAGGCATGAATCAATGGCGGGTAAGCCCAGTCAAGGGTGCCCCGTGACGCAATGATGGACAGTTTCTTTTTTCGTGCAGCCATTTTATTCTAAGTTAACCATAAGTCAGTTTTGGTCGGTCAAGTGAATAATATAATTCATTGTGTTTCTCACTATTAGAAATCTAAGGCTTAAGTCTTTTTAATAACAAAATTAAACTGACCATCAATTTCAGTCGATGACAGCAACTGATTGTTGGTTTGTTTAGTGAATGCCTCAAAATCTTTAACAGAACCTGGGTCGGTTGCAATAATATGCAATGTTTGATTTTGTTTCATTTCACCGAGTGACTTTCTCGCACGAAGTATGGGCAAAGGGCAGTTGAGGCCAGAGGCATCTAATTCGTGATCGTATTGAGCCATAATTTATTCCTCTTTTTGAACCTGAATCACCAGCTGAGATCGATAATGGCTGGATAGTTGATCTTTATAAGCTACCATTTTTGAAAACGCAAGTGTGACTTTAAACAATGCCTGCCGGTTTTTCAGAATCCATCCCAAGGCCACTCGATGCCCATTTAACAACACCGCCCTGAAGGCTGCAGACATTGGTTAAACCTTGCTTATCTAGGAAACGACACACTTGAGCTGAACGGCTTCCTGTACGACAATAGATCACAATCAGTTCTTGTGTTGTGGAGAAATAGTTTAGATTAAGTGGTACTAAGTTCATGGGGAGAGTTTTTGCGCCCGGAATGACGCCACGTTTAATCTCCACTGGTGTTCTGATGTCGATCAAATTGAAATCATTCTTGCTATCAATCAGTTTTGATAATTCAGATGCAGTTATTTCTTTTATTCGTGACATTGATAGAAACTCAGAGTCAATGTTTAGGGTCAATAGGGTATGGAAAACACAGAATTATCACCGTCTTGGTATGAATTAGTGATCAGACCCCTTCGTAACCTAACCAATGGGTGCCTTTTCATCCTACTTACTTTAACAGGCTATCCTCCATGATTTTGTGTTCTTCCTCTAACAAAGTATCTTTAGGTTCTAGGTTAACAGGTCTTTTTATTGGACTTTTGTTTATGGTGACACCCATTTTAGCGAATGATGCGTTGCCATTGTTGGGGGAAAACTCTGCTATTAGCCTTGCCCAAGAGAAAACTATAGGGCAGCAGTTTTATGAACAATTGCTCGCAGAGGATTTGGTCGAAACATCGCCTATATTAGATCGATATATTAATGATTTAGGCAATCGATTGCTATCAAGTATGCAGAACCGGTCAAGAGAGTATCGTTTTTTCATTGTTAAAAGCGCCAGTGTTAATGCCTTTGCTGTGCCAGGTGGTTATATTGGCATCAATGCGGGTTTAATCAAAAAGGCTAGAACTCAACATCAACTGGCATCCGTTTTAGCACACGAAATTGCACACGTTAAGTTACGCCATGGGCTTGATTTATATGAGAAATCGGGTGATGTTAATAATTTAACGGCACTATCAGTTTTAGCGGGTATTTTTCTTGGTGGAGTGAGTTCAGAATTGGGGAATGCGCTTATTTTTGGTGGCATGGCGAGTGGTCAACAAGCAATGGTTAGTTTTACGCGTGAAAACGAATATGAAGCGGACCGATTTGGTATGACGTTATTACAAAATGCGGGTTTTGATAGTCGAGGAATGGTTGAGTTTTTTAAAATTCTGGATAGAAACTCGGGTAGTTCGGGGTTACAAAATATTGAATATTTACGGACTCATCCAATCAATCAGAACCGAATATCGGAAGCAGAAAGTCGATTAAAGCCAATTGTCTACCAAGGACAATCCATCGACTATTTTCCTGTTTTCAAAGATTATCTGATTGATCAGATGCGTCTTGGATCTGATCCATCTGACAGTGATTTTCTGAAAGGGTTGACCTTTAAAAGGGAAGCTCAGTATGAGAAGGCAAATAAATTACTATCCAAACTGTATCAAAGAAATAGTGAAAATATTTGGTATGGCATTGCCTATTCTCAAAATTTACAACATCTGACTCGCTGGGATGAGGCCGAACAGGTATATCGTCAGTTACTCAATCTGTTTCCTTACGATTTGGCTATTTCTTTACAACTACTCGAACTTTTAAAAAGTAGAAAGCAATATGGTTCAGCTTTAGAAATTGCTCGGAAGATGGAAAACCGATATTCAGAACTCCCGGTTGTTTATGCTCAATTAACTGAAATTTATATGGGTCTTGGGTGGCCACTTCAAGGTCTAATCAGTGAGGCACAGTATCATCGTTTGACTGGTAACGAAAATAGAGCGGTTAAATTATATGATGAAATTCTAGCTACAGAGGATTTGGATATTTCGACAGTGTCTAGAATTGAAGAAAAGCGTGCAGCCATTTTTGATAGTCGAAAAAAAGAGTGATTAGTATTGCGTTGTTAGTTAGTTTATAAATGCCAATAGGGACTTAATAATTATCGAAACTGGCCGAAAACTACAGTAGTTGAAGTAAGCAATTAGTTTGGGAGTCAGCGCGGCATGAAACGCAGAAATTTTTTGAAAGTGGGACTGGCAGTTACCCTGTCTAGCGTGTTGAGCCCGGGTTTAGTGTTGGGTCGCTATCCTCAAAAAGCATTCGATAATAAAAACGTAGCGGGCGCAATTTCAGCCTTGCATGGATCGAGTAGCTTTCCTCCTTCTGATAGTATCGACATTATAGCGCCTAGAGTTGCTAAAAATGGCAAGGTTGTGCCAATACAGGTTATTTCAAACATCCCTAATACAGAGTCAATTTCACTCATTTTCGAATCAAGTATTCATCCGTTTTTAGCTTCATTTAATATTTTTGGATCGGAAGCCTTTATTTCAACGAGAATAAAAGTTGAAGTGACAGGGAATCTTCTGGTGGTTGTTAAAGCGGGTGGTGAACTTTTCTCAACCAAACAGAAAATTCAAGTATCAGCTGATAACAGTTGTCTGGCTTAGAGGTTGTTGGTATGAAAAAATCTATTAATATACGCGCTTATGAAAAGGACGGTATTGTGACGGTTAAATCGATGACGCGTCATCCGATGGAATCAGGTCTTCGAAAAAATAAAAAAACGGGCAAGAAATATGCTGCTCACTTTATTCAGGAAGTTATTGTGCAATCCGCCAATAAAACAGTGATGCAGGCTTATTGGGGCGGGGCGATTTCACGTAATCCTTATTTCTCTTTTCGTTTCAAAGGCCAGTCAGGCAATGATTTAATATTTTCTTGGACCGATAACACAGGACGTTCAGCTTCCGAGACCATTAGAATTCAATAATAGTAGTCTCTATTGACTCAGAAAAGCTCAATGAAGACCTAGCCATTGGAGGACCTCTGTTAATAGGCATTTATAACAGTTGTTGTTATCATTCGTGAACACTTTCCAAATAGAAACCACCCGTGAATATAAACTTTCAAGCGCTAGGCTGCCGCCTCAATGAAGCTGAGTTAGAAACTTGGGCCAGTCAGTTTTTAAAACTTGGACATCAGGTGACCACTGATAGTGTCGAGGCTGATATCGTCGTATTTAACTCCTGTGCAGTAACATCCGAAGCGGATCGAAAATCAAGGCAACAAATTGGTCGGCTTCATCGAAAAAATCCGTTAGCCAAAATGATTGTCACTGGCTGTCATGCAACGTTGAATAACGATGTTGTTAAGAATTATCTAGGCGTTGATATGGTGGTTGGTAATGATCAAAAAGATAATTTGGTTGAAAAGGCAGTTGAACAATTTGGTTTAACTGTATCTGAAATAGAGCAGCCGATACAAAACTCATTATTTCTGCGCGGTAGGCATCGCGCGTTTATCAAAGTACAGGATGGTTGTCGATATCGCTGTACCTATTGTATTGTCACCATCGCACGAGGCGACGAACGCAGCCGGAGCATTGGCGATATTATTGATGAGATTAATAGGCTTCACCAGCAGGGTGTTCATGAAATTGCGGTGACCGGTGTTCACGTTGGCGGTTACGGGAGTGATATTGGTTCCAGTCTGACAGCGTTGCTGACCGAAATTTTAAATCAAACGGATATTCCCAGAATTCGGCTGGCTTCAGTTGAACCATGGGACTTACCCGATGACTTTTTTGGGCTATTTCAAAACCCACGTCTTATGCCGCACATGCATTTACCAATTCAAAGTGGTTGTGATAGTGTTTTAAAACGCATGGCAAGACGCTGTAAAACATCGGAGTTTAGTCATATCTTAAAAATTGCACGTGAGGCATCCCCATTATTCAATGTCACAACCGACTTGATTGTCGGCTTTCCGGGTGAAACAGAAGACGAATGGCATCAAACAATGGAATATGTCGAAAATACAGGGTTTGGGCATATGCATATCTTCAGTTTTTCTCCAAGAGAAGGCACAGCAGCGGCTCGTTTTTCTGGTCAAATTGACAAAGAAACGAAGAAAGAACGTAGTCGACAAATGCATCAGTTGGCAGCACGTTTAAAGGCGATTGAACTTGAGAAAAACATTGGGCAAATAACCTCTGTGCTGTGGGAGCAACAAATTAATGCAGAGAATGGATTATGGTCAGGATACACGCCGCAATATCACAAAGTCGTTTCATCAAACCATCTCATTCAAGAAGCCAGTATTTCTGACGTCACGATCGATCAGGTTTCGGCAGATGGCCTGACACTGGTGAGTCGTTCTAGTCAAATCCAAGGTCAAAAAGAAATTCAGTCATGTTTTTGAATAGCGCTATTTAAAATGAAGAATGTCATTATTGATGTTTATAAGGCGGGAGGGCTGTTTTCCGGTTTGGGTCAGTTTTCGGTCAACTTCGCGCAGGCGTTGATGTCGGCTGAGCTCTCTGACAAGTTATCTGACGAATTATCCAATGTTAAATTCACACTGTTAGTGCCCCCTGGTTTTAAACTGGAAATGAAACCAGGATTCGAGTTCGTCGAAGCTGGATTCCGTCAACGCTATTTCCCGGTTTTTAGTCGGCGATATGATCTTTGGCATAGCCTGCATCAATTCCCATCGCATTTACCCAATCGAAATACACCGCGGATCTTAACCGTACACGACCTTAATTTCTTGGTGGAAAAAGATGGGGGCAAAGTTGAAAAATATCTGAAAAAATTACAAAAAAATGTAGATCGATCAGTGGCTATTACCGCTATATCTAATGCGACCAAAGAGGTGCTAGAACAAAATATTGATATGAAGGGGCGGCCAGTCACGACCATTTATAATGGTGTCAAACTGAAGGCTCACCCAGCCAATCAGCAACCCGGTTATATCACTGGGGCCAAGTACTTCTTCGCAATAGGCGTGTTTAAACGAAAGAAAAACTTTGAAGTGTTATTGCCCATGATGAAATTCTTTCCCGATCATCAATTGATTATTGCGGGAGAAAATGACACCAGCTACGGTCAGTTTTTGCGTCAAAAAGTGAATGAACTAGGTATTGGCCACCAGGTAGTCTTTCCAGGCAAAGTGGCTGACGACGATAAAGATTGGTTATACAACCATTGTGAAGCATTGATGATGCCGTCGATGGCCGAAGGTTTTGGCCTTCCAGTGATAGAAGCAATGATGGCAGAAAAGCCCGTCTTCTTAAATCCAATTAGTAGCTTGCAGGAAGTCGGTGGTTCATTCGCTTGTTATTTCGATGGTTTTGAAAGTGAGGCAATGGCGCAGCAAGTCAGTACTCAATTAGTCGAATTCGAAACCCTAAAAAAGCACGACCCCAATCGGCTTAAAACGTATGCCAATCGATTTAATTGGGAAACTTGTATCTTCCACTATTTAACACTGTATGCGGATTTATTGAAGCGCTAATAGCCAAACAATAGGATGTTTTAATCGATCGATTTAACTTTGACTGGCAGACTAAGAATAACTGTAAACAAAACCAATATCGCCACAAAACTGTCTGTTCTAACCCACCAATCTTCACTAATACCGTTGAGAAGTACGCACATTATAAATAGGCCTAGATATAGAGCGGTTCTTGTCGCAGGAATGACCGTCGCCACACAATAGGAGGAGAATAAATATCAGTCGGAATTCGCCACCTAATGTTTTTATTTCTGTTGATCGCCATCCGAGCAAGGTAGCGTTCAGCCTTTCTTTATATAAAATAGAGAGCTGATGGAGATTGAAATAAAAAGGATCTTGTACCTGCTTTTGACTAGATTGCCGCAAAGAGGAAACATGAAAATAAGAAGTATTCTTGTACCGCATTAATTTACACTAATAGTCATGTGAAAGGGCGGGGGAGCGCTTTTGACTGCATTATCGGGAAATAATCAATTGTTAGTTCGAACGGAGGTTGAACTTTCAGGTATTATTATAAATAATCAAGAGAAGGATAGACTTTAGATTGGGTTTCGCAGATTGATATTGGTGGGTAGACTTTGTACACTTTACAATTCCATACTTAGAAGTGTTAAGGTGTTATTTCGCTGGGGAGCTAATTCAGTCAATAGCGCAGCCTAGTTTAAAGCAACATACCTTTGAAGTAGGCAGTAAGCAGGCATGAGCATAAAATTGATAGTCACCTTAATTTCCCTTAGTTCCATTTTCTTGTCGGGCGGGGCATTACTGCTTTTAAAAGCTAGTCAATAACGATGAAAATTGCACACCTTATCGATGCCATTTCTGACAGTGGCGTTACCCGCGTTGTGCGCACATTAACGCGAACGATGACTGCGCAAGGTGATGATGCCCTTCTGTTGATGTGTCGTGATCCGCTCAATTTAAATCCAGACGATGATGTCTCCGATTACATAAAACTGCCACTAGGCGAAACTGATCAACGAAGTAAATTATTCGGTTCGCGAGTGCGTGATATGCGTTATGCAGTTCAGGACTCGAAAGTATTAGACCTATGGATGCAGGAAAATGGGGTAGATTTTGTTTTTATTCACGGCTTGGTTGCACTGCGTTTTCATCATACTACTTCGCCGCATGCAATTGTTGCACATAGCACTAAGTCAAAAATGTTATTGCCGGGTCGTTGGTCGCCGTTTCGATGGGCTTTTCAGCGACTGTATCGAAAGGTGTATACAGGGCATCCGATCGTCGCGGTTTCAGAAGGCGTCAGGCGTGATTTAATTGAAAATTTTGGTGTTACTGAAGATAATAGCAAGGCCATTTATAATCCGTTTGATCGTGACGTAATTCGAAAGTTAGCGGAACAAACGCCGAGTGATATTCCAAGTCGACCTTACTTTGTCGCTGCCGGGCGGGCAGTACGTGCAAAGCGGTTTGATATAATGATCCGAGCATTTGCAAAAAGTGGCATCAAGGCTGACCTCATAATCATTGGGCAGGGTCGGAAATTTGGTCGCTATAAGCGGCTTGCCAAACGTCTTGACGTTGGCGAGCGTGTTATCTTCCTAGGTTTTCGCGATAACCCGTATCCATATTTCAAGTTTGCATGCGCGATGATATTATCATCGGACTACGAAGGTTATCCAAGCGGGTTGGTTGAAGCACTTATTTGCGGTACACCGGTGGTGAGCACAGATTGTCCATCTGGCCCATCAGAAGCCTTGACTGGCTCGTTAGCGGCCTATCTTGCGCCTGTTGGTGATGTCAATGCATTAGCCGCCAAAATACAAAAAGTTGCTCATACGCCCTACGACTATCCAGAACCCTACCTGGATGTTTTTGACCCTCAAAGGATAGCTAATGCCTATAAAGAATTTGCTAAAAGCTTCGCTTCACGATAAGCGCTGGCACGTAGGAATAAGCAGTCTGCTTTTTTTTCTAATGACATTCATGTTTGTGTGGGATCGAAGCTACAACCTATTTGCGGCTTTGTTACTGCTACTGTCGTTAGTAGTAGTGGCGCTTCGTATAGGAAATTCCCTTGCCTGGGATAGAGAGATACGTTGGCTTATGTCCATCTTGGTAGCAGGGGTGGCTATTGGATTAATGCATGTTTTGTTGGGTGGTGAATCATTTACGGTTGTTGAACGGCCCCTGAAATTACTGTTTATTCTGCCAATAATGTTGGCTATTGTGCGTGTTGGAGTACAGATCAAACTTTTACAGTTTGGTTTAGTGCTAGGGGTGGTAATTACAGCGTTAATTGTTGGATACCAGCATCATATTGGGGGAATGTTGCGCGCCGCGAATGGTTACAATCCACTCCCTTTTAGCGAAGTGGCATTGACCATTTGTGGGGTGTTAAGTGCCTTTTGTTTGGTAGATCGTGGGTGGCGTTCTTGGATGCTTGGTGTTGGTGCTATCGCTGCTTTTTATTGCGTCATCGTGAGTGGTTCTCGAGGTACGTTGTTGGCGGTTATTCCTATGCTGCTTACTCTTATTTTAATTGCTTGGTTTCGCCGGCAATCATGTTGGTGGCGGTTACGACAATCCACATTAGCGGGTCTCGTTGTTGTTCTAGTTTTGACTAGTTTGGGTGGGAGTATCGTTTGGAAGTCTTCAGGGATTGGTGAGAGAATAAGTCAGGCCTTTAGCTCGATAACAACGTATAAGGAAGATCCTTCTAGTATTAGTTCAGTTGGAATTCGCCTCAATCTCTGGCAAAGCGCGTGGATTAGCTTTCAAGAGAATCCAATTGTAGGTGTTGGTCATGCTAGTCGTCCCCAGTATTTGCGCGATCTCAACGCTGATGGTCGAGTGTCTCTTGGAGATATCTATTGGGCACATACTCACAGTGATTATTTCGATTCGTTGCAGCGTTATGGTTTACCGAGCATGTTGTTAGTGATTGCGTTATATGTCGCATTGTTTAAGATTTTTCTATCAGTGTTGAGACGCAGTGCAATAGGTGAGCAGTTTTCATTGGCGTTAGGTGGTTTATTGTCGGTAGTGGGTTACGCTACCTTTTCGCTAACCGAGGTACCACTGCGTAATGGCTTAACTCTAGTATTTTTTGTGGTGTTGATGGCGGTTTTGGTAGGTATGCTGAAGCGCCGAGAGCTCGGCTTCGATTGAAAATTGTTTACGTTAATTTAGCCAGATTGAGTGGTTTTACAGTCTGGCACGCCTTCGCTATTTGATGGAGTAAGGTCCCTTAATTAGTATAGATACTTAATTTTAAAATCAAATGCATGACGCAATGAACAATAGTCGTAGTGATTTCTTTCGTAACCTAGACAGTAGGCCTGCTAGATTAGCGATTGATACAGTGGCGCCAACGTTGATTCAGCTCTCCTCATTGTCAGGTGACATTTTTAGGGGTGATGTCGGTGCAGAATCCGCCCATGGCCATATTGAACTATCGGCAAGTCCGTTTATAGATCCCGGATAACATTGATCAACTGATGCCATGGAATGTTGACTTAGCATCTGAGAATAAGCTTTAGTAGGTCGGGTTCGCTAGACGTATATGAGATTTCCTATCGAGCGAGCAACTGGGCATGTTAGAAAAAATGTATTAGACCTGTTTTTGATGCAGTTATACATACTGTCCACGTGCCGCCTAAATGAGTCATTGGACGCTAATAAAATTCAAGGGATAAACCCTTTTTATGGGCTGGTGTTAATCGACCCAATCTAAAAAACTCATAATGAACCCTGTGTGGGTCAGCGAAACGGCAGTATATTAGTGTATTATTGGCTCAGCAAACTGTACCGAAAATAAGCTAATCTAATACCTTAACATTCGATTGATTAAAATCGGCAAACTATGACTGGCATGGGTAGTAGGTATGAAAAAATGATACCACAGGATTCAATTTTAATCGTTGGCCCCTCCTGGATCGGCGATATGGTGATGGCTCAAAGTCTGATGAAGGTGATTAAAATAAATCAACCTGATGTCGTGATTGATGTGCTTGCGCCTAAATGGAGCTTGGGTATTCTAGCTCGTATGCCTGAAGTGCGTAACGGCATTGCGCTCGACGTGAAGCATGGTGAGCTGGGGCTTGGAAAGCGCTATCAAACAGGTAAATCACTGCGAGCAAAGGAGTATAAACAAGCTTATGTATTACCTAAGACCTTGAAGGCAGCTTTGGTGCCTTATTTTGCCAATATTCCGGTGCGGACTGGTTTTTTTGGTGAGATGCGTTTTGGCTTAATCAACGACGTCAAACCATTGGATAAGGTGGTATTAGATCAAACCGTTAAGAAATATGCTTCTCTTGCGCAGCAGTCGGATCAAATTATTTCGACACCTTTTCCAGAGTTAAAAGTCAATGCTGACAATGCTAAAACCTTACTTCAGAAGTACAAGATCGACCATCAAAACTTACTCGTGTCATTTATGCCGGGCGCAGAATATGGCCCAGCGAAACAATGGCCCGTGGCTCATTTTGCTGAGCTAGCTCAAAAAATTAACCAAATTGGTGGGCAGGTATTGATTTTTGGTTCGGATAAAGACCTTGCTGATGGTGATGCTATTGCAGAATTTAATTCAAATGTGATCAATCTGTGTGGTAAAACGACGATAGAAGGCGCGGTCGATTTAATTGGATCAACCCATATTGCAGTCACCAATGATTCAGGCTTGATGCATGTGGCGGCCTCAGTGGGCATTCCGTTAGTGAGTATTTATGGATCGAGCAGCCCACTCTTCACACCACCACTGACTGACAAAGCAATTGTCGAATGGCTTAAACTCGAATGTGCACCTTGTTTCAAACGCGAATGCCCATTGCAACATTTAAACTGTTTGAGACAAATCACACCTCAAAGCGTGTTCAAACATATCGAGACGAACTATGTCATCAAATAAGCCACCAAATAAGGCAGCACCTAAGCTACCGATCAGTGTTTTTATTGTTTGTTTTAACGAAGAGTTAAACATACGCCGTGTTCTGAAAAGCTGTTCCGATATGGCTGAAATTGTTGTTGTCGACAGTGGCAGCACAGACCGAACAGTAGACATCGCTAAAGAATATACCAGTAAGGTGTTTTTTAACGAATGGCCGGGTTATGCAAAACAAAAAGCATTTGCAATGTCATTATGTGAGAACGAATGGGTGCTTAATCTCGATGCCGACGAAGAGTTATTAGAGCCACTCGTCAAGCGATTCGCTGAGGTTATTGAGGCGGACGAATACACTTCTGTTAGAAGTCTGCGCAATGATGTTTTTATCGATCAGATATTTTCACCACTGACTAAAAAGCCGAATAGTAGACGATTGTATAAAAAAAGTCTGGCGACATTCGATACCTCCCGCCTAGCACACGAGAGTGCCGATATCGAAGGTAAGGAACTATTCGTCAAAGAAGTCTTCCATCACTACGGTTATAACGAAATCATACCGATAGTAGATAAAAATAATCTCTACTCGACTCTTAAGGCACGGGAGAAGTTTGATAAGGGGAAATCTTTTTCACAGCTAAAATTGTTACTGATATTCCCGCTTATTTTTATTAAAGCTTATGTACTACAAGGATTTGCATTTTCAGGCTTGCGTGGTTTTATTCAGTCGGTGAACATTGCTCACTACGCTTTTTTGAAAGAAGCTAAATTATACGAACACTGGCAAAAAACCAAAACTAAACCATTGGATTAACTGCCAATAAAGTGTTGCTGATTCAACCAATCCAAATAGTCAGGTACACCTTGTTCGACTGATTTAAAGGGCTCGTCATAACCCACTGCTCGCAGTTTAGAAATGTCTGCCTGTGTATAGTGTTGGTAAGCACCCTTGAGTGAGTCAGGAAAGGGGATGTATTCAATTTGCCCCTTTTGGTGATATTGAATCACGGCATTGGCGACATCGTTAAACGATTGGCTTCGACCTGTACCGCAGTTAAAGATCCCGCTAACCTGCGATTGTTGCCAGAGCCATAAGTTGACCTTGACAACATCATCGATAGACACGAAATCTCGCAATTGTCCGCCATTGTCGTATCCTTCAATACCCTCAAAAAGACGACATACGCCATTCGCCTTGATTTGGTTGTTGAAGTGAAAAGCAACACTCGACATGCCGCCTTTATGCTGTTCCCGTGGTCCATAGACATTAAAATAACGCAGACCAACCACCTGAGATGCCGTCTCACCAAGCCGACGAACATACTGATCAAACAGGAATTTGGAGTAGGCATAAACATTAAGTGGCTTTTCAACTTCACGCTGCTCGACAAACTTGCTGCTGCCACCGTATACCGACGCTGATGATGCGTACAAATACTGAACATTATTGTCTAAGCAGTGATGCAGTAGCTTTTTCGAATACTCAAAATTGTTTTCCATCATAAAACGGCCATCCCACTCAGTAGTGGAAGAGCAGGCACCTTCGTGAAAAATAACATCAAGTTTGCCATCGAACTCACCTGCTTCAATACCTCGCAAAAAACGATCCTTATCGAGGTAGTCTGCTATATCACAGTCTGCTAGGTTGAATATTTGTTTGCCGTCAGTTAAATCATCTACCGCGAGCACATCGCTATGACCGAGATTGTTTAGTGCCTTAACAATATTACTGCCGATAAACCCAGCGGCTCCGGTGACTACTTTCATATTCATACCTTCTTTTTAATCGCCTCGATAACAGCAGTTGTTGAACAGCCGTCGACAAATTTTAGCACCTTCACTTCACCACCATTGTCAATTATGGCCTGACCCCCGACGATATCATCGATTTCATAGTCGCCACCTTTGACTAGTACATCAGGTAACATCTTTTCAATTAAACGCTGCGGTGTTTGCTCGCTAAATGGCACGACCCAATCAACACTTTCGAGTGCAGATAGCACAGCCATACGTTGCATTACATTGTTGATTGGACGCTCCGGTCCCTTTAACTGCTTAACTGACTCATCGGTATTAACCGCGACGATCAAACGATCACCCAGTTCTGCTGCCATCGCTAGATAAGCCACGTGGCCGGCATGTAAAATATCGAAACAACCATTGGTCATGATGATTTTCTCACCAGACGATTTTGCTTTGTGTAGCAGTTCGAGCAAATTATTCTCATCACTAACGCCGCGCTCCAGCGGTGTGTGCTTGATCATTTCGGACTGAATTTCTTTTCGATTAGTGGTCGCTGTGCCTAACTTGCGAACCACAATGCCGGCCGCTAGATTCGCTATTTGGGTTGAATCAACCAAGCTGCAACCAGCTGCGAGGGCTGTCGCTAGTGTCGCGATTACGGTGTCGCCTGCACCGGTCACATCATAAACTTCACGGGCGCGCGTTTCCTGAATAAAAGGCGCTTCATCACGCTGAAACAATACCATGCCTTTTTCACTACGAGTAACGAGTAGCGCATCCAGGTTAAGCTCACTGCGCAGTTGATCACCCTTAGACATGAACTCGGCTTCTGATTCGCATACGCCAACCACAGCCTCAAACTCAGTCTGGTTAGGGGTGATTAAAGTAGCGTTTTGGTAGATGGAAAAATCAGTGCCCTTGGGGTCGACTAAGATAGCTTTATTCGAATTTCGGGCGACTTTAATCAAACAGGGTATATCACGGAGTGTGCCTTTACTATAATCAGATAAAACAACCACATCGCAATTTTTAACCTGTTGGCGATAACTATCCAATAATTGTGCGCTGTCAGACGCAGAAAAGAAATCTTCAAAATCAAGCCGAATTAACTGCTGGTTTTGACTCATTACACGTAACTTAGTAATGGTTCTGCAACCATCAGGTGCAACAAAGTGGCAGCCAACGTCCGCATCGATTAAAACGGTCTTTAATGCTGTTGCCGGTTCGTCATTCCCTACTAAAGCAAGCAAATCTACCTGACCTGAGAGAGAGGCAATATTAAGAGCAACGTTACCCGCCCCCCCCGCACGCTGTTCAATATCAGCAATTTTGACAATAGGAACGGGCGCTTCAGGTGAGATACGTGAGGTGCCGCCGTGCCAGTAACGATCTAGCATTAAGTCGCCAGAAACTAATACACGGCCAATAGAAAAATCGGGAAGTTTTATTTTCATGTTTGTTGTTTTACAAAATAATCTTTATCTACTCATTATTAGACCATATTCATGGTTCTAAAGCAGGGAATCTATTGCCTTTTTAACCTCGTCGACACTGATTAAGTTCATTACCTGAGGGTCACGCACTCTCTCGCCCCAGCTAGAATCGATCACTGTCTTTTTTTTGAACTGTTTTAATGCCTTGGGGTATTGGTTGATTAAGGTCGACTGGCTTTTGTAAGGCCCAGTTCGTAAAGGATTACTGCTGGCATATAATCCTAGAACTGGCGTATCGACTATTGTAGCCATATGCGCTGGACCGGTATCAGGCGCAATGAGGAATTTAGCGTTTTTAAGGAGTGCCAATAGCTGACCTAACGAAGTATGACCCGATAAATTTTTTGGTTTTGACTTGGACTGATCAACCACGGACTGACAAAACAACTTTTCAGTGTCAGAAGGCCCGCCAGTAATTAAAACTTGGATGTCATTTTGATACAGATAATCGCAAACTTCGGCATAGTGTTCAATTGACCAGTTACGCCAATTATTATTTCGAGCGCTGCTGCAAGGATTAACGATAACGGTTGATTTATTTTGAGTT
Source organism: uncultured Gammaproteobacteria bacterium (assembly GCA_913061315.1). GTDB lineage: Bacteria > Pseudomonadota > Gammaproteobacteria. The sequence continues at coordinate 27,270 of CAJXUC010000022.1, read as the reverse complement.
AGTTGTTCTGCAAAAAAATGATCAGAATGGTCAATGGGTAGATTCCAGCAGTTGACTCTCTGACTGATGCCGATAGCTTCGAGAAATTGGAAAAAAGTATCAAGAACATGAGTTTGATGAATGCCAGTTATTTTTTGATTTGAGAATAGCCATTGGTAATCAACGGCTCTTGGCTTATCGAATCCTAGTTTAAACTGAGCAGAAATAAACAAACTGGCAATGCTTGCACGCAGGGCAGCTTGCATCATTAAAAGAACATCGAAGATTTGTCCTTTTAATCGCTGGCGCAAAGTTTGATAGGCTGCCAAGCCTTTTGATTTGTCGAATTGCACAAATTCGACCCCAGGTAAATTTTTAACTAGTTGATATTCGAGCTTACCAATCACCCAAGTGATTTTGCATTCAGGCCAAGTCTTCTTCAAGGTGTAAATAACGGGTAGAATATGGGTCACATCACCAATTGCGGACAGTCTAAATATGCAGATTGATTTTGGCGGTTGGGACAATTTAATCATAGGTAGTTATGAGCAACAAAACTAAAAACATAAGATGTCACATTTTGCACGATGAAACGATGATACACAATCTGGAAAGCGAGCACTTTAACGTCAGTTATTGGCAGGATAAACCAGGTTTTAGTCCGATCGATGGTGGGCGAGGCGGTAGTGTTAAAATTCTTATTGATGGCCAAGTTGCAATGTTACGACAGTATTTACGGGGTGGATTGATTGCTCGATTTCTGACGGATCAATATCTGTGGTTAGGTAAAAGCAAAACTCGCCCTTGGCAAGAATGGTCTATATTGAAATTAGCAATTGAAGCGGCGTTACCCGTGCCCCAACCGTTGGGTATTCGCGTCATTCGAACGGGTTTTTATTATCGAGCTACGCTCATGACTGATTTCTTCGAAGGTACTAAAACCCTAGCTGAATCTCTATTCCATAACAGTTTACCTCAAGAATCTTGGTTTCGATTAGGACGATTATTGAAACAATTCCAAGTAAAAGGTTTTCGTCATGCTGATCTAAACGCCAACAATATTTTGATGAACGATAAGGGAAATTTTTTTTTGATTGACTTTGATCAAGCACGAATGATGGCAGCTTTAGGTGACTGGCAATGGGAACCACTCTATCGGTTACAGCGATCACTCGATAAAATTAATCGAATCAGTCCTTTGCATTACGGTGACAATGACTGGCAAGCTTTGATGGACGGGTATCAGGCCACTGCATAGGGATTGCTTAACTAATCTAGTTATCTAAACCTAATCAGCTACCTTTATAGTGTCGGCTTTGACTTTTTTGGAGCTGATAAAAAAGGTGCGATCTCTGCGAGGTAAGCTTTACCTACATTCGATTGTTTTAGTAGGGCAGCCCTGGCATTGTCTCTCAAGGCTTCTGCTTTGGCTGGGTGCTGAATTAAATCATCGACCTTATTCCAGCAACTAGCCATATCCTCGACCTGTAATATCCCTCGTTCCTGTCCGAGCAATTCGATGTCTTGCCTGATATTGCTATCCGAAGGGCCAGTAATAATCGCACAACCTAGGTTGGCTGGTTCTATCAGGTTGTGTCCCCCTGTTTGCACGAACGAACCACCCATGACAACGACTTGAGCATGTGCCATGAACTGCTTCAGTTCACCGAGGGTATCTGCGAGGTAGACTTCCGTGAATTTAGTGATGGGTTGCGAGAGACTGCGTACTGCATATTTAATTCCCAATTGAGTGAGTTGTCGCTGGATGTCATCGGTTCTTTTGGGGTGCCTTGGTGCAATCACAATTAAATGTGACTGGAATGCTGCGGGACGTTGTTGCAAAAACTCAAACTCTTCATTTGCATGACTGGAGGCGAGTAACAGGTAAGGGCGGTCTATGAGCCGGTCGGTTTTAATCGTATCGACCAGACGAGTCTTTAAATTGCCAATAATTTTGATATTTTGTGGCAGCGCCCCTAAGGCCATAAGATTGGCTTTATCACTGTCGTAACGCGTTAAATGAAGGGATAAATATTCGAATGTTCTGCGCAACTGAGAACGGACAAACAAGGGAGCCTTTAGTGATTTATCCGATAGACGAGCATTCACTTGAATAATTGGGATTCCTTTTCTAGCTGCTTGGTATAGTAGTTCCGGCCATAGCTCAGTTTCCATTAACAGGCAGCATTTGATGGACTGTTGTCGAAAAAAACGCCAACAAGGCACAATGAAATCAATTGGAATAATGCTCGCTTCGACTCGATCAGCGAAGTTATTTTGAATCGTGGTAAAGCCTGTGCCGGTGAAACTGGTAAATAAGATGATTTCGCCCTGGTCTAATAAGTCCTCAACCAATGGAGAGATCGACTCAACTTCACCAACCGACGAGGCATGCACCCAAACCTGTTGTGGTCGATTCTGTTCCCGTTTGCCAAAGCATCTTAGGTGGTAGTAGCCTCGAACTTTGTTTTTATGACCGTGCAAGATGGCATGAAAAATCCACAGCGGTAAGAGAAGTAGCGATAATAGTCGGTAGCTTATGCCGGGTGATTGGAAGCGCATGATATGACCGTGCCTGTTTTGGCAATGCTTGATTTAGCTATGTTAACAACGTTAATGGTAAAGCGGCGGTTCACCCTCAGGGCGATTTTTAAAACGCTGATGAATCCACATATATTGCTCGGGATGATGACGAGCAAATTTTTCGATAGAGGCATTAATAGCGGTCGCATCAGCAAGGTCATCTCCGCTTGGGAAATTCTCAAGGGGCGGCTCAATGGTTAAAATGTAACCCGTACCATCTGGTTTACGGTAGGTATAAAATGGCAACATGGCGCAGCGTGCTGACTGTACTAATCGTGAACTGGCAGTAATGGTTGCGGCGGATACGCCCAGAAATGGGGCAAAAACATTGCGCTCATTGGAAAAGTTTTGGTCAGGTGCATACCAGGTTGGGATTAATTTTTTAATGCCCCTAATGAGCTGTCGAGTACTTTTTCTAGAAATTACATTTTTCAGATAACTGCATCGTTTGCTGTATAGATAGCTGTCAAATAAGGCGTTTTTCTGGGTACGGTACATCACTTGCATCGGCGTGGTTAAGGTAAACAAGCGCCCACCAATTTCAAGGCTGGTAAAATGCCCTGATAACAAAATAGCGCCCTGACCACTGGCTAAAACTGTTTCTAGGTTTTCCATGCCTTTTATTTCAACCAATGACTTTAAGCGTTTTTCTGACCACCACCAGCACATCGCCAATTCAACAATGGCGATTCCGATGCTTTCATAACATGCATTTTTAATTCGTTCTCGTTCTTCAGGTGATTTTTCGGGGAAACACAGTTGTAAGTTAATTTCGACAACACGCTGGCGTTTACCCGAAATTAGTTTAATGCCTCGTCCTAAAAATCGACCTAAAACGAGTTGAGACCGGTAAGAAAAAAGTGAGGCTAATCGCAATAAGGCAAAGGTAACCCACATCATCCAGAAGCGCGGATGAAGATAATCACGAATCCGAAAAATATTAGAACTGTGACTTGACATACGCGGCGTACTAAAGGCTTAGCCAGCGGTTAATGGCTGTTAGATCGTCAGATGATAACAACCCCGCCGCCTGTTTTAACTTGAGGGTATTGATTAAGTAGTCGTAACGCGCACTGGAATAATCTCGTTGAGCACGAAATGTTTCACGTAGTGATACTAATACATCAACAGAGGTTCGGGTACCTACTTCGAATCCAGCTTCTGTGGCTTTGAGTGCGGTGGTACTGGAGTTTAGAGCCTGCTTAAAGGCATTGACCTGACTAATGCCCGAAACAACACCCAAATAGGCAATGCGGGTTTGTTGTGAAGTGAGTCTGTTTTGCAGTAATGCGTTGTTTTGGGCTGATAAATAGGCAGACGCTGCTTTTTTTCGGGTGGCTTCAATACGACCGCCAGTAAATAAAGGTACCTTCAATTGAACCATTAAACGAATATCATCCTGATCATAGTCACCAAGTAGGTCGTCATCGATACTGCTTTCATTAAAGCTGGCACTAAAATCAACCGTTGGATAATGGCCACGACTTTGGCGTCGAAGTTCATATTTAGCTGCCTGTGACGCTGCTTGTGCGGCTACCAAGTTTTGATTGTTTTTGAGTGAGGTATTGACCCAAGCCTGAATGTCAGCTGGCTCTGGAATGATGAGTGGGAGGCGACTGCCAAGTTCAGCCATTGTAGATGATGCGGGTTGAGCAGTAATTACCTGAAGTGCTTGGAATGCGTTATCGAGCTGATTTTCCGTCAACAAAGATTGTGCTAATGAACTGTCGTAAAGTGCCTGAGCTTCATGAACATCTGTTATTGCTATAAGCCCAACCTCGAATCTTTTTTGAGCTTGTTCTAATTGTCGAGCAATTGCATTTTGTTCCGCGCGCGCAAATTTAACACTATCTTGTGCAGATAGAATGGCAAAATAACGTGTTGCAACCCGAATGACTAAGTCCTGTTCAGCGACTTCTAATATGGCAGCGGCTTGACGCACTGAAGATCCTGCAGCGTCTACTTGGGCGCTGGTTTGAGCGTTGTAGAGAGTTTGAGTTAAACTCAGCGTATACCCTAGATTTTGATTCGTATTGTTTCCAATAGTGGATCTGTCACTTTCTTGAAGAGACTGCTGAGCTGACAAATTAACTTGCGGACGGCGTGTAGAATTAGCAATCGGTAAAGTTTCTTTAGCCGAGTCATAGTCGGCTTGTGCAATTTTTAAAGTGGCGTCGTTTTGCTCAGCAAGGCGATAGATATCAACCAGATTTTGAGCCATTAATGGAAAGCTAAAAAAGTAAAATAAAAAAGCAAAAAAAGGTTTGTACACTGTAAATCCATGTTGGTGGTTAAGGCCAAAAAATGATTAATGTATTGAGGTTAAGTAACTTGCCGGATACACATTCACATTATCAGACGATTATAAAGAATTCCTTATCGAATTAATATAGAGCCATATCTCTATCTACAGCTTGGGCCCAAGCATCAACACCGCCATCAAGGTTGATCAAATGCTCAATGTCTTGCTGCATTAAGTAACGAATTACATTCATACTCCGAACCCCATGGTGGCAAATGATGACGCATTCATCTGCCTCCTGAATTGGTTGAAGATTATTGGGGATAGTGGCCATTGGTATATTAATGCTATCTGCTAACTGGCAAATTTCAAATTCCCAAGGTTCACGAACATCCACTAATAAAGGTTTTGAGGTCGTTAGATATTGGGCTAACTCGGTTGCTTTCATTCTTTGCATAGCTATAAATTACTCAATTAGAAACTCAAGTTTAAATCATCAGTGCGGGTAAATCTGTTTCAAATAAGGATTCAGTTATCCACTCTTTAGTTGATGCGCGAGTTATGAGGAGGGCTTGCATCGCGGGTGATTCTCCAACGATTACAAATAAACGGCCCCCCACTATCAGTGATTTTTTCAAATTTTCGGGAATAGACTCAACTGAGCCGGTCACTGCGATGACATTGAATGCCTTGTTATAGTTACATTCAAAGGCATTTTTTGTTTCAAATTCGACGTTGTTGAGTAACTTCTTTTGCAAAATCGCTGCTGCTGTTTGTTGACTTGCTGAATCAATATCAAGCGATAATACTTGCTTGCCAAGCGTTGCGAGGCAGGCTGTTATGTAGCCAGATCCTGTTCCAATTTCAAGAATATGGTCGTCAGCATTAATTAATAAGGCTTGTAACATTCGACCTTCAACTATTGGAGGAAACATGCTGGCAGAGTTAGGCAAAGGTATTTGGCAGTCTGCATAGGCTAAACCTTTATAAGTCTCAGGCACGAAGTCATCTCGGTCAAGTTGACCAATAACTGACAATACGTTTCTATCGAGCACTTCCCAAGGGCGAAGTTGCTGCTCGATCATATTAAATTTAGCGACTGGAACAATATTCATTATTTATTTTCTATATGTTAAGAATGGAAAGCTGAAGACTACAAAAAAAATTAATTATATAGTATAGCTGTCAACGCAGTCTGCACAATCAGTCCTTGAAGTCAGGGAATTAATAAATGCCATCAATTACCAGTTTCATAGTTATGGGTTATTTCTTCATGTTGCTTTATGCGCCGCAGAGCCACCACAGTCAGATCATCATAATAACAAGCGTTGGCTTCAAATGAATGATTGATATACTTTAAATCGCAGCTAACTTCAAATCCATCGGTTTCATTTAACCAAAGAACATAACAGCCGTCTTTCTGGCAGGGTTTACCCTCTAATGTACCAATAATTGTGTTCTTTGGAATGTTTGTTTGGGCGAATAAACCCTTACCATGAATGAGGCTCTCTTTGATATAAGTAAGCTTGAGAAAAGATTTCATCTAAAATTTCGCCATAGGCATATTTAATTTCTTATGTTACTAAAGATAAAATTAAAAGGTAATGATCAAAATTGAAACTATTTTAAGGCTAGAGGCCATCGTTCATGTAAATAGTCGATGGCTTGAAGTCCTTCACCGTTTTAGTCTTGTTTTTTCTCAGTTTAACGACCGACTTTTACTTGGCTATTAATCATTCCATGTGCACTTGATTTAAGGATTATTTTAATTTTCAACGTTTTTATCCACTCTCCTCTTGTTTCATTTTAATTTGCCTAGATTAATTTTTTATAACCGTTTGAAGAAATAGTCTAAAAAAGGCGTTGGTCATTAAAAGTTAGTCTATAGTTAACCAGGATTAAACAATACGATAAGGATGTCCTATGAGATTTTTAAATACGATTGGCGAACCAGTAATACAGAGCACGATTGTCGCCTGTTTGATCCTCGGCCAAGTTCACGCCTCAGGATTTGCATTAATTGAAAATGGTGCGAGTGGTCAGGGTAACGCCTATGCTGGGTCGGCAGCACACGCGATTGATGCATCAACCGTTTTCTTTAATCCCGCCGGTATGATGCAGCTTGAGAAAGACCATTTCAGTATTGCAGGACACTATATCAAGCCTAACTCTTCTTTTACAAACCAAGGGTCAACGGCTGCTGTGATTTTGGGCCGCACGGCATTGACTGGTAGTGATGATGATGGAGGATTAGCCGCTTTTGTTCCTAATCTTTACTGGGTAAAGTCGGTCGATCAGCAGACAAAAATGGGTCTCGGGGTTCAGACATTGTTTGGTTTAGCCACCAAGTATGATGACGCCTGGGTTGGTCGTTATCATGCAGTAGAAACCGATTTAAAAACGCTCAATATCAATCCTAGTATTGCCTTTCAGGTGAATAGCCAAATGGCTATTGGTGGTGGCATTGACATGGTTTTTGGTGACATTGTCTTTTCCAATGCCATTGATTTTGGTGCTATTTGTGTTGCTTTGGGCTTGGCTTCAGCAACTTGCTCTCCACAAGCAACTGACGGTTTTGCAGATTTAAGTGGCGATAATTTGAGTGATCCTGCGTTTGGTTTTAATTTCGGTTTGCAATACTTGATAACACCCGCAACTAATTTAGGTGTTTCTTATCGTTCTGAAATTGATCTCGAATTCGAAGGTACTGCTGATTTTATGGTTCCTGCGGGCGCCACATTTCTCACGGCTGGAGGGCGCTTTTCTGACAGTGCTATTAGTGCAGGTGTGACCCTGCCTGCTAGTCTTGCCCTGAGTGTTTCTCATACCGTTGAAAAGGTAACGTATCTTGCGGATGTAACTTGGACGGGGTGGAGTTCATTTGACGAACTCCGCATTGACTATGCAAACCCATTGCAACCTGATTCTGTTACCACCGAAAACTGGAATGACACGCTGCGTTATTCAGTCGGTTTTGACTATCAATACACTGATAAAATGGTACTCCGAAGTGGTGTTGCATTGGACCAAACACCCGTGCCTAATGCAGAAAGAAGAACCGCAAGAATACCGGGGAATGATCGTAAGTGGGTATCGTTTGGACTAACCTATTTGTTAGACGAAGATTTAACTCTGGATGTTGGTTATTCGCATTTGTTCATTAAAGATGTACAAATAAATAACGAGTATGAAAGTAGTATACCTACCCTGGAAAGTACTCAAAAAGGAGAATACAAGGCCTCGGTTGATATTTTGAGTGCTCAGTTGAATTGGAGTTATTAATTAGCCTACGATCATTAACTAAAGTTAGATTATTTAAATATATTCTTATTCATTGATGTAACTTTTGAATTAAGACTTTATTTTAGGGAATAGTTAGATCAAATTTATCTGTGAATAAAAATCCATTCGGTTGGTGCGCTTAATTAATTGACCTAAACTGATCACACGAATGTCAGTTTGCACTGAATTCAACTAGGGCACTTCGAGACCTGTCGTTGCATGTGTATCAGATTAGTAGGTTCACCGGCTACATAATATAAGCTTAACTTTTTGCCGTTGTCACCAACTCGATTGGAATCATTCACGGTGTATTCTTCGTCAGCTATTGTGACCGATGTGGGTGGGCGTTTGAGTTTGCTTATGTTGAAAAACTGGTGCGTTAATTGCGAGCGCGATAAAAGCTTTCATATTCTAGCTGCCAAGTCTATTTAGATGGTTGTCAGCTTCGTAGGCTTAGGACCTGCCACTATCCTCGAGTTTTTCATCGCAAGGTACTTATCAGTGTGTCTGGAAAAAGGCAGTTCATCAAAATCGCTGATGACAGTTGCTTTTAAGTTTTACTTATTTGGATACATGGCTTATCGCTCCAGCGAGAAGCCAATATATTCAGTTCAGTTGAGAGAGCTCATCGATGACTGCACTTCACTATTGCCTATATCGAGATTAGCTGTGAGTTCAGCCCTCCGAAGAGGTAATGATCAACTCAGACATAATCTTTCGAGTATTGGGCAACCTTTTACTTGTAGTCTGTTGTATCCATTAATTGTTTAGGTCAGTCACCGCACCAAGTGATGCAGAGCTAACTAATTTTGCATACTTGGCCAAGACGCCACGTTTGTATTTTGGTTTTGGTTGTTTCCAAGCAGCGGCGCGCTTTTTAAGTTCGGCAGCACTAAGCTTGACATTAACTTGTCGTTTTTCTGCATCAATAGTAATAATATCGCCATTTTTAATTAATGCGATAGGGCCACCGACTGCTGCCTCAGGGGTTACATGTCCAACTACAAATCCATGAGACCCACCAGAGAAGCGACCATCCGTAATAAAGGCGACGTCTTTACCCAAACCTTTACCCATTATAGCGGAGGTTGGTGATAGCATTTCACGCATACCCGGGCCACCAATGGGACCTTCGTAGCGAACGACGATTACATCACCTTTTTTAATGGTACCGTCGAGAATTTTTTTCAACGCTAATTCTTCAGAAGCGAACACCATTGCTTTGCCGGTAAACTTCAAACCTTCTTTGCCCGAAATTTTGGCGACAGAACCTTCGGGAGCCAAGTTGCCTTTTAAAATAACGAGATGACTATCTTTTTTAATCGGGTCGCTAAGCGCGTGAATAATTTTTTGGCTTTTGGGGTAAGGTTTTACTTTAGCCAAGTTTTGAGCCAATGTTTTGCCGGTTACGGTTAGGCAGTCACCATGTAGCAATTTAGCATCCAGCAGAATTTTCATTAAGGGTTGAATGCCACCAATTTCAATCAATTCGGACATCATAGCTTTTCCACTGGGTCGCAGGTCTGCGAGCACAGGGACACGCTTACCGATTCGAGTAAAGTCGTCCAGTTTCAGTTTTACGCCAATAGACGATGCCATTGCAAGCAAATGCAATACCGCATTAGTAGAACCACCCAAGGCAATGACAACCGTGACCGCATTTTCGAATGCTTTTTTAGTCATGATGTCACTGGGACGAATATTAGCTTTTAGTAATTTCATTGCGGCGGCGCCAGCATCAAAGCAATCTTTTATTTTATCTTCGGAGATAGCGGCTTGTGCTGAGCTATTGGGCAGACTCATGCCCATGGCCTCAATGGCAGATGCCATGGTATTAGCAGTGTACATTCCGCCACAAGAGCCAGGGCCTGGAATAGCGGCGCATTCGATATCTTTTACTTCTTGCTTGGTGATTTTATTTTCTGCTTGAGCACCAACCGCTTCGAATACGGTAACGATATCGGCATTCTTACCTTTGTGGCAACCGGGCATGATAGTGCCGCCATAAACGAAGACCGAGGGACGATTGAGTCGCGCCATACCCATAATGCAGGCAGGCATATTTTTGTCACAACCACCAATAGTAATAAGCGCATCAAAACCTTGGCAGCCAGCAACCGCTTCGATTGAATCAGCGATGACTTCTCTCGATACCAAAGAATACTTCATGCCCTCAGTGCCCATTGAAATGCCGTCAGAAATAGTGATGGTATTGAAAATAACAGCCTTACCTTTCGCAGCATTAACGCCTTCAGCAGCTTTGAGTGCTAGTTTGTCGATATGCATGTTGCAGGGTGTGACCATGCTCCAAGTGGAGGCAACGCCAATTTGAGGTTTCTTGAAATCTTCATCATTAAATCCAACTGCTCTTAACATAGAGCGGCTTGGCGCACGTTCTACGCCATCGACAACCTGTGATGAATGTTGGCGCATATCTGGCTTGTTTTGCGTGGTTTTCTTAGTAGTCATAGTCGATTCTGTCGTGATGTTTTAAAGAATTTTAGGTAGATTAGGCAAAGGTATGTTTTGTTGCAAGTGTTAGTTGTCGAAAAGCAGTTCTTAACAAAGGATGGAACAAAAGAACCAATAAAAATTAATCGCTTAAGTTGCACTGTTTATCCGTGACAGGGTTCGACAGGTACTAAAATTCAAATCAAGCGTAAATAATAATTCTAATAGCCATATATTAATATTATTGTTTGAGCATCAGTTAGCAAAAGGTGTTTTTTATATCCTTAAGAATATAAGCATCTGTCTAAATAACGATTTAAGGCCCTTTAATCTATTTTTTTGGAGTCTATTTTGTCCCAAATTGGCAAGATACCATTCTTAACTTGCAATTAAATAGTGAAGTGACTATTGTAAATCATGATTACTTATGTAGGAAAAGTAATTGTACTTATCTAGGAAAAGTAATCACCATAATAAAACACTCGAATATCCGGAGATATTAATGAAAAAAATCACTTCAACGCTACTGATTTCATCAGTTCTGGCGTTAGCAGCTACTTCTGTATCTGCTGGTACGCTTGAAACAGTTAAAAGTAAAGGTCACGTCCAATGTGGCGTTAGTACAGGTCTTGCAGGTTTTTCAAATGCTGACGCTTCTGGTAATTGGCAAGGACTCGACGTTGACGTATGTCGTGCTGTTGCCGCTGCCGTTCTAGGTGATGCAACTAAAGTTAAATTCACACCGTTAACCGCAAAAGAGCGTTTTACTGCGCTACAATCGGGTGAAATTGACATTCTTTCACGTAACACTACTTGGACTCTGACTCGTGATGGTTCATTGGGTTTGAACTTCGCTGGTGTTAACTACTATGATGGTCAAGGCTTCATGGTCAGTAAAGCAATTGGTGTTAAAAGTGCATTAGAGCTTGACGGAGCAGCGGTTTGTTTACAATCGGGTACTACGACCGAATTGAACTTGGCAGATTATTTTTCTGCGAATGGGATGACGTATAAGTCAATTAACTATGATACTTCTGATGCCACAATTAAAGGCTTTGAAGCCGGTCGTTGTGACATGCTAACTTCGGATCAATCTCAGCTTTATTCTTTACGTATCAAGTTAGAAAATCCTAGTTCTGCAATTGTATTACCAGAAGTCATTTCAAAAGAGCCATTAGGGCCGGTTGTTCGTCAAGGTGACGACGAATGGTTTAATATTGTTCGCTGGTCTTTGAATGCCATGATTAATGCTGAAGAGCTGGGTTTGACATCTGCAAACATCGATAGCATGAAGACAAAAAGCCCTGCAATCGAACGTTTTGTTGGTGGTCAAGGCGGAAAGCTTGGTATTGATGACGCATGGTCATATAACATCATTAAGCAGGTTGGCAACTACGGTGAAAGCTTTGAAGCCAATGTTGGACTTGATACACCTCTAGCGATTGCCCGCGGTCTGAATGACCTTTGGTCTCGTGGTGGCATTATGTACGCACCTCCAATTCGTTAATCTAGGTTATTAAGTTTTTATTTTAATCTAGTAATGAGTTAGTGCTGTAGAGAGTGTATGGGGTTCCATTCACTCTCTTTTTTATAAGTTGCTTTTACACATCAATGGTTACTTCAGTTATTTATGATGTGTAAAATCAACCATTCTTTAATTACCAAACCGCGAACCATGTAAGTCTGGAGTTTATGATGTCAGAATTGGAGACAGTTCAAAAACCTTCCAATCCCGCGGTTTGGAATAACCCTAAATATAGAGCCCTATTTTTTCAGGCCCTGCTAATAGCTGGCTTAGTCTACTTCTTTTATAGTGTTGTTGATAATACGCTATCCAATATGGAATCTCGGGGTATCTCGACTGGTTTTGGTTTTCTAACCGAAAAAGCGGGTTTTGGTATTTTGCAATCATTAGTCCAGTTTAATGAGGACTCTAGCTATGGCCGAACCTTTATTGTCGGTTTGGTTAATACAGGGTTAGTCGCTGTTTTGGGCATTTTCATGGCTACTTTGTTAGGCTTTGGAATGGGTGTCGCTCGCCTATCGAATAATTGGCTTGTCGCAAAGCTCGCCACCGTATATATCGAAATTTTCCGTAATATTCCATTATTGCTGCAAATATTTTTCTGGTATTTTGCTGTTTTGGCTGGTTTACCTTCCGCTCGAAATAGTATGTCCTTGGGTTTAGGCATCGAATTCAACGTACGGGGTTTATATTTACCTGGCCCAGTTGCTGAGCCTGGTTTTTTGATAACTGTAGTTGCCTTCATTATTGGTTTCATAGCCCTGCTTTTTATGCGCCAATGGGCTAGAAAGCGACAGGATGAAACTGGACAGCAATTTCCTGTTGGCTGGTCTAGTCTTATCCTTTTAATTGGTTTTCCACTCGTGGTTTTTTGGGCATCTGGAATGCCAATGAGTATTGAATACCCAGTACTCAAAGGATTTAACTTTGCGGGTGGTATTGCGGTAGTACCTGAATTGTTAGCACTGGTTTTAGCGCTCACCATTTATACAGGTGCTTTTATTGCTGAAACGGTCCGAGCCGGTATATTGGCAGTCGATCACGGCCAAACTGAAGCATCATTAGCGCTCGGACTTAAAAGGGGTCAGTTGATGAAGTTGGTAATCATCCCTCAAGCGATGAGAGTCATTATTCCACCATTAACCAGCCAATACTTAAACTTAACAAAGAACTCGTCACTGGCGACTGCAATTGGTTATCCTGATTTAGTTAACGTATTTATGGGCACAACTCTCAATCAGACGGGTCAAGCGATTGAGATAACGGCAATGACGATGGCAGTTTACTTGACTGCTAGTTTACTTATTTCATCGGTGATGAATTGGTATAACAAAAAGATGGCTATAGTGGAGCGATAATAATGCCGGTCAATCATAAAAAAAGTCCAAGTTTGCCGCCACCCGCTTCCGAAGTTGGAATCGTTGTCTGGGTAAAGAAAAATTTATTTTCTACTTATGCTAATGGTGTTATGAGTTTGGCCGCGATAGTGTTAATTCTTTTATTATTACCGCCACTGCTTGATTGGGCTTTTTTCTCTGCAACTTGGTCTGGGTCAAATCGTGCGGACTGTAATGAAGACGGTGCTTGCTGGATATTTATCGCTAATCGTATTGATCAAGTTTTTTATGGTTTTTACCCTGCCGAACTGCACTGGCGTCCCAATCTAGCTGGGCTGCTATTGATTGGTTTAACTATTCCATTGTTTATTAAATCCTTTCATTATAAAAATTGGTTAGGTGCTTTCATTCTAATCATTTATCCATTTATTGCCTATTTTCTAATCCACGGCGGTTCATTTGGTCTTGAGGTTGTCTCGACCACTAAATGGGGTGGCTTAATGTTGACCCTTATTCTGTCTGCAGTGGGTATTGTTGCATCATTACCTCTTGGGATATTGTTAGCTTTAGGTAGACGGTCAAAAATGCCGATGTTTAAATCAGTCTGCGTTGTATATATCGAATTCTGGCGAGGTATTCCTTTGATTACGGTGCTATTCATGGCGTCAGTCATGTTGCCGTTGTTTTTTCCTGAAGGTAGTGATTTTGATAAGTTATTGAGGGCATTAATTGGTATAACTCTGTTTCAATCAGCCTATATGGCAGAAGTCGTGCGTGGCGGTCTACAGGCTATTCCTAAAGGACAGTACGAAGCTTCAGAAGCACTCGGTTTAAATTACCCTAAAAGCATGGGTTTAATTATATTGCCGCAAGCGCTGAAGTTGGTAATCCCTGGCATTGTAAACACCTTTATTGCGCTCTTTAAGGACACCACATTGGTATTAATTATTGGCTTGTTTGATTTACTTGCGATTATTAACTTGGCGTTAACTGATTCTGAATGGTTAGGTTTTGATGACGAAGGTTATGTTTTTGCTGCATTTGTTTTCTGGGTTTTCTGTTTTGCGATGTCGCGTTATAGCATTGCGCTTGAGGCCAAACTTCACACTGGACATAAAAGGTAAAGATTATGAGTGCTGAACATATTATTGAGCTCAACGGCGTCCATAAATGGTACGGTGACTTTCACGTCCTGAAGGATATCAATATAACGGTACAAAAAGGCGAGCGGATTGTTATCTGCGGTCCATCGGGGTCGGGGAAGTCGACGACAATTCGATGTATTAACCATCTTGAGGAGCATCAGCAAGGTCAAATTATTGTTGATGGTACTGAACTGACGGGTGACTTAAAACACATCGAACAGATTCGTAAAGAAGTGGGTATGGTGTTCCAGCATTTTAATCTATTCCCACATTTGACGATTCTTGAGAATCTCACCTTGGCACCAATCTGGGTTAAAAATGTTGCTAAAGCCGAAGCTGAAGCAATAGCAATGAAGTATCTTGAACGGGTAAAGATTCCAGAACAGGCGGATAAATATCCGGGGCAATTATCAGGTGGTCAGCAGCAACGAGTTGCGATTGCACGAAGCTTGTGTATGAACCCCAAGGTCATGTTATTTGATGAACCAACGTCAGCACTCGATCCTGAAATGATTTCCGAAGTACTCGATGTAATGGTTGAACTTGCTGAAGACGGTATGACAATGATTTGCGTTACGCACGAAATGGGCTTCGCTAAGAAAGTTGCTAACCGTGTTATTTTTATGGATGAAGGTGAGATCGTTGAGGAAAATGAACCTAATGAATTTTTTAATAACCCTCAAAATGAAAGAACTCAGTTGTTCTTGAGTCAAATTATTCAGCACTAATCATTACTGCAGAGAACTTCGTTACGAGTTCGCTGCGTTTAACATCGTCTTTAAATCAGCAAGGTGTCCCAAGCCTTGTTGTTTTTTCTCATCTGGTGATAATTTGCTCGCAATATGCTCTGCACCTTCTAGCTCTTCTTCGGGTAATTCATAAAGAAATCGGCTAGGTTCACATTGTAACGTTTCTCCAAATCGTTGGCGTTGTTTGGCATAGCTCAGTGTCAGTGTTTTTTCTGCTCTTGTAATGCCAACATAAGCTAAACGGCGTTCTTCTTCAATAGTATCAGCCTCTTGAGATTGATGGTGAGGCAAACTGTCTTCTTCAAAATTGACCAAATAAACGTTTGGAAACTCTAGCCCTTTCGCTGCATGTAATGTCATAAGCTGAACGGCGTCTTGCTCATTCTTTTCATCATCATTTTCAAGAATAGACATTAAAGACAGGTGAGTAACTAGGCTTTCAATCGATGAATCATCTCGTTGCTTTTGTAAATTACCAATCCAACTGGTAAGTTCGGTGAGGTTTTCTATTGCATTATCGGCCTGTTTTGAAGAGGTGCCAATGTCTCGTAACCAGTGTTCATAATCGAGCGTTGTAATTAAATGTTGAGTAAATGCCAGTGCGTCCATCTCCTTACTTTTGTATCGAAGTTCGTCAATAAGATCTGCGAAGGTTTGAATTTTTATCCAAGCTCGCTTGGCAAGCTTTTGCTGAAGGCCTAACTCTTTAATGGTTCTGCCAATACTGTTGTGACGGGTGCCAGCATAGCCAGCAATTGTTTTAATGGTTGAAGCACCGATTTCACGCCTCGGTACATTAATGATGCGTAATAAGGCACGATCATCATCAGGGTTGGTAACCAACCGAAGGTAGGCCATGATGTCTTTAATTTCACTGCGTTCAAAGAATGCGGTTCCACCCGTAATTTGGTAAGGGATTGAGTGGTCTCTGAGTGATTTTTCAAATACTCGAGACTGAAAATTACTGCGATATAATATGGCAAACTTCTTGTATTCATCGTTGGTTTGAAAATGTCGGGTTAGGATATCTTGTGCCACGCGGCTGGCTTCATCATCTGCATTCCGGCAAGGCATAACCCGTATAAATTCACCTGGCCCTGAGGCTGACCAAAGTTTCTTTTCAAATAAATGTTCATTGATTGAGATCAGTTTGTTAGCGGAGTTGAGGATTCGACCGCTGGATCGATAGTTTTGCTCTAGCTTGATAACTTCTAGGGTGGGGAAGTCTTGTCCTAGCAGATTAATATTTTCTGGTTTTGCGCCTCTCCAAGCATAAATTGACTGGTCGTCATCGCCCACAACGGTGAGTTTCTGTCTTAGACCTGCGATCAATTTGATTAATTCGTATTGACTGGTATTGGTATCTTGATACTCGTCAACCAACAGGTAGTGTATTTTTCCGCGCCATTTGAGGAGCGCCTCTGCGTTGCGTCGAAATAGATTCACCGGCATCATAATCAAGTCATCAAAGTCCAGCGTGTTGCAAGCCAACATATGTTTCTGATAATGCTGATACAATCGAGACTGACTTTCAAGTAACGGAGTGTCAGCCATGCTAATGGCGCTAATGGGATCTATAAATTCGTTTTTCCATCGGCTGATCTGATACATCGCTTGTTTAGTAAAGGCTTGGTCGCCTTCACCCCGATGGAGTAATTCAGTAAGACATGATTCGACGTCCTTTGAGTCGAGAATGCTAAAACCCTTACGCAGTCCGATTTCAAAATATTCTTCCTGCAATATGCGTAAACCCAAAGTGTGGAAAGTCGATATACCAATACCCTTACTGTGCTTTTTACCGAGTAGTGTGACGATGCGTTGTTTCATTTCGCGAGCTGATTTATTGGTGAAGGTGACCGCACGAATGGTGTCTGGGGCGTAACCCGCTTGGTGGATGAGATGAGCTATTTTATAGGTAATGACACGAGTTTTTCCGCTCCCTGCGCCTGCTAAGACGAGGCAGGGTTTGTCAATGCAGGTTACTGCTTGCTGTTGAGGTGGGTTTAAATCTTGCAGCTTCATAGTAGATAATTTATCGTAGAGTAGATTGTAGAGTAAAGTCTCTATTCAAATAATGCTATTCAAACACCACTATTCGAAAAATCAGAGAATGACAAAACTAACAATTGATAAAACAGGCTGGTTACAAACGGTGGAAGTGATTGAATCACCCAACTACGATGCTAGACCTGACAAAAGTAATATAAAACTGATTGTCATACACGGTATAAGTTTACCACCGGCGGAGTTTGGTGGTGGTTATATTCAAGATTTATTTTGCAATCAGCTTGATCCAAAAAAGCATGAATATTTTGCATCGATTTGTCATTTAAAAGTTTCTTCTCATTGTTTAATCGAGCGGGACGGGAACCTTATTCAGTTTGTCTCTTTTCTTGAACGGGCTTGGCATGCAGGGATTTCAAGTTGGTTGGGTGAGCCTGAATGTAATAATTATTCAATTGGTATTGAGTTAGAAGGTACTGATGATTTGAATTATACCAATAACCAATATCATCAGTTAGACCGACTGGTTCAGTGTCTTAGACGTCAATATTCAAAGATTGAAACGGATGCTTTATGTGGTCATAGTGATATTGCACCAGGCAGGAAAACAGATCCGGGTAGCACTTTTGACTGGCCGAGATTATTACGTCAACTAGATCAAGGTAGGTCTTAGTCATTGTTTGGACTCATTTTCTTTACTTAAATTAATGGTAATATCCTGCCAGTGATCGTCAATAAATCCTTCCAATGGTTTATACCGGTTTTTATAACGCATTTTATTACAGTCTTTGATCCAGTAGCCAAGGTAGAGGTACTCTAGATCGCGAGCCTGTGCTTCTTTTATCTGTCGCAAAATTGCGAAATGCCCCAAACTTCGACTTTGGTAATCAGGATCAAAAAAGGTATAGACTGCCGATAGCCCTGTTTTTGTAATATCCGTTACAGCAATCGCTATTAAAGTTTTTCCTAGGTGAAATTCAATAAAGTCTGTTTCTGTCCAGTCACAGATTAAAAAGCGATGATAGTCGGCTTTAGTAGGGTTCGCCATACTACCATCACCATGACGACTCGCCATATATCGGTTATACAATTCAAAATGTGTTTGGTGAAACTTGCCCTTAGTGACACTGATTTTAATGTCGATGTTGAGTCGCAGAATACGCTTTTCATTGCGCGATGGCTTGTGTCGCTTGACGGGAACTCGAACAGAAATACATTCCCGGCAAGTTGGACAATGGGGACGATAAACGTAGCCACCGGAGCGCCTGAAACCGTGTTGAATGAGGGCGCTATAAGTGGGCATAGTCATATCGACATTTGGATTAGCGAATGCACTGATGGCGTCCCTGTTGTCTAGATAACTACAGGGTTCCGGGGTTGAGGCAAAGAAGTTTAATTTAGGCTGATCATTCATGATTAGGAATCAACATAACATTTTGATTGATATCGACAGTGTCTAACAACAGTGTAGACTTAAAAATAATGATTGCAGAGCATAAAGTAACAAAAGGCGCGCAAATCATAGGCATTTTATTCGTCATCGTTTAATAATACTGGAACCGTCATCGCAAAAATAGTGAGATTCTTAACTTTCAATATTGAAAAAAAGTTGGCTAGTTTTTAAACATTCAGCGCCAAGTTGTTGGATAGTTTTGCCCTGAAGATGCGCCACTGTTTGTAAAATATGGGGTAGATGACAAGGTTCATTGATGCGTGACTTAGGCTTTGGCAATAAACTTCTGGGCAATAGATAGGGTGCATCAGTTTCAAGCATAAGGCGATTGTCTGGGATATATTGAACGTTACTCTGCAACTCAGTACCGCGCCTTTCGTCGCATATCCATCCGGTTATTCCAATATGACAATCTAAATCTAGATAATCAAACAATGCGACTTTGGTATCGGTAAAGCAGTGAATGACGACCTTTGTGAGTTTGTTGCGATATTCTTTTAAAATGGAAAGAAACGTGTCGTGTGCATCACGCTGATGGCAGAACACGGGCATTTTTAGTTCACTTGCTATCGCTAACTGTTGCCTGAACACGTCCGTCTGGGCTGGCGAAGGGGAATAGTTACGGTTAAAATCAAGGCCGGTTTCACCAATGGCCCTAACGCAAGGTTGAGTGGCTAATTGAACGATCTGTTGCGAAGTATCTGTTGTCCAGTCACTGGCATGATGGGGGTGTACACCTGCAGTACAAACTAAATGCTGAGGGTGCTGGTTACACAGTTGAACTGCCTTTTCACTTTCTTTTAGATTCGTACCTGTGACGACTATTTTATTCACCCCTGCATTATTAGCACGCTGCAAAACTGGTTCTAAGTTTTGCATTAAACTTTTGTTGGTTAAATTGACACCAATATCTATTATTGGATTATCATCTCTCATTGCCTAACGCCTATGCCTCGTTCTAGTAAGGCGAGACAGACACTGAATAGAATCACTATAAATAATAGGATGACACAAATGGCGGTAGTCAAATCAATATCACTGGTGCCACGAAAGCCATATCGAAAACTATTCACCATATACAAGATAGGGTTTGCTAGTGATACCTGTTGCCAAAATTCAGGAAGTAGCTTGATTGAATAGAAAATACCCCCCAAATAAGTCAGAGGCGTTAATACAAAGGTCGGCACAATACTGACATCATCAAAACTTTTAGCGAATACCGCGTTAATGAGGCCTGCTATAGAGAAGAGAAAGGCCGTCAGAACAGCAACAATAATTATGACTAATGGATTATGCATTGAAAAGTCAGTGAAAATTTGCGAAATTAAAGTGACTGTTACTCCAACGCACAATCCTCGAACTACGCCACCCGTGATAAAGCCAAGCATAATAATAATGTTGGGAATGGGGGATATCTGCATCTCTTCAATGTGCTGTGAATATTTTGCACCATAAAAAGACGAAACGACATTGGCATAGGAATTGGTAATAATCGACATCATGACTAAACCGGGCATTATAAAATCAATATAGGACATACCGTCCATTACACCAATTTTCTGGCCAATCAAATTACCAAATATAACAAAATATAACCCTGTCATCACGACTGGAGGCACCAGTGTTTGTACCCAAATTCGACTAAATCGCAAAATTTCCCGTCGCGTGATGGTGACGTAGGCGACCCAGTTTCTTTTCCAGGGTGAAATGTTAGCTTGACTTATATTCTGGCTCATACTGCTTTAATCTTCTTTGATGTGATATTGACGAAAAGCTCTTCCAATCGATTCACTTTATTGCGCATACGGTTGACGGTGATTTTAAGAGAGTCGAGCTGATGAATAAGCTCATTCAATGATCGTTGTTTAGGTACTTCTACTTCAATAGTATGGCTGTCAAGCAGAGATGTTCTACCAAACCCTTGCAAAAAGGGTGATTGAAGAATTTCATCGGCCAGATAAAGTACGAAAGTCTCACTGTTAAGGCTTTTGAGTAAGGTCTTCATACTCGTGTTTTCGATAATTAAACCTTCGTCAATAATGGCGATATTGCGACACATGGATTCAGCTTCTTCTAGATAATGTGTAGTAAGAATAATGGTGGTTCCTTGGTGGTTTATTTCGTCCATAAATTGCCACATGGAGCGACGCAGTTCGATATCCACTCCCGCTGTAGGTTCATCTAATATCAATAATTTAGGTCGATGAATGAGCGCCCTAGCAATCATTAGTCTACGTTTCATTCCACCTGACAGTTTGCCTGATTCGACTTGGCGGTGTGGCCATAAACCCAGTTCTTTAAGATAGTGGTCGGCTAGCTTAGTGGCCGTTTTTCTTGAGACACCATAAAAGCCGCCTTGATTTACAACAATCTCATGAACGGGTTCAAACGTATTGAAGTTGAATTCCTGTGGCACTGAGCCAAGTGACGATTTCGCCCCCATTAAGTTTTTATCAATACAGTGACCAAACACTTTTACACTGCCGCTGGTCTTGTTTACTAAGGACGATACAACACCGATACAAGTAGACTTTCCTGCTCCATTGGGTCCTAGTAGCGCAAAAAAGTCACCTTCTTCAACAACAAGGTCGATACCCTTAAGTGCCTGAAAGCCGCTTTTATAAGTTTTATGGAGATCGTGTATTTCAAGCGCATTCATCAAACGGACCAATCAAAAGATAGCTCATTAGCTTAGGCATTCGAATCTAAAAATCAAGTGATGCGTTCAGTGATATGAACTGGAATTTAATAATTAAATGACCAGCTGTGCTATATATATTGATAGACACTTTAGAAAGATAAAATGGAACATCCAATGGCTTCAATCTATGTGGTTCTCGAAGAGCCATCAACTGCAGAAAGTAAAATAATCCTGCAACAGTTTGAAGATTTAGGCCTTTGTTAATTCCGTCGTTTTCTTAAAGGTGCTGAAACACTAGATTCAATATTTAATGATATTCTTAATGTAGTGATTAGTTCTTTGCCTATCGAAGATATGACGGGCAGTAATTGAGTGTTAGGAATGCGTGAATTCCAGATCACATCACCCTCGATGAGTTAGACACAGAAAGCCTTGACGTTTTGGTGGTCGATGACAGTGGGATGGCTAGAAAAATGATCACTCAAACGTTGAACAAAAGGAGGATCAAAAAGGTCACTGAAGCTGCCGATGCCAGTAAGGCTATAACGCTGACACAAACCAATCAATATGATTTGATTGTCAGCGATTTCAAGATGTCCGAATAAGATGGGCATGAACTGTTAGGCTTTATTCGAATGGAAAGTGATCAAAGCTCTGTTCCAGTGTTTATGGTAACAACTGGAAGTAATGTCGAAAAGCTAGACGCGATTCAGCAAGAGGGTGTCTCAGCTATTCTGGATAAGCCATCTGAACCATCAGAAGTGAAGCGGTTAATCGAGATATCTCTATCTGCTTATTAACAATTTTTTGTCAAAAACCATAAATTGGAGATACCAACATTAACGGCAAGACAGTAGGGTCAGTTTTTTCTTTGACGTGTTAAAATTGGATTATTCTGGACTGATATGAATTGTTACTTCTGAAATGGAAAATACCTCGATTGTTTATACCCTCTTTTTAATATTCACTGGTGCTGCAGTATTGGCAACGGTAGCCCTTTACGTGCGTCAATCATTGATTATTGCCTATATCAGTTTGGGACTTTTAATCGGTCCTTGGGGTCTTAATCTGATAGCGGATGCCACCCAAATTCAAGACATTGCCAACGTTGGCATTATTTTCTTATTATTTTTATTAGGTTTAAATCTTAACCCACAGGATTTATTTCGTCTGGTGGGTAAAACCACAGTCGTCACAGGCGTTAGTTCTGTCGTCTTGTGTGCACTTGGATTTGGCTATAGCCAACTGTTTGGCTATAGCGTTACCGAGTCTTTCATCATCGGTGCAGCACTGATGTTTTCCAGCACAATCGTTGGATTGAAATTAATACCCACCACCGTCTTACACCACCAACATACAGGTGAGGTGATTATCAGTATGTTGTTATTGCAGGATATTATTGCTATTTTCTTGATGTTAGTGCTTGAAGGTAGCTCAAACGCTGATATTGGTTGGCTTGCGATGAGTAAACCGATGCTTGCATTCCCCGTAATGGTGGGTGTTGCTTATGTGCTGGAAAAACATGTACTGACCCAATTAATTTTGAAGTTTGATCGTATTCAAGAATATATTTTTCTTGTGGCAGTTGGTTGGTGTTTAGGGCTTGCCGAACTTTCAGAGCAGCTGGGTCTATCCTACGAAATCGGTGCATTTATTGCTGGCGTTATGATTGCGCGCAATCCAATCGCGCTATTTATAGTCGCAAGTTTGAAGCCGTTGCGCGATTTTTTCTTGATTATCTTCTTTGTTGCGTTGGGTGCTAACTTCAATTTGGGTATTTTACCCGATATCTGGTTAGTGGCCGTAGGACTGAGTCTGATTGCAATCGTTATCAAGCCTATTTTGTTTCGTTTCTTGCTTCGCTTTTCTAATGAGACTTCTGGGCGCTCTACCGAAATTGCAATGAGACTTGGTCAGATGAGTGAGTTTTCTTTGCTTCTGGCCGTTATGGCGACAGAACTTGCTGTTATTCGTGCAGAAGTGTCGTATTTAATTCAAATTGCAACATTGGTAAGCTTTGTCTTTTCTTCGTACTACATTGTAGCCACGTACCCAACTCCAATTGCTCTAAATGACAAGTTAAGACGAGATTAGGCTTTAAAAATTAATGTTAATGAACTTGTTCTATTTTTTCTCAGTCAACCAACCTGATCAGCAGCATAATTTTTTGCCAGAGCTGAATACCTAATTACTAAGTAGGACAAACCAATTTTCTTATGAACTTAGGTTGTAGAATTCGCCAAAATCATTAAAGATTAGGCTAACAATTCTGCCATTTATGAGCTGCACCACAACGCCGGATGTGCCTAGAAATGTTAGAAGATAAGCCGTGATTCAGGGAATCTAACTATATTTAAAATTTTGGGTGAGACTCGGTTCAAAAAATTCCAACCGACTTGATGAGATGAGCTGATCATCATTAGTGAGTTCAGACGAAACATGTTCACTAACGCAATTTGTACATCGAAAAAAAGTAACTAGGCTATTACTTTCAGCTCTTTTATCAGCGATCAACATGGATGAACTGCAATTGGGACATTTCATATTATGATTCTCATCAAGGCTATTAATTGACAGAGGGTCAGTATAACTGTAATGGTAAAGATCACAATATATAGTGTGTTTTTTCTAACCTAGCTACTACATGTAGTGGCTAGGTGCATCAATAGCATGTGAACTAGTTGTAGTTAGTTCAACGACTTAAATAGTGAAGTTAATGCTTTATATGAAAACCAGTTGATAAGTGGCAGAAAAAATAATGTCCCATGATGTGTGAAATTCAGATTTATAGGGCTTTAAAGCCAATGTCAGTCCTGAAATAGGCGCCATCCCAATTAATCTGGTCAATAATCTGATAGGCTTTTTTCTGCGCGTCCAGAAGCGTGTCGCCTAAGGCTGCTGCACATAAAACTCGACCGCCACTGCTTACGATATTGCCCTTATCATCATTTACGGTGCCGGCATGAAACACCTTTGACTTTGAATCGGCTGGCGCTATCCCTTTGATAATGTCACCTTTGACATAGCTATTGGGATAACCGTTGGCAGCTAACACGACACCCAGACAAAAGCGTGGATCCCACTGTATTTTTTTCTCAGCCAGATTACCGTCACAACTAGCAATACATAGTTCAACTAAATCTGACTGAAGTCGCATCATGATCGGTTGAGCTTCTGGGTCACCAAAACGGCAGTTGTATTCAATTACCTTGATGTCACCTGTATTGTTTATCATCAGGCCAGCATATAAAAATCCAGTATATTTAATGCCCTCGGCTGCCATGCCCCGAACGGTAGGCCATATCACTTCCTGCATGATCTTATCTTCAACTTCAAAAGTCACGATTGGGGCAGGGGAATAAGCGCCCATTCCCCCTGTATTGGGTCCCTGGTCTCCGTTATCTCTTGTTTTATGATCTTGTGATGTTGCTAGTGGCAAAGCATGTTCACCGTCGACCATACAAATAAAACTGGCTTCTTCTCCATATAGAAACTCCTCTATGACAATACGATGACCCGCATCGCCAAACGAGTTGCCAGAGAGCATATCTTTGATTGAATCAATCGCTTGTTGCTCAGTGAGCGCTAAAATGACCCCTTTACCTGCGGCCAGACCGTCGGCTTTAATGACAATGGGGATGCCTTTATTTTTGACATATTCGAGTGCAGGTTCAATTTCAGTAAAACTCTGGTATTCCGCGGTTGGTATCTGATGCCGCTGAAGAAAGTCTTTAGTGAATGTTTTTGATCCCTCTAATTGTGCCGCTGCAGCGCTGGGCCCAAAGATCCGGAGCCCTGCCGCTTGGAACTGGTCGACAATCCCATTGACGAGCGGTGCTTCTGGACCCACGATGGTAAGCTCAATTGATTCATTTTGTGCAAACTCAAGTAATGCATCAATATTATCAGCATCAATAAAGACATTGCTTACGTCAGTTTCTTGATGAGTGCCTGCATTGCCTGGGGCAACAAAAACGTGACTTACTTTTTTTGACTGAGCGGCTTTCCAGGCCAAAGCATGTTCACGCCCACCGCCACCAATAACTAAAATTTTCATCTGTATAGCCCCTGCATTAATGCCGAAAATGGCGCATGCCAGTGAAAATCATCGCAATGCCATGTTCATTTGCAGCGACAATGACATCATCATCGCGCATCGAGCCACCGGGTTGAATAATGGCTCGAATACCGGCGTCATTTGCAGCGTCAATGCCATCACGAAATGGGAAGAATGCATCCGATGCCATGACTGAACCAGTCACTTGAAGCTTGGCGTGCTCTGCTTTAATGCCGGCGATTCGAGCACTATTAATACGGGACATTTGGCCTGCGCCTACGCCAATAGTCGTATGTTCTCGGGCATAAACGATAGCATTTGATTTAACAAATTTAGCCACTTGCAATGCAAAAATCATATCTTCGATCTGCTGTTGGCTTGGCTTTACTTCAGTAACAACGTCAAGTGTGTTGTGTAATTGTAAATCTGCGTCCTGAACCAGCAACCCACCATTTACTCTCTTATAATCAAGCCGATAGCCGGCTGTTTGCCACTCACCACATTGTAGTAAGCGAACGTTTTGTTTAGTTGCTATGATTGCGTTAGCCTCGTCATCAACGCCAGGAGCAATAATTACCTCTACAAATTGTTGGTCTATAATTGCTTTAGCTGTTTTTGCATCAAGTGTTCGATTAAAAGCGATAATGCCACCAAAAGCAGATTCTGGGTCAGTCTGATATGCGCGCTGATAAGCATCGTGAATATTACCGTTCAGAGTGTCGTTATCAATGGCAACACCACAAGGGTTAGCGTGTTTAACGATAACGCAGGCAGGCTGGTCAAATTGTTTGACGCATTCTAAGGCTGCATCAGTGTCTCCAATATTATTAAATGAAAGTGCCTTTCCTTGCAACTGTATGGCAGTCGATACGCTCGATTCTGTTATACCTGCCTCAACATAAAATGCCGCATTCTGGTGAGGGTTTTCGCCATAACGCATTCCTTGCGTATGTTTGAACTGCAAATTAATTGTGCGAGGGAACTGACTGTCCTCCTTTTTTTGTACCAAGCGGCCAAAATAATTAGAAATTGCTCCATCGTAGCTGGCTGTATGCTCAAACGCCTTAATGGCTAATGAAAATCGGCTGGCATCGCTGATCTTGCCGTCATCGCCATCCATTTCTGATAGGATGGTTGGGTAGTCGGTAGGATCAACAACAATACACACACTGGCATGATTCTTTGCTGCAGCTCTGACCATTGTTGGACCGCCAATGTCAATGTTCTCTATTGCGTCTTCTAGTGAGCAAGCTGGGTCTGCTACAGTTGCTTGAAATGGGTAAAGGTTAACAATTACTAAGTCGATGGGTTGAATGTCATTCGCCTCCATGATTGCCTCGTCGGTACCTCGTCGGGCTAGAATGCCGCCATGAACCTTAGGGTGAAGTGTTTTGACGCGGCCCGCCATCATCTCAGGAAAACCAGTGTAGTCGCCTATTTCTGTGACGGGTATGTTGTTTTCAGCGATTAATTTTGCCGTGCCACCAGTCGACAATAAATCAACGCCTTTAGCATGGAGCTGTGAAGCTAGTTCGACGATACCTGATTTATCTGAGACACTTATTAGAGCGCGACGTACGGGTTGAGCGGATGACAGCATAATTTTGATGAGCCTGAGTCAAAAAATGTATTATAGCTGAATGGTCATGTGAGCGATATTGTCTAGAAAGTTTTATCAAGGTAGTAATCTATATTGTTCAGATGGATTTTAATTATTTTGAACTATAAATATTGAATAGTGATTAAAGTGACTCAGTTCTCTTAATGCTTAATGCCTGTCTCTTATACACATCTCCGAGCCCACGAGACGCTACGCTATCTC
>CAJXUC010000021.1 GCA_913061315.1 uncultured Gammaproteobacteria bacterium | reverse complement strand
GTCGTCGGCAGCGTCAGATGTGTATAAGAGACAGTTGCTAAAGTCACTATTGATTCGGGTACCTCAGCTATATTCGACCAAGAGCGCATAATATTTAATGAAAATTCTATATTTTTGGATTTTAGCGATATAAAAAAGGAAGATGGCATCTACGTAAAGGTGAAGGTAGAATTTGATTCGACTCGTTCGGCTGTGCCAGAACCCTCCATAATCGCTTTGTTTGGACTAGGGCTCGCTGGTTTGGGTTTAGCTCGTAGACCCAGTTGAGGCGGTCGAATGCAGGCATCAACTGTTTAGTGACGTGTACGAAATAACGTCCTGATAAGAACTGTTTTTTTGGTGAGCCAGACATTTCAGGTAGTTATTTTGCGCACATTCCTTAGTCCTGCAAGTGCTGAAACAGATTAAAACAAACCCTACCCGCCTCGTTCTGGCTTAACTCAAGTTCGAAGTTGAATGCCCTGGCCATAATAGTTGACTGATACAACCCGATCCCCATGCCACTGCCCGATGAGACGGGTTGATTGAATAGGCTGGCTTCAATACTCGATTCAACGGGGCTACCATCGTCACAGACTGACAGTAGGATAATGTCTGAATTACAATATAACCGAACGTCTACCCGACCGGTGGATGATTTTCTCATGGCATTGTTGATTAAGTTGTCTAAGACGCTATCAAATAAATCCTCGGGTAAGGCGGGGTTGCTAGTGAGCTCCCGATGAAAACGGATAGACGCGTTCGAGTGATGTTGCTGTTCGACTTTGTCCATCCACTCATTGGCACTGAGTAACTTAATTTCAGCGTCAAGCTTGGGTGTCTTGAGCTGCTTGAGTGTGTTTTCGAGCCTTAAGCTAATGTGGGTTAAGTTTTTTTGGAGTAGCGCTTGTTGCCTTTCGGAGCCATAATTAATGCCTAAAATATCGAGTGACGTTTCGATTGATTGCAAAATATTTCTGATGTCGTGGGTAAGCCTTGCGCCGGTATGATGAATCGTTGCAAAGTGCTCTTGAGCCCGCATTTTTTCCTGGTTCAGTTTCGCCAAATAAAACTGGTAAGCCATTCGAATGAGTAAGGTGGTGTGTTGCTCAAGCGCAGGGCCGGGGTTAGAGGTAAAGTAAAGCTCAACACTAATGTCATTGTTGATCATGTGTTCGATTCGGGTGCCAGTTTTTTCACCAGCAGAAACCATGCTGTTTTTAAAATTCCATTGAATCGCATGTAACCAGTCATTTTCGACCAAGTGTTCACAAGCGGCCTTTAGATAATCGTTTGGCGTGAGGTAGTGTTCTTCGATTAGGGTGGTGAGTGTATTGATCCAGGTTTCGAACGGGCCACCAATGGTCATCGCGTATCGATTCCATAAAACACCCATGCCAGAATAACCCACACCAGGATTCCAAAACCAACTCACGCCCAAAATAAGCGTAGCAACAAGAAACAAAGTTAATAAAAAACCATCAATATACGCAACGCCATATAGGACACTAATGACAATCGCGCCTAATAAAACGATGAAAATTAAAGTGGCGGTGAGCAAGCCATGCATCAAATCGACTTGGTTATGATTTTGTATTTTATGCTCTGAATTGGTGGCAAAAAAGAACAGTAAAATCGGCACTAAAATGAGCATTTGCATAGAGTCTAAAAATAAACTGGGTAATGCAATTTGAGGGAAGGCACCGGGTATAACGCCCGTGGCCATTTCGAGTATGACTATAATCAAACCGAGCGAGTCGAATGAGCGGAAGTTGGGCTGACTTAATAGTCGACTACCCATAAAACCGGAAAAAACTAAACCGAACAGGACTAAAGATTCATGGCTGAAAAAGTAACTGATTAACGCAATGATAAGGGCGAGAAACGCGATAGGCCATCGACTCACGGGCGAATCCTTTCGCCACAGCGGTTGCCATAACAAGAACAGGCCATACAGTATTAGCATCAGGCAAGCTTGTAATGGTGCACTGGACGACGACCAGATTAAAATGTGATAAGTTAGCAGGGTTGCGGCTAATAACTGTCGCTCGAACTGCAGTAAAAATTTAAAATTCAAAATTCAACTTTTCTAAAGGACTAAAGGATAGTGGGACAAATGGCTGGGCAAACTATATCATTGTTTCGTTATTTATTGCTGGGCGTTGTTAATCGCCGATTGGCTATTCTTATTGTTATCCTTTGGGTGCTGTCATCTTTAGTCGCCGGTTTTGTCTCGGAGCTGGCTATCATCAATAGCGAAAACATGAGTGCCGCACTACAGGCTGACTTTCTACGTTATAGCCTGGTATTGGTGGTATTGCTACTCGTGACGAGCAATGTCGCGGAAGATTATCAATCGAAGCAATTCGAACGACTATTAACCATGCCCATATCACGCTGGCAGTATATTATAGCTCAGTTATTAGTGATCCTTACCATAGTGACCCTTTTAAGCTTGCCGGTCGCTGGCATGCTTTCATGGGCTACCTCGTTCGACATAGCGCTCTACTGGGCCGCCGCACTCTGGCTGGAACTGGTGTTGGTAGCATTGATTGGTTTGTTGGGTATCTTGAGCCTGGAAAAAATACCACAGGCGGTTGTTTTTTCTATCGCAATCTACCTGTTAGCCAAGTGTTCTGCCATCATCAATCAAATGCTATCCGAGTCGGTTAAGCTATCCGATGGCAGTGCATCGAATCGTTTTGCGCAATGGTTATTTGAGGGCGTGTTATATGTTATGCCGGGGACTGAGGCATTTGCGCAAAACAATGTTTTTTTCGATCCTTCGCTACTGTCGGCCGATCTATTGCCCAGTCAGTTACTCACGGTTGTGATCTACGCTGCTTTCTTAGTGGGAGTTTGTTTAGTCGACTTTTACCGCAAAGAATTTAACCTCTAGGGTAGCCCTGGAAAAATCATGTGAGAGTAATGAAGCTAGGACAATGAAACGCGCTGAAAGACCCTTTAATTCCCTACCCAGGCCCCTGGTGGCCTGTTTCCTGATGATTCTGGGTGTGCAAATATGGACGGCCCAAGGGGCATTATCTGCAGGCGCGTTAGCCTACAAGGCCCTCCCAAATCCAACCGCGGCGTCGACTTATCGAGTGGCATCGATGGGATCCGATCGACTGTTGAGCTATTGGCTCGCGATACGGCTTCAGTTGCACGACAATCAGTCGGGCAAGCATATGCGCTATGAACAGCTGGACTATCCAAAGCTGACCCACTGGCTCAATCAAATCACGGCTTTAAATCCCCATTCTGAATACCCCACCATGCTGGCGTCACGAGTCTATAGTCAGACGAGCGACAAGCAGAATATGCGGCTAATGGTCGATTTTATTCAGGCAAGCTTCACGCGAGACCCGCAACTGCACTGGCGGCGCATGACCGAGGCCACGATCCTGGCGAAGCATAAGCTGGGTGACTTGTCATTGGCGCTATTGCTGGCAGAGCAATTAACAACTCAACCACTTGATGTGGTTATGCCTCAATGGGCGCGAGACATGCAATTTATCCTGCTAGGCGAGTTGAATGAGTTTGAGACGGGCATCGCCATTATCGTCGCGATGCTTGAGAGTGGCTCGCTCAAAAATGCAGACGAGCGGCGGTTTCTGAGGGTAAAGCTGTTAGAATTCCAACAAAAGTTGTTGGAATCTCAACAATAATAGGGAGTCAGGATTAGGTTGTTCGGCAATTTAACTGTCAGATGGCGATTTATGAGAAATGGCACGGAACATGCTTGATAACAGGCAGGCCACATAAACTATGTTAGTCAAATTCAAGATAAATTACCGAGAGGCACTTATGTTACAGAAAAAACAAAAAGGATTTACCCTGGTAGAAATTGCCATCGTGCTGGTCATAGTTGGACTGCTCATCGGCGGTGTCCTGAAAGGTCAGGAAATGATTACCAATGCAAAATTAAAGCGGGTCGAGAGTGATAATGCGGGCTTAGCGGCCGCTATATTCTCTTATCAAGACCGTTACATGCAATTGCCCGGTGATGATAATGCTGCAGACGATCGTTTTGATGGTTTTTCAGCAGTAGGTGATGGGAACGGCTCGATTGATGGTCATTGGTTGGACACAACAGTAGATCTAGAAACAGGAAAGTTCTGGATGATGTTAAGAGCATCTGGTCTTGTGTCTGGCGATCCGACAGACTTTCTGGGTCAGCAAAATGCCTATGCTGGAAAAATTGGTATTCATTCAGGCGGACTGGGTATTGGGGGCCATGTTACCGTATTTGGACGACTCGAAGGCAGTGTTGTAAAAATACTCGAATCCAGGCTTGATGATGGTATACCAAACACTGGACGTGTCCGATCCGCAGATTTTTCGTCGGCTGTCGCTGAAGATGCCTCTGGCGTTGCCGATATTGGTTCATTAGCCACAGATGCTGCTACTGAATATGGAGATTTAGACTTATACGACACTGTGTTCCGATTCTAAATATTGGTTCGATTAACTTGTTATTATCTGGCCTGCGGTATGTCGCGGGCCTTTTTTTAATCTATGAATAACACTGCATTATCATTCACAAACCTCTCTTACCAGGTATCGGGACGCACGATCCTCGAAAACCTGAATTTGTCGGTGCCTGTGGGCAGTTATTTTGCTATTGCGGGTATCAATGGTGCGGGTAAGTCGACCTTGATCAAGCTCGCACTCGATCTGATTCGGCCAGATCAAGGCAGCCAGATTTCGATTTTTAATAACATCAATCGAGAGCCTCGTTGTCGCGAAAGCTTGGCCTTTCTGCCGGAGAAATTTGATACCAAAAAAGAGGCTAGCGCCTGGCAGTACCTTCAGTTTGTTGCATCGACCTATGACATACCGCTCGATAAAAAGCGAGTGATGCTGTTAGCGCAAAAACTGGATTTTGCTGCGGATCGATTCGAGTCAAAGGTGGCTAGTTATTCTAAGGGTATGGTGCAAAAGCTGGGGTTAATTAGTTGTTTCATGTTGGACCGTGACCTGCTCATCCTGGATGAACCGTTGAGCGGCCTAGACCCCAGCGCACGTTATCATTTCAAGCAGTTATTACGAGACGAAAAGCCTAAGAACCGGACTATCTTTTATAGTACGCACCTGTTGGCTGATGCCGAAGACATTTGTGACCAGTTTGGTATTTTGCATAATGGCGAGATGAAGTTTGTTGGAACGCCCGGCGAATGCATGGAAAAGTATCAGGCTAAAACATTGGAATTAGCCTATATGAATTGTATTTCGACGCCGCCCTAATAAAGCTCTTTTAGCTTCCTTGTGAGTGTATTCCTCCCCCAGCCCAATAGTTTGGCAGCCTCATGTTTACGGCCTTTGGTGACTTGAAGTGCACATTGCAAAAGTTTTTTTTCAAGTTTAGATTGAGCGTCTGACATAATGTTTGGATCACCTGCAGCCAGCGCCCGCATTGACCAAAGGCCCAGCTGATATTCCCATTCGCTTAGATTCTTATCGCGGGATGAAGCTTGTGCAACCGGTTGTGTTTGAAACAATTCAGCGGGCAGAGCCTGTAAACTAATACTCGCTTCAGAGGCAATACTCAGGCTACGGCAGATATTCTTTAGCTGGTTAATATTGCCGGGCCATTCGTACTGTTCAAGGAAGGCTATGGCATCAACTGCGATTGGTTTGGCTACTTCATTCAATTCGACACCAAAGCGGTTGAGATAATGGTTAATGAGTGCCGGTATGTCATCGCGTCTGTTGCGCAAGGGTGGCAGGATTAGGTTGATTTCATTGAGTTGGTGGTACAGTGATTGGTTAAATCTGCCGAGCTGTACGAGGTCAAATAGGTTGACCGAAGTGGTCGCAATAATGCGCAGGGTTGAAGCCAATTTATTCTGTTTATAGTCCGTCAGGGTTTGAGTTAAGTAGCTCTGTACGGGTGTGGGTAATGTGTCGATATTTTTGAGTAATACGGTAGCATTGGGTTGTTGTTTGAGAACTTCGTTGATATCGCTACTAAGGGTGGTGCTAGATATATTGATTGTAATTAAAGCCACATCCTTTTTGACGTTGGCAAAATGAATGGTATTCGCAACAAGGGTTTTACCGGTACCTTGTTCCCCCATGATGAGACAGTGGCTAGAGATTTTGGTTATCTTTGCCATTTGTCGAAACAAGTTTTTAATCGATGTTGAGTCTCCAATGATGTCATTATCAGGTGCAACGGTTACATCGCTGACCTCATTTCGTCTGTGTGACTCACAGCCTCTGGTGACTAACTCGATGGCCTTATCAATATCGAAGGGTTTAGGTAAATACTCAAAGGCACCTTGTTGATAACCTTGCAGAGTGGTATCAAGATCAGAATAAGCGGTCATAATAATAATGGGTTGCTTTGAGTCGACGTTCTT
Source organism: uncultured Gammaproteobacteria bacterium (assembly GCA_913061315.1). Lineage (GTDB taxonomy): Bacteria > Pseudomonadota > Gammaproteobacteria. Next base: position 46,947 of record CAJXUC010000021.1, on the reverse strand, counting down.
GATTTGTTTGAGCAGTTCAAAGCCACTGATGCCGGGCATGCGGATATCAGTCAATATCAGCTGAGGCCGCTCGCTGGGGAGTATTCGTTTGTAACGACTGAGTGCGCTGGAGGCCGTTTCAAAGAGCGTGACTGAAAATTTCGCATTGGTTAACGCGCGTTCTAGCACCCATCGAATTGACGGGTCATCATCAATTATCCAAACCGAGTGTGTGTTTTCAGATGCCAGTGTCATGGTGCATTGGTGCCAAGTGATAAGGGCAATATAGCGCTGAACGTTGTGCCCTGAGGCGAGGTTTCGAACAATATAATGCCGCCGTGACGCGACACTATTTCTTGTGCGATGGGTAAGCCTAAGCCACTGCCTTCTGCTTTATTGGTCACCATGGGTAGAAAAATGGTGTCCTTAATTTCTTCAGCGATGCCATTTCCATTATCTGAGATATCAACCTGAACAACCAGTGGATGGGTGATCTGTCCTACCGTAAAACGTCTACCAATTCGGGTTTTAAATATGATAACACCCTGATGATCAATCGATTGTGCGGCGTTTTGAACAATGTTGAGCAACGCTTGTATGAGTTGACGTTTATCACCCATGAGTTCTGGAATACTGGGGTCGTAGTCTATTTTAATATGGATTCGACTTGATTCAGCGGCCATCATTAATCGGCGTATGTGCTCAAGCACTTCTAAGATATTAATAGATTTTTTTACAATTTCGGTATTGGGCCCTAGCATATTGTTAATCAGTGCCGTTAGTCGATCCACTTCGTTAATGATGACCTCGGTATACTGGCGCAATTTAGGCTCGTTTAACTCACGTTCTAAAAGCTGTGCCGCCCCTCGTATACCGCCGAGGGGATTTTTTATTTCGTGAGCCATGCCTTGTGCAAATTGTAGGCTTGCTTGTTTCTTGAGGTTGGTGAATTCTTCACGAGTAATTTTTGATTGCCAATCAAGCTGCTTGATTTCAATTAGAATTTGTTCAGTATTATCGGTACTTTCGATTGGGTAAATACTGTAATCGGCAGAAAATGTTGTACCGTTCACTAAAGTGATTTTTGCATCATGTTCAGTCACGGCAAAAGAATCGCCACCGAAGGCATCTAGTTTATCGGTAATGGTATTTAACTCGACCTGGCTGAAAAGTTGGTTTATATTTTTGCCATATAAGCTGGTTGCGCTACGAGAGAATAGTTCTTCGGCTGCAAAATTGACATAACTGATAGTCCAATCTTTATTTAGGCATAGAATGCTGCTGTTGAGCGTGTCAACTATTCTGCCTGCAGTTTTATCAGAATGAGAAAAGTTCATAATAATTCAATATTGCACTACTTTGGTGCGAATTGGTAAGAAATGATTGATTTAAATGGTTGGATTCCGCCACTCTGGTGTAGCCTGAGCATAAAAAAGGCCTCTTGTGGAGGCCTTTAAATTGATGCTAATACCCGTTAGAAAAAACTAACAGCTGTAATAAAGGTCAAACTCGACTGGGTGAGTCGCCAAGCGCATGCGCTGAACTTCTTCATTTTTGAGCGCGATATAGCCATCGATAACGTCATCCGTGAATACGCCGCCGGCTTTCAGAAATTCACGATCTTGATCCAGAGCGTCAAGCGCTTGATCCAGTGAAAAAGCCACTTGTGGTATGAGTGCTTCTTCCTCTGGTGGTAAGTCGTATAAATCTTTGTCCATGGCTTCACCGGGATGAATTCGATTCTTAATACCGTCTAGGCCAGCCATCAGCAAGGCGCTAAAAGCCAAGTAAGGATTAGCGGTAGAGTCAGGAAAACGAACTTCAATTCTGCGACCTTTTGGGTTACCTACGTAAGGAATTCGAACTGATGCAGAACGATTACGAGCCGAATAAGCCAACATAACAGGGGCTTCGAAGCCTGGTACTAAACGCTTATAGCTGTTAGTGGCTGGATTTGCAAAAGCGTTGATGGCTTTTGCGTGTTTGATAACGCCACCAATATAAAATAATGCCATTTCTGATAATCCGCCATAGCCGTCACCTGCAAACAGGTTGACGCCATCTTTCGCTAAAGACATGTGTACATGCATGCCGCTTCCATTATCACCTACCAGTGGCTTTGGCATGAAAGTGGCTGTTTTTCCGTAGCTATGCGCCACATTATGAACGCAATATTTGAAGGCCTGAACTTCGTCAGCTTTTTTCACTAACGTATTAAACTCAACACCAATTTCACATTGTCCCGCTGTGGCCACTTCGTGGTGATGCACTTCAACTTTTTGACCCATTTCTTCCAGCGCAAGGCACATGGCAGAACGAATGTCGTGTAAAGAATCAACTGGGGGAACAGGGAAGTAACCGCCTTTAACCCTTGGACGATGCCCTGTGTTGCCATCTTCATACGACTTACCGGTATTCCAGTCAGCTTCTTCTGAGTCGATACGAAATGAGCAATTGCCCATTTCATTAGTCCACTGTACGTCGTCAAAGATAAAAAATTCATTTTCAGGACCAAAAAAAGCGGTATCAGCAAGGCCTGTTGATTTTAGGTAGGTTTCCGCACGGTTGGCGATGGAGCGAGGATCGCGTTCGTAACCTTCACCTGTTGCTGGTTCAACAACATTACAGCTAATGTTGATTGTAGGCTCGTCGGTGAATGGATCTAATATAGCGGTAGATGGGTCAGGCATAAGGATCATGTCAGACTCATTAATAGTTTTCCAGCCAGCCACTGAAGAACCATCAAACATTTGGCCTTCGGTGAAGCTATCCTCTTCAAGCCGATGAGACGGTATAGTGACGTGCTGTTCTTTACCGCGAGTGTCAGTAAATCGAAAGTCGACAAATTTAACGTCGTGTTCTTTTATTGTGTTTAATACGTCAGCAGCTGACATTGAAAGTGTCTCCGTTATATTGAATATGAATTTTGAAGTATTGTACTGATAAATTCTCTGTTACCAATTTATCCTTATTTTAGGGATAAGTTGGGTAAGCTTCGTTAGAATTGCACCAAAGTAGTGCAATTCTAACGTAAAAAATAAACATTGATCTGACCTACATACTTAATCTTTGCTGCCTCAGCAATTAACTCATCTATCTTCTGTTGGTAATTACTGTTGGCTAAAGTTAATGGCAAAATCAAATCAATTTCTACTAGATTGTTGAGGTAGTGTAATTGAATGCTTTTTATTCTAGCGCTGCATTCAACTCGTGCCCATTGTCTAATCAGTTGATCGAGTATCTCGTGGCGAGAGGGGAGATCGGTTACCCAGTCATGACCAACTTCTGTTAATGGATCGACATGAATACCAACGTCAATAATGCGGGGAAATTCAGTTTTTATCTGTTGTTCAAGCGAAAAGGCAATGTGATGCGCTTCGGATACGGTCAACCTTGGATTGACGCGTATTTCAGCATCAAGATACCCCTGACCGCCCATTGAGCGAGTTCTCAGGCTATGCAACGCATTGACACAATCATTCTGCTCTATGGTGTGTTGAATTTTGGTAACCAGTTCATGGTCGAGGCTGGTGTCAATTAATTCGTCAAATGCCTTACGAGCAAGTTTATAGCCCATGAAGCTGATCATTAGCGCGATGATGGCGGCAGCTAATGAATCCATGTAAGGCACACCAAGAATTTGAGCAGAAATGCCGCAAAGTACAACGATTGAAGACAATGCATCCGAGCGATGATGCCAAGCGTTTGTTTCAAGCAAAGTCGAATGTATGCGTTTAGATGCTTTCAGCGTATAGCGGTAGAGGCTTTCCTTGGATAGGACTGAAACAATGGCAAACACTAGCGTAAAGGCACTGGGAACGACATGGTCTGGTGTCATGATATTACTGATGCCGCGAAAGCCAACCCCAACGCCGACGCCAATTAAAATGAGTCCGAGTAATACAGAGGCCAACGTTTCGATTCGGCCATGACCGTAGGGGTGCTCTGTATCGGCGGCCTTAGCAGATTGACTCGTTGCCATTAAGACGATGAAGTCGCTCCCGAGATCAGACAAGGTATGTATACCATCAGCCAGCAGTGCCTGAGAATGTCCCAAAAGTCCAAATACAATTTGTAAAGAAGCTAACAGGGCATTGACTAAAGCACCAATCAAGGTGACTTTTTTTGTGACTATATTGCGTTGTTCAGATTTCATTTGACATGTTCCCCTGAATTTTGAATAAGCCTGCCTGCTGCTGTTTGAATGATGGGTATTTTGCTACTATGTGGTTAAAATCAAGACTATACACAATCGAGCTAAAAATATGAGTCCGTATGTTTTACCAACAGTGTGAAACAGTGGTGCCTGTTCCACTTTGAAAACCCGTATTGGATAAGGTTAGCGTAGTACATTCTGTGTCATTAACTTGAGGTTTTCCGGCAACAGGCGTAGCGGTCAACTCATAGGTGACGACAGTATTAGTGACGGTAATGGTATAAAAGCCAGCATCAGAAGTCGCTGGAATCACCGCATCGCAAGCGGCATTGTTATAGGCTCCATAAAGAGCCTTGCACTTTTCCAGTGCCGTTGCGGTCGCCGTCAAACCTATACGAGCATCAGTGCGGTTTGCAGCCACTACGTAGTTACCATAAAACTGAAGGGAAACTGCGGTCAGTATTCCCATGATGGTGAGGACGATCAAAAGTTCAACTAGGGTAAATCCTTTACATCGTTTGAGTTTATTCATCCGGCGGCCTTTGTTCGTTGGCAGTAGGTTTAGTCATTAAATATAAGCTGTCAACGTAAAGTTGACCGTTGTATTTTTGTATTTCAATTCGAGCATAGTGTCCCACTCGTATATTTTCCAGGCTCGAGCTTGAACCATCCACTGCAAATATTTTAACCGTTGGGATAATGTTAAATAACATATCGTTAACATTGATCGTGTTTCTACTGAGGGACAATATTTTGCCTTCAAGCTGAATCAAAGGGGCAGCATTCGCAGTGGTAAAGTATCCAGGCAACATCAGAGTAAAGGCCAAATATAATTGACAAAAGACAGTGTTTCTATAGGTCATTGTAATAACTCCTGCCATGAAAAACGGCCAGTACGTAGTTTTAGTAAGTCTTTAACGACCGTGGGTGAATCATTCGTATATTTAACCGTATCTAGAAATGTATCTTCTGACATTAACCCCGTTTGTTGCGTGCCCGCAATAGTTGGCGTTTCAGGATTAGTCGCAGTCGCATCACTGGCAGTGTCATCATCATTAACAAAGCCGTCGCCATTGGTATCCGTTTGAGGTTGGCTCGTTGCACCCCCTGTGGCCGCATCAACAACCATGCGATAACCAAAACCCCCGACTGAACAGGGGTCTGATACGGGTATAAAGGTATTGAAAAAAACACTCCCTCCTCTGACCGTTGGGCGCGTAATTGAGCGTTCGCCAGAATCAGGTAGCTGAAGAAACCAACCATAATTATTCGTTGTGTAATCAACGCTGTTTTGTGTCAATACTCGAGCATCAATTGGTGCAGTTGCCGCATGGTTATCATCATCAAAAGTAAAGCCACTTCTAAAGGTTTGCTCGACCAGGCTGGTATCAGTGTGAGCACTATCACCCCTGTCCCAGACACCATAAAAGTGATTGGTTGCTGAAGTGTTTTTATCTGAGTTTACCAAATACTGGCCTGATCCAAAGTACACCATGATGTTGGGTTTGTTATTGGTAACGTCGGCAATTGAAGGGTGCTTAGCCAGCGTGGGTTTAGCTGTAATGGGACGATTGCCCCTAGTAACAAAAAGCGGGCTTGAGCTAGTATTTGCTAGCGCCCAGTTTGATGTTACTGAGCTACTGAGGTCAAATGCCCACATATTACCTTCCAAATCTCCGGCGTAAACTCTATCAACAGTGCCATTGCCATCGGTATCTGCAAGTGCGGGCGTTGCAAGTCCGTTGCGTGCGGTCGTTGAGCCAATGCCAGTGGTAATTTTAATGTAATCACTTGCACTCCAAACGCCATCGACGCCCTCTACAATCTTCAAGATAAAAAGTTTGGCTTTACCATCGCCAGTATCGTTATAGCCGTTGCCAAAAATAGCGACCCAGCTGCCATCATTAGTCATGCCGATTTGGGGTTGGCTATAGGTGAATCCAAGGTCGGCATCGTGTGTGTTGTTAAATTCCCACAATACGATGTCGGCGGCATTTGTTTCACTAAATGTAGTTGGATCGGTGACATTTAATGCATAGACACCGCGGCCACCACCGCGTAATCCGTTAAACAATATCGTGTGCCATTTTAAACCGGTGCCTAGATTAGCGTAAATATCCGATACAGAAGGCGTAAGGTCATTATAATATTTGTGCTGATACCTTTGATCAGTTAAGTAATGTAAACCTTCGTTACTGCTTGAAGATGAAAACAAACTACTGGGAATATAGGCGAGTACTTCTTTGCCGCCAGACCCTAAAATATCATTACCGGTGGTGTCTTTAATTGTTTCTGAAAAACCATGCAGCATACCATCATTGGCCGCCACATAAATTACACGGTTACGTGTTTTGGCATTACCATTTTTAAATTGGGAATAACGCGATGAGAGCTCGGTTGGAAATGGCGCTGTGTCAGGCCAAGTAAGATCGGGTTGGCCTACAAACACGGGGCCTGAATTAACAAGGTCACCGAGTAGAGACGCTCTTTCCCGAAAAAATTCACCCGCACCTTCATTCGATCGATCACCGCGTAAAAAATCAAGACGCTTCTGTGCAATGGTGATGTCACTATCTACATTGCCAGAAGGATTAATACTTAAATCAGCCATTTGCTCAGCATTCAAATTGGACCATTGAAACGCTACGCCATCTGGTGAAGTGGCACTATGGTCATAAGTTAAAATAACACGTGGTTCGGCAGTAATGTCTCTAGCGGTCAGTACCGTACCAGCCCCCCATGTTGGCGTAGAGGCTAATGTCCCCAAGGTTAAATCTATGATTTTGTATGCGTAAAGATTGCCCTGCCAGCGGTTGGTATTAAATTCTGTGAGATAAACCACAGAAGAAGTGGTCAGTTTGGCGGAGTTGACGGCTACAGCAGCAGCGGTAGCCGTTCGTTCGGCAATATCTGAAATGGATTCATTGAGTGATTGCTCTAATTCAGATGGGTTTTGGGCATTCAAGTATTTACCTCGGCCGTTATAGGCGGCATGCCATAAATCATCAACAGTGGAATTTTGATTGGCAATCGCTTTGGGCCAGCTAAAATCGGCATCTAATGGCGAAACAGTATTAGGATCTAAGGTTCCGTTGAGACCAAATGCAATGCTGTAAGTGACTAAATGTTGTTGGTTTGATTCATCAATTCCTTCAGTAGTTGGAACGTTATTTGCCAGATCTAAACGCAGGTCATTTTCATAATACTTCATAGCGACATCAGCCAAAGTATCAGAGAAGCTGTCGGCATAGTTACCGCCATCATTTGACTCCGATTCATTGCCATCATATGGCGAACCAGCACCTGCATCAATGTCCGTATTTCCAACGCCGGGATTAGCACCATTCCAAAAACCGTCAGTCATCACGATATTAAAATTTTGTTGGCATTCACCGCCATTTGCTTGAGATAAAATGGGGGCTGAGGCATCCGTAGTTTTAAATAATTCGCCTACCCGTTTCAGTGTGTTTCTCGCGGGAGTGCCACCATTAGGTTCTATACTATAAAATTGTTCGAGTATTTCGCGTTTAAAGGTAACGTTAGTCATCGACTTTAAGTCGAACTGTTCTGGGCCATTGAATACCACCAGACCCATGCGGGTGGCATCAGTATTATTAATGACGCGGCCGATCGAGGCTTTTGCTGCAAAATCACGATTACGATAATACACAAACCAGTTAGCAAAGTTCTGCATCTCCGTTGTGCCTGCTTCAATTTCGACAAGAGTGTTCGAATCAGTAGTTTCAATAACGCCGTCAGCATCGGTGTCAGTCCAGACATGGTACGTTGGCAAATAGATTGCATCCGGTAACCAACAGCCACAATTATCATGGTCAAAAAAATCTTTTCTGACCGTTAGGTTGGTGCTTAGTCCAGCTGGAAAATTAGGGTTTATGAAAGCGGCGGTCGGGTCTGCATTGCTGTACATTGAGGAACCATCAGTCTCCACGCCTGCCCAAGGAGTGTAGGTGGTTGCTGGATTATAGTAATTTTTATTACCGTTATGATTACGTAAAACCCATACACCTGGGGCCCAAGTAGCACCTGATGGAGGTAATACGGTCGTATCGTTATACCAGTCGGGCTCATAATAGAAGCGAAATCTACCATCTATATAGGGCACACCACTGCTAGAATAAAATCCAGCGGTTCCATTTTGAACCATCGTATTCCAACTCATGCTGCCAGAATCGTCATGTGTAAAAAATACGTTAGGCTCAACCAGTGAAGACACAAACAATGGTGCAGTGGCTAAAGGTCCCGGTGCTGCAAATGCAGGCAGCGAGCTCATCAGTGGCATTAATGCACTGAAAGCAACCAAAGCGAGGTCTTTTCTAAGGTTTTGAACAATCATCTTATCTACCAGAACATTATAATTTTAAGGGGCGGTTTTCCCAACGTAAGACTGGATATAACGATATGAGTTACCCGTTAATCCGACCCCCCTCGCTGTGGCACGGTAGATGGAAACAGTACTGCCAGTTTGACCGGAACCATAGTTTCCGATATTGACAGAAGACGCCATTGGATCTTGTTTTCTATCACCCATGTACTCAATAATATAGCGTGGTTTTGCAGAGCTAAAAACGTCTGCCCCAGCCGCTTGTGATGCATTGATAGCCCAAGTGGCGGCATCGAAATAATCTAGTTCAAAAAGAGCCGATTGGGCATCGACTGTGGACAGGCCAAGACTTGAATCGTTAAAGTCGCCGTTGGAGGTCGAGTTAGCAATGTAATTTTCGGCGGCCTTCAAGCCCATTTCAGCAGCCTGGAACATTAATATTGATTCGCGCTGATTACCTGCCATTGCCAGTTCGGTGCGTGTACTTTGAATCGTTGATAGGCCGAGTATGGTCAGCGTTACTAATATCACTAAGCTAAAAACCAGAGTGACTCCCTTTTGTTTTGTGGCCATTGCTGTCTTCATTATAAGATTCCAATCCTATTCCGTAATGCAATGGTATTAGTAAAGACTCGCCGAATTCGTCGGTCACTCGCCATTACAACGTTACCGTTAAAGGTGTAAGTCTGCGCTTGATCAATCACAAAATTTTCAAAAGATCTTACCAGTAGCATGACTCTGACAGACACTACGTTGCGAAAATTAGCAACATTGTTGGCAGTAACATATTGGTTAGCAAAGGCATCACTAGTTGTGTCGATGCCATACAGAATTTGCATGTTTTCAACGCCTTCAATAAATTCCTGATTATCATTGAACAAACTGCGGAATAAGGCCGGTTCCCCACTAGCACCTTCCTCAATAGAATAGGCCACAGTTTGCAGCTCCATAATGGTCGCATCGTTTTCATATTGTTGACTTAACGTTACGGTGTGATTGAGTCGATTGGCAGATGTGTCGACGCTGGTGACTCTAAAGATGTCAGCTTCCTGAGGTATCAATAGATCGTTGGAGCCACAGCGAGTGATTAAAGCAATATCACCATCGGCAAAAAAACTGATTGAATTAGTGGTTATATAATTCATTGTCGTTGCGCTGAAAGGGGCTCTTACATTGACTTGGCCTGGTTTGCTACCACTCAAGGTAATCGTATCGCTAGTATTAACACCATCGATATCATTGGTGCCGACGATCGGGCTATTAGCAATGAAGTCGTGTATGGCAGCTATGTACCCCTCTTCCCCAACCAAGTTATTGTTAATATTATTAATGGTCGTATTGTTAATGGTAGTAGCGTCTGTAGGGTTAAAATTAATGCATCCCCAATCTCCAGCACTGCGTAAATCTCGACTGATAGCATCCATTGCAAAGCGTCCATTTTCTTGGACTTGAGACAAGGCGCTGGAAAATTTATGGGTCGCCTTATTCCCCAGAAACACTTGAATAATTCCGCCCAACAGAAACAAACTAATGACAAGTGATACCAGGACTTCAACCAGTGAAATTCCAGACTGTTTGCGTCTGTTTTTATATAGACAGAATTGATTTTTTCTATAAAAGTTCATTGTGTGAGCACGACGAGATAGCATGACAGGTTAACGTCAGGACAGGGTGTACTCCCTGCACCACCTCCGGCAGCTGAGCTGCTACCATCATCCCACATGACCGCAATTAGCAGCCCATCGATAGCATTCGCATTGTAGCTAATGGTGCCTCTGCCTGCGGGCAGGTTGTTTACCATGTCTGTCCAGTGGGCTGCATCAGCGGTTACTATTTCGGTATTCAGACAGCTTTTGGTAATGCAGTCTGGATCGACATAACCATTGTCAGTATTGATGTTGGCGTAGAGCTTAAATTGAGCATTGTTGGCTCGTATACGATCTGCCATATTGTAGGCCATCATAACAGCTTGACTATGGTGCAGTGCGCTAGCGTTTTGGCTGATAGAGGTGACTTGAAGGGCGGCGATTCCGAGCAGACCGATCGAAATAATGAGTAAAGCTATCATTGATTCGACCAGAGAGACGCCAAGCTGAGGTTGTTTCAATTGTGGTGGCTTGGCAACTAACATGAAGTTGCACCGCCTTGGCGTACTCTGCCTGTAATGGAGACTTGAATTGATTTAAGGTTTGCCAGCAATCGATCATCACAAAGCGAAAAAGTACCAACCGCTGTTTTAGCGAATCCACGGTTGTCATAAATAACTGACGTGCCGATGGTGCTAGTTAGTGTGTTGCCAGCCAGTGATTGCTGAGCAAGTAAAACAGTTTCAAGGTCGTTGACGGTGGCATTACCATCGGAATCTGCAAACACAATCCAGCCATCTGACCAATCTGTGCCACTACAGTTCACGCCATTATTGCTGATACAGACAACGGTTTGTTGGCTCTGAGTGACTGCCTGATTGCGCGCATAGGTAAGATGAGACACCAGAGTATTAATTTGAGAGGTCAATCGTTCATTCTTAACATAAATGCCCATCGAAGGAACCGCAATTGCCGTTAACACACCAATAATACCAACGGTTATGATCAACTCTAATAGAGTAAAGCCAAGACAATTTTTCATGCTTTTAGCGTAGTAAACTAAAATAATAATGCACTTTAAAAGTGATGGAATAATAAAAACCACCGATAAACGGTACTGGCATAACTGAATGAGTTAGAATTCTGGCCTAATAGAAATCCACCATGCTGAAGATATAAGTAACTGATGAAAGAAGAATTAAAAATTGATCGGGCAATTAGAAGTTTTGCACGCCGTTCTGGGCGAATGACCTTAGGGCAAAAGCAGGCTCTAAGTGAGTATTGGCCACATTATGGCATTGATTATGAGTTAACGCAGGCAAGCTTTACCAGCGCCATCCAGGATTATGAATCTGTGATTCTCGAAATTGGCTTTGGCAATGGCGATGCGCTGATCAAAATGGCAGGAAATGAACCTAACGTTTTGCATATTGGCGTAGAGGTACACCGCCCAGGTGTCGGTCGATGTTTAAATATTATCGAAAGGGAAAAGTTACTCAATGTGCGATTAATTTCTCATGACGCAATAGAAGTGATGCAGCATATGATCCCCACACAATCGTTAGATAAAGTGCTGCTTTTTTTTCCTGACCCTTGGCATAAAAAAAGGCACAATAAGCGTCGTATCGTAAATCAAAAATTTCGAGACTTAGCCTTCAGCCTATTGAAGTCTGATGGTCATTTGCACTTCGCAACTGATTGGCAAGAATATGCTGAGTATATGGCGGAAGAGTTATTGTCAGATGAGCGGTTTTCAAACCAGGGTGATAGTGACGGTTACGCCGAGCGTCCAGATTATCGGCTGCGGACAAGGTTTGAACAACGGGGGCTCAATCTTGGTCATGGTGTATGGGATCTAGTGTTTAAAAAAGCCTGAGCGCAATAAGCATATTCTAAAAAGTGTGAATCTAAAATAGTAGGTGCATCATAGTCATCATTACCGCTAGAAACAGAATGCTCATGCCAAAGCCAGCCTTCATGTAATCAGGAACACTATAGCCCCCCGGGCCTTTGATCAAGGCGTTGACTTGGTGGGTTGGTAGTATAAAGGAATTAGACGTAGCGATAGCAACTGTCAGTGCAAAAACAGCTGGGTCAGCGTCGACACCGATGGCGATATTAACCGCAAGTGGCACTAACAAAACGGTTGCCCCCACATTCGACATCACCAAAGTAAAAAAAGTGGCGAGCAGAGCGACAGACAGTTGTATCACCCAAATCGGCATGTCACCAACTACTAGTAAGGTTTGCTCGGCAATCCATTTTGCCGTGCCACTGGTTTCGACGGCTAATCCAAGTGGAATTAAGCTCGCGAGTAAGAACACCGTGCCCCAAGACACCGATTTGTAAGCCTCATCAATTTTGAGCACGCCGGAAAGAATCATACCAATAGCGCCTGACATTAATGCGACTGATAGTCTTAAGTCTGTAAACAACACCATGAACAATGCCAAGCCAAAAAACAGTCCGGCCCAACCCACTTTGTTAGGTCGAGATTCCTCACGTGGATATTCTGAGGTAACAATGACAAAGTCGCGATTACTTTCTAAGTGAGCCAGCGCCTTCCAAGAGGTGTGAGCGAGCAAGGTATCACCCGCCTCGAGTGGGATGTCACGAATACTATCGCCTTCAAATTGAGTTTCACCATCACGGTGAATGGCAACCATCGCTAGACCATAGGTCTTTCTCATCCAAACGTCGCGAGCACTCTTCCCAATAATTGAAGCGCCTGGGGGGATAACGATTTCAGCAATACCGGCTTGATTGGATGACAAAACTTCAGAAAATGCTCGTAAGCCTTTTTGAATAACTAAACCATAGTTATCAACGAAGTCTTTTAGGTGGGCTGGAGAACATAGAACACCCAGTGTTGCGTCACCCCCAATGTTAATGTCGCGTGATAAGTCACCTTGCCCAGCGCGCACCGCTGCGCTGGCAGCTTTCATTGCAATAATTCTAATTTTATTTTTTGACTCGATATCATCCAAAACTTGCCCAACTAATGGGCTATCCTTTGGAACATTGACTTCAAATAGTGAATAATCGACTCCATAGACTTCTTGCAGAAACTGAGTTGACCCCGCCACATTGGCTGAACTATTGGTCGACACATTTGGCAGCACATATTTACCCACAACCACAAAATAAATGATGCCAGTAAATACTAAGGCAAGGCCAATGGGTGTCACCGAAAAAAGGCCCCAGCTGTCCATTTGTTGATCGGCAGGCAGTGCAATGTTTGATGTGACGATTAAATCATTCAGTAAAATGAGTGGTGATGAGCCGACCATGGTCACTGTGCCACCTAAAATAGCGGTAAAGCCCATGGGCATCAATAGACGTGACATAGCCAAACCTGATCGAGCAGAGATCCGACTAACAACGGGTAAAAACAAAGCTGCAGCGCCTACGTTTTGCATAAATGATGAAATAATACCGACTGTGCCAGAAATAATAGGGATGATTCGACCTTCAGTAGTGCCACCTATCTTCAAAATAAAACCAGCGACCTTGCTCATCATGCCCGTTTTATCTAGGCCGGCGCCGATAATCATCACTGCGATAATGGACATCACCGCGTTACTAGCAAAGCCATCAAAGAGATAATCAGTTGATACCAGCCCCTGTTCTAAGCCCATCATAGGTGCTAGCAAAGTGGTTAAGCCAAGAAGCACCATGATAGAAATTGCGGTTTCATCAACACTAATAATTTCAAATGAAAAAAGATAAATAGTTAGGAGGAGAAATAAACTAACCCAGGTAATTTCAATGCTAGGCGTTGATGATACGATTCCCCAGCCTAGGGCAATAAATATGAGTCCAGCGATCCATTTTACATGGTGAGATTTGTTTAATTTAAACAAGCTTTGTCTATAACCTCTCGTGAGAAGAATCTTATATTTGGAGTTATTTTTCGACCCGTTACGGCTCTTTAATCGAGCTCTATACTTATAACGATAGAGTTTACACGTATTCCGATTGGCGCACAAAAGTTAGCAACTATCGGTTGATAGCTAACTACATAAATCGGGTTCGCGATAAAATCTAAAAAAATGTTAAAATCAACAGATAAAAGAATTGAATAATCGATTCAGTGACAAATTGCCTGGATACATAACATGTCGAAAAAACATCCCGTTGTGGTTATCACCGGTTCGTCTGGTGCTGGAACCTCAACCGTAAAGAAAACGCTCAGCTCGATTTTTCAGCGTCAGAAAATTAATCCTGCCACCATCGAAGGCGATAGTTTTCATCGCTATAACCGAGAAGAGATGCTGCGCCTTCAGGAACAGGCGACGAGCGATGGTGAGCAGTTTAGCCAGTTTGGCGTTGGTGCCAATCAGTTCCAAAGGCTCGAGCAGCTTTTCAAAAATTATGGCGAAACTAACTGTGGAGAGCAGCGTCACTATTTGCATAATGAAGAAGAGGTCAAGTATCACAGCAGGCGTTTGAATACGGTGTTTGAAGCAGGGCAGTTCACCCCATGGGAGCCACTGCCTTCAGATACTGACCTTTTATTTTATGAGGGACTGCATGGCCTGGTTAAGACTGAATCCGTCGACCTCCCACGCTATGTCGATTTAAAGGTGGGTGTGGTGCCTGTGGTCAATCTAGAGTGGATTCAAAAGATACACCGGGACAGTAAAGAGCGGGGTTACAGCGAAGAAGCGATAGTGGATATTATATTAAGGCGTATGCCTGATTACGCAAAGTTCATAACGCCGCAGTTTTCGGAAACTGATATCAATTTCCAGCGAGTTGCAACCGTCGATACCTCTAATCCGTTTGTCGCCCGTGACATTCCGACCCTTGACGAAAGTTTTGTTGTTATCCAGTTTAGGAACCCTGACATTCGGCACACCGACTTTTCCAACTTATTGAGTATGATTCAAGGTTCGTTTATGTCGCGCAGGAATACTATTGTTGTACCCGGCGGCAAAATGGAGTTGGCCATGGAAATTATTTTCGCCCCTATTATTGCTGACCTGATGGACCGACGGTGGGCAACTTAACGAATGGCTTTAATAGATAGCCACTGTCACCTAGATGACGATCGATTTGATATTGACCGTGATCAAATTGTTGCTCGCGCGAAGGCATGCAACGTTCGCCATATAATAATGCCTGCTACAACGGCGCAACGTTGGCAAAAAATCAAAACAGTGAGTGAATTATATGACTGTATATATCCGACTTATGGTTTGCATCCGATGTTTATGGCCGCGTATCAAGAGGCTAATATCGGTGAACTGGATGCCTGGTTAGATCGTGAAAAACCAATTGCAGTTGGAGAATGTGGGCTTGACTTTTTTATTGGCCATAAAGATGAGGCGCAACAGTTGAAAATTTTCAGTGACCAGCTGCAGTTGGCAAAAAACCACCACTTGCCGGTGATCATTCATGTACGAAAAGCGATGGATCAAACAATCAGTCTGCTCCGTAAGTTCGCGCCACTGACGGGGGTTATTCACAGTTTTTCAGGTAGTCAGCAGCAGGCCAATCAGCTAATTGATTTAGGCTTTAAGCTCGGTATAGGGGCTACTGTGGGTTTTGAACGCGCCCAAAAATTACGATCGATCGTGGCGTCAGTGCCTGACACTGGGCTTTTAATCGAGTCAGATGCGCCGGATCAGCCTGGTGCTAACCATCGAGGTGAACGCAACGAGCCAGCTTTCATTATTGAACAGTTAGCAACGATCGCCTTACTTCGAGATGTATCTGAAAATGAACTGGCGCAAACCCTACAGCGAAACACCAATAATCTATTTGGACTTAATACTGCTACTTAAGAGTCGATTAATTAAGCTGGTTTAAATGCGCCAACGCATTTCCATCAATGATTATGATTGGATAGAAAACGTTTCATTGATACGGGTTTTCTGATTGGTTTCAGGGTTGAAGGTTTGCTCAGTAAAACTCACGGTGCTTTGATTAGAAAACTTGATGAGAGTAGAGGCCCGTGTTCCGTAATCAGGCAACTGAACAAATCGACTTGATAGCTGTCTTTCCTTCTCTAGTGGCATGCCTGTTGTTGGTAATAGCGCGTCTGGCGCTTGTTGTCGACTCGCCATGATTTCAATTAAGGCATCATCATCTGCACCACCAAAGAGCGTTTGTTCGAGTGCTTTTATGCCTGATGTCAACTTGGGCCCAGGTTCGCCAAAGAGGCCATTACTGACGCCGTGAAATCCGGGTGTTAATTTTTGAATGCTAGGTTGACGGTTTGAATAAGACCACAATTGGTTGCCGTCACCAATGAGTAAATTGAAACCCGCATAGTCATCCTGCCGTGACGTTATTTTGGCCAAAAACTGGGATACAGACTCAGAACCCGTTAGAAATTCTCGTGTCAAGTCGCCCCGTGAACGCTGACTTAATTGGTTTTGGCCTAGCTCCCGAACATTAGTCACAGCGGCAAAGCGACCTTGTCTGTTCACGCCCATCCAAGTGCCCTGTGCCTCTAAATCTCGGCCACCAAAGGTGTCCGACGAATCCTCCCACCAATGGGCGGAACGAGTCGGCCGGGCGTAAAACTCATCGCGATTAGAAATAACAATGAGGGGATAATCTTTGGATTGTCCATAAGCAAATAAAATTAAGCACATGAAGCGTAATTACTGACGATTAAGTTGGTCAATTTCGGGCAGGGGTTCGTGCTTTATTGCCATTTCAAATGAACTTAAACGTTTGTAAACTGATAGTAAATCAACAATCGTCGTCCATGAGTTAACCAGATACTGAAATGAGTTACTCACTTGTCCAAAAGCAGTTAGTATTTGTTGCAAAATACCAAAAGTAATTACACCAGCCGCAATGGTCGGCATTAATAAAATATAGACAAAAATACCATCTGCCTGCAGATACAGCATACGGGCCACATTAAAGTACATGTAATGAAAATATAAACGGAAATAGTTTTTGCGTATATTCACAAATAGTTCGGTTAGAGTAACGGGTTGTGCCCGCAACTCATCGTCTTCTCCATAAACTAATTCTTTACGGAAAGCAGCCTCGACGCGTTGATTTTTAAATTCTAGGCCGGGAAGCTTGATTCCTACAGTGGCTAATAAGGTGGTGCCAAAAATTGCCCACAATAAAGCAGCAACAAACAAAGGATGAGGAATAACACCAATAATAGGTAATTCACTAACGTATTCTGAGAGTGCCCAAAGAACCGGTAAAAATGCAAATAGAGTCATTACCGCATCTATGATTGAAACCCCCAAACCCTCCATAATGGCAGCAAAACGCATAGTGTCTTCCTGTATGCGTTGAGAGGCACCTTCGATATGTCGAACCTGTGCCCACTGAGCAGTATAGTAATCGTTCATCGCATTACGCCATCTAAAAATGAAATGGCTAACGAAAAAGCGAGTCGCAACAAAAAGGAAAATAGCAAGGAACGCAACCTCTGCAAAAATCAAAATTAAGTCTAATAACTCGCTCGTAATTGAAGCAATAGATTCTGCAGAGCGATCGCTTTCTGCAGCATCGGTGCCAGGTGTTTTTAGCGCTTGCTGTACGAGATCAAAAAATGGCCGGCGCCAGTTGTTAATGGCAACGGAAACCTGAACAGAAAAATAAGTTGAAAATAAAACGGCGGCTGAACCCACAACTGACCACCATTGCCATTGATGTTTAGCAATCCTAAACCAAACCGTTGCAAATAAAGCGGTACAAACAAAATAGAAGCAATAAAATAATAAAAATGAATCAGTAACGAAATGTCCTAAACCAATCACTGGCTTTGACTCCGTTAGATCGAAACCAAAAAATTGACCGATCTGCACATTAAACCCATACCAGATAGCGCTACAAAGCGCCGCATAAATCACGACAGACAAAAAAAACACTTTTGGATTAGGAAAGAAAGACTTAAACATAGTTTAGGCTCGGTATTTAAAAATAAGTTTCAGAGGGCTACTAGCCCGATGAAGTCCTGATTGATTCATCGGTTAATGGTGCTTTCTGACCTACATAGAAAGTGATCAATAGATCAATACATTTCCATCATAATATAACTGTCATTGTCATTCAGCACATTAATATAATTAACCCGTTTGACATTTGAGTTTTCTGCTGAAAGATTGGTTCAATATATCTATTCAATGACTTTAATAAGATGTAGCGTCTGGACATTAAGATTTAACTAACTACAACCAATAATGGCCAAATAAATAGAAATAAAAGGCAGCTTATTTGAAATAAAGGCTTGACATAAAAAGATACACACCGCGTTGAACGTTGATTTCTTTAATCTACATTCTTCTAATCAGTGCTGCCATAGAGAACTAAAAATAAAAATTAAGTGTTTGATAAATATAACAAAAAATAAATTGGCGACTATTTGAGCAATTTAACAAAAGCTGATGATTAATGCGGCTTCTGGCGCTATATTGACATTTCATTCACAGAGTTATCCACAGTAAATGTGGATAACCAAACTTATCTAGATTTATTAATGGGTTAGCTTATATAAGCTAGAAAACTGATTAAAAAAATGCGCTATCTGACGTTAATAATTTTGGTGAATTAAATTAATTGATTGACAAAATATATTCCAGTGCGCTGTGGATAAAGTATCATAGGGCTCCATCCTCGGAGCTCAAAAGTTGTCAGACAAACCCTTAATCCACTTTGCCTCTTTCGCAATTGCGATTCCTTTGTATCGTGTATTCGATTACGCAATTGAGCCCACTGCCTCAGAGAGCTTGGATTCGATTATTAATGATGGGGTTAGTCATAGTGTCAGTCATATCGGCAAACGATTCCGCCTACCCTTTGGGAGTGGTAACAAAATAGGCTTGTTTTTGAATCAGTTGGATGACCCGTCTGTTGCTCGTGATAAAACCAAATCAGCGCTTGAGTGTCTCGATGACACGCCGGTTTTATCCGAACATATGATGGCGCTGGCACGCTGGATGGCAAGCTATTATCTGCAGCCACTGGGCGAAGTCATGTTCCAGTGCTTACCAGCCCATTTGCGCAGTGGTAAAAGTGAAAAGCCTGAACGGGTCAAATATTGGCATGCGCAGGTTACTGATGAAATTTTATACGATGTTATTCGTCGACGTTCACCCAAGCAATTTGAGATATTGGTGGCTATCGAACAGGCTAGTGGTGGTATGAATGCGGTCCAATTAAAGCAAATCAACAGTGGTTGGGCGAGCTTGATTAAAGCTTTAGAGCGCAAACAAGCGATTACTTGGGATTACTTAAAGCCCCAATGCAGTGGCGCCACTTTGGAGTCTCCACCGCTATCAAGCGCCGATCAGTCGCAGGTACTTGAACAACTGGAAACTAGGCTCGATGTCTTTTCAGTCCATCTACTCGATGGTATTACTGGCAGTGGTAAAACAGAGGTCTACTTTCATCTAATCCAATGGCAGCTAGCTCAGCGAAAACAGATTATTTACCTAGTGCCAGAAATTGGTTTGACCTCACAGCTGGTAGAGCGAGTCAGTCGTCGCTTTGGCGAACAGTTTGCTATTTCCCACTCGGGTCTTTCCAATCGTCAGCGATATTTGGCTTGGGAGAAATTTAGAGCTGGTGACGTCAATATCATGTTAGGCACTCGGTCTTGTCTGTTTTCTCAGAGTGATCGACTGGGGCTGATTATTATCGATGAAGAGCACGATAGCTCTTATAAGCAGACCGATGGTATTCGTTATCATGCCCGTGATGTTGCCATCAAGCGTGCGCAAATGCTCAATATTCCTATCGTACTCGGCACGGCAACCCCCTCGTTGGAGAGTCTGCATAATTGTGATCGAGAGCATTATTTTTACTATCAGTTATCGCAACGTCCAACGCGACATGCACCACCCAAAATCGAGTTAGTCGACACCAGCAATGTGACGCTGGTGTCTGGCTGTTCGCCTTATCTATTAAAAAAGATAGATTGGCATTTAGAGCAGAAAGGACAGGTATTACTATTTTTAAACCGACGCGGATTTGCCCCTGTCGTTATGTGTCATGAGTGTGACTGGCTGGCAAGTTGCAACCATTGCGATTCAAAACTGACGTTGCATCATCGTATTAATACGCTGTTATGTCACCATTGTGGGTGCCGTCAAACGATGCCACTGACATGCCCCAAGTGTCAGCATGCCGATATTAAGCATTATGGCATTGGTACCGAGCAACTAGAGCAGGCCATTAAGTGGCGATACCCAGACACGCCCATTATTCGCATAGATCGCGACACAATCGCATCGCGGGAAGAGTTTTCGAAACGACTGGCGCAAATTCAAAGTGGTGAACCCTGTATTATTATCGGTACTCAAATGATCGCCAAGGGACATGATTATCCAGCAATCACTTTAAGTGCCATGCTTGATGCAGATCAGGCCTTGTTTAGTGCGTCGTATCGGGCAAGTGAACAACTGGTGCAAATGGTATTTCAAGTGTCAGGCCGGTCAGGCAGAGGCGAGGTCAAAGGCGAAGCCCTGTTACAAACTGCTTACACCGATCACCCGATGATGCAGTCACTGGTCAATCAAAGTTACCGCGATATCGCATCGACTATATTACAAGGGCGTAAGATGATTAGTTTTCCGCCTTATGCTCGTGTGGTTATGTTTCGAGCAGATGCAATGACCTTAAGTGAGGCCATGAAAAAGCTCACAGAAATCAAGCAAGTGCTTCAAAGCAGTGTTCACCTAAGGCATCTCAAATGTATTGGACCTATTCCCGCATTAATGACGCGTCGAATTGGGCGCTATCGAGCCCAGTTGTGTTTAATGAGTGAGGATACCACCAAGTTGCGAACCGTTTTGCGTGAGACAATGCCAGCATTACAATCCGTCAAAAATACAGCGACCCTAAAATGGGTAATTGATGTCGATTCGTTTGATATTTGAGCTTGGCATTTAATATCCGTACCAATCCCTGAATTTAACTCCATATATACAAGTAGCCGTGAGATAAAAATTAATCAGCTCAATCAGTGTGATATGAGAAGCCTTAATTTTTTGTGGTTGAGTTATTGTTTATGGCATTGACCATTAAGGTCAAACCTATCCTTCGCTAATGACCTTCCAGTTTCATTATATTGGTGTAACTCTTTTCAAATCGATATTCCAGAAAGCGGGATCTTCAATCGAGTTAATGGTCTCATTTGATTTTGTTAAATCGAGCATTTTGGGGGAAAGATAGGTCTTAATTGATGTCGAGTAAAACACCTTCACTTGCGGGTTAAGTAAATTTTGTGGGGTCTGATCCGTAACCACACCCAGTCTGCCTGAGCTTAATTTCACCAATGTGCCGACGGGATAAATGCCTATGGCACTTACAAAAGTATCGAACACTCGGTTATCAAAATGGCCATCCTTCCAGCTTGCCATTCTGCGGATTGACATGGCTGGATCCCAGCCATCTTTATAACTTCGGTTTGACGTGATTGCATCGTAAACATCGCAAACGGCTCCCATCTTGGCAAATAAAGACAGGTTATCCATTGATAATTTTTCAGGGTAACCCATGCCGTCAACTCGTTCGTGATGGTGTAGGCAAACATCCCGTGCAATGTCATCGACATCCTCTGACACTTTCAGCATATTCCAGCCGCGCTCTGGATGGGATTTGACAATACTAAACTCCTCATCCGTTAATTTCCCAGGCTTATCCAAGATCAAATTAGGGATCGCCATTTTGCCGACATCGTGCAACAGACCGGCCATGCCGAGTGATTTTACGGTATCTTCGCCTATTCCCATTTTTCGGCCGAGTGCAATCATTAATGCGCAGACAGCGACTGAGTGCATATAAGTATAATTGTCCTTATTTTTCAAGCGAGTTAAGCCAATAAGTGCCGATGAGTTGCGGGCCACTGACAGATAAATTTCCTCAACGATGGGAATGGCCTTGCCTATGTGCAAAGTTTTGCCCATGCGCACATTATTGAGCATAGAAGTAACTTCTAAAACGGCTTTTATTTGAATCTTTCGCGCTGCATCAAGTTCTTTTTCACAAGACACCTGTTGTTCAGCACTAGACTTTGATTCGTTGATCTTTGCTAGTGTAGCCTCGATGTCTTGCGACGAAGGTCCTGAAGTGACTATGATGGATTCTTCAGTATTTTTACCTTTCTGGGTGTCGATCCATATTTCCTTAATGCCACAAGACTGTAACGTCTTTAAGTCTTCGGTACTGACTATTTTGAATGATGATCTCCAAAAGGGCGTGTCGATCCAGTATCCACAAAGTTCATCAACATACATTCCAACAATGGCATAACTAACGGGTATTTTTTTACGCATTTCGTCTCTTGATTCCTTGTCGAACAAAAGCTTTTTTAGCATAGTTCAACTAACTGAAATAATACCAGTGTATTACATTGTCTTAATGGGAATAAAGCAAACATTCATAGTGCTGTTTAAGACAGTGCTCTGTGTCGCGTTTCGGTAATCGGTTGTCGCGAAGATGTAGGACTAATCAAAGCGTAATGTCTAGTATGAGTTAACTTAAAGAGTTTTTGCTCGCTGGAGTTTTGGCATGACCGATATAGATGATGACTACGAAGACGATCTAGACCTTTCAACTTTACCCGATGATGAGCTTGTCGAGCAGATGCATGACGACCTTTATAACGGTTTAAAAGAAGAAATTGCGGAAGGGACTGAAATTCTTCTAGCGCGTGGTTGGAGTGCAAACAAGGTATTAACCGAAGCATTAGTTGCCGGTATGACCATTGTGGGTATTGATTTCCGCGACGGCATTTTATTTGTACCGGAAGTTTTGATGTCAGCTAACGCAATGAAGGCTGGCATGGCTATTTTGAAGCCGTTGCTATCTGAGTCTGATGAGCCAACCGCGGGCAAAATGGTTATTGGTACCGTCAAAGGTGATATTCATGACATTGGTAAAAACCTAGTGTGTATGATGATGGAAGGGGCTGGATTCGAAGTCATCGACCTCGGTATCAATACGCCAGTTGAAAGATACTTAGAAGCTCTAGAAGAGCATAAACCTGAGATACTTGGCATGTCTGCTTTGTTGACAACCACTATGCCCTACATGAAAGTTGTTATTGATACGATGAAAGAAAAAGGTATTCGTGACGATTACATTATATTAGTCGGTGGTGCGCCATTGAATCAAGAATTTGGTGATGCCGTTGGTGCTGACGCTTATTGTCGTGATGCTGCGGTTGCTTCTGAAACAGCGAAACAACTTGTGGCAGAATTTCGCGCGCGCTAAGTTAGCGTAAAGGATTCTGGTGCCGATCTAAAATGGATAAAACCGCCTCAGTCCTAGTAATAACTTGTGCCGCGGTTGCGCGTGAAGTTAATGCCATTAAAAAGTTGGGTCAGTGGTCGCAGATGGACCTCCAAAGCATCACCGCTGACTTACATGTTACGCCCGAAAAAATCCCACAAGCTGTGGCAGAAAAGATTGACGCTGCCGTTGATACCTATGATCAAATTTTTGTGGCCTATGGTGATTGTGGTACCAGTGGCGAATTAGATAAGGTGCTGGAAGCTCGTGGAGTGAGTCGTTTGCCGGGTGCCCATTGTTATGACTTTTTAGCGGGAGAAGAAACTTACGCTAGATTGCAAGATGAAGAACCTGGAACCTTTTATCTCACAGACTTTTTGGCGCAACATTTTCAACGTTTAGTGATTGGCACGCTGGCACTAGATAAGCATCCAGAATTACTGCCAATGTACTTTGGTAATTACACACGATTGGTGTATCTGGCACAAACTGACTCAGATCAATTGAATGAAGTAGCGAGGTTAGCTGCAGCGCAGCTTGGCTTGCGTTATGAACGGCTTTTTACCGGCACGGGAGCAATGTTGCCCGCGCTGGATGCATCAATGCAAAAGGCCATGCAGATCGGGTTAGACAGGTAAAATAATCGTTGTTAGGAGATATCAATCAGCAGTATTGGACCGCTGATCTTAATCAATTAAGCCAATTATACAGTTCGGAGATGAAGCAGTGTACTCAGTACGTCAATGGTCAGTAACTAATTCCAAGCATTTAGGGAAATTTTACAACCTATTCGAATTGGCTTTATTCAAGCTGCACCCTGTCTTTAAAGCGATCGGATATGACCGATTGGAAAAGCCAGTACGGGTTATCGAGCATGCCGTTAAAGGCTTTCTGTTTGATTGCCAAATGTGTGGCCAATGTGCACTCAGTTCGACCGGCCTGTCATGTCCAATGAACTGTCCCAAAAATTTACGCAATGGTCCTTGTGGTGGTGTACGTCTAGATGGCCACTGCGAAGTGAAACCTGAAATGCGTTGCGTTTGGGTTGAAGCTTGGCGTGGCAGTGCCTTGATGGAAGATTCAAACGCTATCCGGCAGGTTCAGGTTGCCGTCGACTTTAGCTTGAAGGGCAGTTCTTCTTGGTTACGTGTATCCCGTGAAAATGCCGCAGCTAAAGCTTTGCTTGACCAAGCTGGAGAGGTTTAATTATGCTGGATCATGACAAGATTCATCCAGGGAATCCTTTGCCTCAAAAGGATGACCATCTATCCTGTGGTCGTTTTGAACAGGTCTTAAGAGAAGGTCATTTTGCAGTCACTGCCGAGCTGGCGCCATTAGATTCATCTTTAGCGACTGACGTTTACGAGCAGGCACGATTATTCGATGGCTTTGTTGATGGCATGAATGCGACCGATGGTTCGGGTGCACATTGCCATATGTCAAGCGTTGCGATGTGTGCAACATTGGCTAACGTGGGTTATTCACCCATTATGCAAATTTCATGTCGTGATAAAAATAGAATTGCAATTCAAGGTGACGTGCTTGGTGCTGCGGCTATGGGTGTTAGCAATATGCTCTGCCTGAGTGGTGATGGTGTTCAAGTAGGTGATCACCCAGAAGCAAAGCCAGTGTTTGATTTAGACAGTATGTCTCTGCTCGAAATTATTCGAGGTATGCGCGATAAATCAAAGTTTTTAAGTGGTCGAAAAATAACGTCTGCACCCCAAGTTTTTCTCGGTGCGGCCTCTAATCCGACCGCACCTCCAATTCACTATCGGCCTGATCGTTTAGCTAAAAAGATCGCTGCCGGTGCTGATTTCATTCAAACGCAATACATTTATGACATTGCTCAGTTTAAGACCTTTATGGCTAAGTCGAGAGACCTAGGTTTGGTTGATAAATGTTTCATTTTGGCTGGCGTAGGACCATTGGCATCAGCCAGAACAGCTAACTGGATACGAACTAATGTTCCGGGTATTGATATCCCAGATGTGGTTGTTGATCGACTTGCAGGGTCAGAGAACCAAAAGCTTGAAGGTCAGAAAATCTGTATTGAATTAATCCAACAATTGCATGAAATTGAAGGTGTCAGCGGTGTCCATGTCATGGCTTATCGCCAAGAGGCAGCCGTTGCCGACATCATTAAAAAATCAGGAGTACTGGGTGATCGTAAACCTTGGTATCCGGGTATTGAATGAAGTAAAGGTAAAAAAACACAAGGAACAACTACCTAGTTTCTAGACCCACGTAAATAGACATCCAACACTTATTGAGGAATACCCAATGACCGAGACGGTCCTTAGCTCAGCCACAAAAGAATTAGTCATCGGATTCGATCGCCCATTTGTAATTATTGGCGAACGAATCAACCCAACTGGCCGTAAAATAATGGCTGAAGAAATGAAAAATGGTGATTACAGCCGGGTTGAATCGGATACCTTGGCTCAAGTTGCGGCTGGAGCACACATGCTCGACGTTAACGCTGGAATTCCACTGGCTGACGAACCTCGTATTCTGGCAGAATCAATCCAGTTGGTTCAAAGCTTGACTGATGTACCGTTAAGTATTGACTCGTCAATTATTGATGCACTAGAGGCTGGCCTGGCAGTTTATCAGGGCAAGGCGTTGGTAAACTCGGTAACAGGTGAAGATGAAAGCCTTGATCGTGTATTGCCGCTAATTAAAAAATACGGCGCTGCGGTTGTCGCCATTTCAAATGATGAAACGGGTATTTCAGAGGACATTGATGAACGTTTTAAAATTGCCAAAAAAATTGTAGAGCGCGCTGCTGATTATGGTATCCCTGCCTGTGACGTGGTTGTTGACCCGTTAGTAATGCCCATTGGCGCTATTAACTCTGCGGGAAGAGAGGTTTTAAAACTCATTCACCGTTTGCGTACGGAGCTGAAAGTAAACACCACTTGTGGCGCATCAAACGTTAGCTTTGGCTTACCCAACCGCAACGGATTCAATGGTGCATTTATTAGTATGGCTATTCAGGCGGGTATGACCTCAGCCATTACAAATCCACTGCATGCAGAAGTCATTAGTGCGAGCCTTGGTGCTGACGTAATGATGGGTAAAGATCCAGACTGTACTCGTTGGATCAAGCAATTTCGTGAACCACCAGCCGAAGGTGCCGTTGTGCGTGGTTCAGGCCGCAGAGGCCGAAGAAACCGCGGCTAAAGGTAGACTGTTAAAAAGCGGATATCATAGGTAACGATGCATGAGTGAAAAAGAAGTCAGTGTATTATTCATGCCCTCCGGGTTGCGTGGGCAAGTTCAGGCAGGCACAACGGTTTTACAGGCCGCTCAACGTTTTGGTGTTGATCTTGACTCTATATGTGGTGGGCAGGGTAAATGCCGTCGCTGTCAGGTATTGCCACAGGAAGGTGAGTTTTCTAAGCACGGCATTATTTCGCGAGCTGAGCACCTTTCTGAGCTGACTGAAACAGAGCAATACCTTCAAAGTAAGAACCGTCTGAAAGATGGAAAACGGCTTGGTTGTAATGCGCGAATTCTGGGTGACCTAGTGGTCGATGTGCCAGAAGACAGTCAGCAACATAAGCAACACATCACCAAGGACGTTACTGCTTATGACATTCAAGTTCAACCAGCGTTGCGTCTTTATACCGTCACTCTACCCGAGCCGGATATGCATGCACCCATCTCCGACAAACGACGTTTGCAAAATGCATTAGCAAATGATTTTGGATTGCCAATCTTGGAATGTGAATTGTCACAGCTAAGACTGCTCCAAAAAGCACTGGATAAATCCGATCGGCAAGTCACCGCGGCGGTATACCAGCACCAACAAATTATCGGCATATGGCCGTCAGTGAAAAAAGTAGTTTATGGTCTTGCCATTGACCTTGGCTCTACCACCATAGCTGCGCAACTATGTGATATGAATACTGGCGAAGTGATCGCCACCGCCGCTGCCATGAATCCACAAATTCGTTTTGGTGAAGATTTAATGAGTCGCGTCTCCTACGTGATGATGAATGAAGGCGGCGACCTGGCAATGACCAAAGTGGTTCGTGAAGCCTTTAACCAACTCGCCAGTCGAGCAGCGAAATCAGCGGGTATCCAACTCGATGAAATTCTTGACTTGGTCGTTGTTGCTAACCCGATTATGCATCATCTTTTTCTTGGGATTGACCCGACTCCATTAGGAACAGCGCCTTTTACGCTGGCTACTGATCAAACTACGATTCTGCGTGCTGCTGATATCGATCTCAATTTACATTCAGAAGCTCGCGTTTGTATTTTACCCTGCATTGCAGGCCACATCGGAGCTGACACAGCAGGTGTTATATTATCTGAACGACCAGATCTATCAGAAGAATACGTGTTACTGGTTGATGTCGGTACAAATGCTGAAATTGTCTTGGGTAATCGGAATCGATTGCTCGCCGCTTCAAGCCCAACCGGACCTGCATTTGAAGGTGCGCAAATAACAAGCGGACAACGTGCAGCACCAGGTGCAGTTGAGCGCGTACGTATCAATCCAGAAACACTTGAACCACGATTTCGAGTCATCGGCTGCGACGTTTGGTCAGACGATCCTGAATTCGCTGAAAAAAGTGCCAAGGTGGGTGTTAGTGGTGTGTGTGGTTCAGGCATTATAGAAGTCGTTGCCGAAATGTATCTGGCTGGCATTATCGATCAGGATGGCGTGATTGGCTTGGTTGATGGCAAAGACAATAGCCGTGTCATTCTTGATGGAAGAACTTATTCCTACGTTCTACATGATGGTGATAAAACATTGTGCATCACGCAAACTGATATTCGAGCGATTCAATTGGCCAAGGCGGCATTGCACGCGGGTATTCGTTTATTGCTCGACTATATGGGTATTAGCAAAATCGACAGGATCGGTCTAGCGGGTGCCTTTGGAAGTCATATCGATGTTAAGTATGCGATGGTGCTAGGTCTCATCCCTGATTGTGCCATAGACAAGGTTGGTTCTGTTGGTAACGCTGCGGGTACAGGTGCGCGTATCGCACTATTAAACTTTCCATCACGTCTCGAAATTGGTGAAATTTTACCTAAGGTAGAAAAGATAGAAACCGCCCTTGAGCCTAAGTTTCAGGAATACTTCATTGAAGCAATGGCCTTACCGCATAAAACGGATCCTTATCTAGAGCTATCAAAAATTGTAACCCTGCCACCGCTGAAAGCGAAAGCAAAGATAGAGGGTGATGGCGTGAAGGATCGCAAACGAGGTCGGCGTCGGGCCAAGGTCTAGACATTCGCATCGATCTAATTCTATTGAATAAGACACAACAAAAAATATTGATCGTGGGTGCCCTATTCGCGATGTGTTCAGTGCTGATTGGTGCATTTGCCGCACATGGTTTAAAGCAGGTGTTGGACAGCTATGCGCTAGGTTTAATCGAAACGGCGGCTAAATACCAAATGTATCATGCCATTGCATTACTATTAGTGGGGGTGATGGCAAGCCAATCGCAATTTTCAGAAAAATTACTCCACTGGGCCGCCTTCTTTTTTGTTCTGGGCATTATCCTATTTAGTGGTTCGCTTTACTTGTTAGCGGTCAGCAACGTCAAATGGTTAGTCACTGTCACGCCGTTGGGAGGCTGTGCTTTTATTCTAGGTTGGCTTATGTTGACTGTCAGTATTTATAAAGGCGTAATATTAACTAAACTTGGGTAATCTTAGTTAATATTGAAACTCGGCTAAGGTCATCGATTGTTGATGGAAGGTGTTATAATAAGATTATATTAAAATTATCTTATTACTATGGAAGCTATCGAACCTTATAACTTTTTAATCACGGCAATAGCGATAATAGCTACGCTTTTGATTTATCTTACAGGACGGTCTCGAGCTCTCCAAAAAAAAGCAACGTTACAAAATGAGGCTCTAATAGTATCCCATCATCAACTTGAAACTGAGCTGGCGCTAACAAAGCAACGCGAAGCTCAGTTACAACAATTAAATCAGGCATTAAAGCAAGGCCTCGAAACCGAGCAGATACAGTTAAAAGAGTCTCTGCAGCGCCTCAGTGAATCTGAAAAAAACAGTCTGAAATTGGACGGTGATTTGCAGAAAGAAAAGGCATTAAGCGATCAAAAACTGGCTCAATTTGAAGAAAATAAGAGACAGCTCGAGGTCGAATTTGAAAATCTTGCGGGTAAAATTCTCGACGAAAAAGCCAAAACGTTTAATCTCAATAGCCAAACCTCTATCGAAAACTTATTGAAACCATTTCGTGATCAGATCGAAGGTTTCCAGAAACGGGTCAACGAGGTTCACAGTGATTCAATCAAAGGTAATTCAGCGATTGAAGCCGAAATCAAAAAAGTACTAGAAGCTGGCTTGAAGATGGGTGATGATGCCAAGAACCTGACTTCAGCACTTAAAGGTGACTCTCAAAAACGAGGTGGTTGGGGCGAAGCACAATTGGAACGCACCTTAGAAATGAGTGGTCTTATTTCAGGCGCCCACTTTGAAAAGCAATCCTCATTTAAAGATGCCGAAGGTAACCGGAAACAAACGGATTACTTGGTTAATGTACCTGGTGGCAAGCAAATTATTATCGATAGCAAAGTGTCACTGGTCGCTTATGACCGTGTTGTTGCCGCAGAAACACCAGAAGCAGAAACCCTTGCGTTAACCGAACATGCAAACTCTGTGAAGCGACATGTCGATGATTTGTCGGGTAAGGACTATACTAACCTGATAGGTATGCGTAGCCCTAGTTTTGTGCTGATGTTCATGCCAATTGAACCCGCTTATATTGAAGCGCTTAAGTTTGAGAAAGATTTGTTTAACTATGGTTATGAACGAAACATTGTCTTGGTGTCGCACACCACCTTGATTCCAATTTTGCGCACAGTCGCTAATTTGTGGATGATTGAACGCAGCAATAAAGAAGCGAGGGAAATTGGCGAGAAGGCCGGTGATATATTTAATCAGGTCTGTGAAGTCGCCATTCGGATGAAAAAACTGGGTGCCAATTTAAGTACGGCTTCAAATACTTACAATGACACGCTCAAGGCAATCGTAGGTCGGCAAGGTTTGCAGGGTAAAGTTGAAAGATTTGAACAGTTATCAAGTAAGGTGAGTAAGTCGATGCCAGCGCTTGAGCCTCTTCACAATGATTTGAACCATGACACGATTGAATTGATAGCGGAAGCCATTAGTGAGCACACCAATAGTAATAGTATTGATTAGGGTGACTGAACAATATTAACCATAATAACGATTGAAAATTGAGTCGTTAGCCCTACTTATTAACACCATTACTGCACATAACAGGCCTCGTGCCTATTTTGAGACAATCAGAAAAATATGAAGTATCAGGATTATTATCAAATTTTGGGTGTTGAACGTGACGCTGTTGCGCCAGACATTAAAAAAGCTTATCGCAAACAGGCCAGACGCTATCATCCCGATGTGAATAGTGAAGCCAGTGCTGAGGAGAAATTCAAGGAAGTGAACGAAGCTTATGAGGTATTAAAAGATACTGAAAAACGTCAGGCCTATGATCAATTTGGAAGTGACTGGAAACATGGTAATGAATTCAGTGGTGGTGGCGGTCATGGCAGTGCGGGTGCTGGTGGTTTTAACGGTGGGGATTTCAGTGATTTTTTTGAATCGGTTTTTGGTGGTAATGGTCAGCAAGCGGGGCATGGCAGGCAAAGACAGGCACCGCCAAAAGGTGAGGACCAAAGTTTAAAGCTCAGTATTTCTCTTGAGGAAGCCTACCTAGGGGGATCTAAAACGATTCAGTTCAGTCAAAAATCACCTAAGGATGACACGTTGTCGAGTCCCGAACTGAAGAAGCTTAAAATCAATATTCCTAAAGGTGTCTCAACAGGGCAGAAAATTCGTCTCAGTAAGCAAGGCTATGAGAGCTCACATGGTGGTGAATCAGGAGACCTTTATTTGGAAATGAATATTCTACCGCACCGAATGTATAAATTAGATGGCAAAAATATCAACTTAAGACTGCCATTAACGCCTTGGGAAGCAGCACAAGGCATCAGTCTCAAAGTGCCGACATTGGACGGTGAAGTTGGTTTGAAAATAAAAGCTGGAATGCTATCAGGCCAAAAGATTCGGTTGAAAGACAAAGGCATGCCTGGTGGTGATCAAATGGTCGAGGTAATGATCCAAACTCCTCCCGCAGATGACGAAGAGTCGCAGCAGTTTTACAGTGATATGAAAAAGCAGTTTGATTTTAATCCACGTTCTTTTTAGATAGGCTAAGGCAGGCAATGGGGAGAATACTACTAGTACTATTTTTGTCGACGTGGCTTACGTTAGGCTTGGCAGGACTACCGGTTGCCGTGGGTGGTCAGGCGTTGCCTAGTCTAGCCCCCATGCTGGATAAGGCAACGCCAGCAGTCGTTAATATAGCGACCCGTGGTAAAACTAAACAACGACGCCAATCACCTCTTTATAATGACCCATTCTTTCAACGGTTTTTTAATTTGCCAGATGTTGAGCGAACACGAGAGACACAAAGCTTGGGCTCTGGCGTAATCGTTGATGCTCAGAACGGCTATATTCTGACCAATAATCATGTCATTAAAAATGCCTATGAAATTACCGTTACGCTGACAGATGGGCGAGAAATGCAAGCTGATATTATTGGCAGCGATGCGGACACCGATGTGGCAGTAATTCAAGTGAAAGCCGACAACTTGACCGAATTGCCGATAGCCGATTCAGGACAGCTTAGGGTCGGTGATTTTGTGGTGGCGATTGGTAATCCTTTCGGCCTAGGCCAGACAGTGACTTCGGGGATTGTTTCTGCATTAGGCCGATCTGGATTAGGGCTTAAATCTATCGAAGACTTTATTCAAACCGATGCCTCCATCAATGTAGGCAATTCTGGTGGTGCTTTGGTGAACTTACGAGGTGAGCTAATTGGCATCAATACGGCTATCTTAAATGGCGGTGGTGCATCGTCAGGTAGTATCGGCATTGGCTTTGCTATTCCAATAAATATGGCACATGAAATTATGTTGCAACTAGTCGAATTTGGACAGGTGCAACGCGGTAGACTGGGTGCCGAAGGTCAAGACTTAACCCCCGAACTTGCACAAGCGTTTGGTGTGTCTTTAACGAGTGGTTTTATCGTCACGCAGATAGAAAGTGGCTCCCCAGCCGACAGTGCAGGTATAGAAATAGGTGATATTATTACATCAGCCAACAATAAGAGCATCCGTTCTTCTCAGGATATAATTAATTTGGTTGGCCTATTGCGTATGGGACAATCAATGGACGTGACTTTATATCGGCAGGGCGAAAAAAAGCAGTTTGAGGTCATCATTCAGCCAATTGAGGTAGCCATGCTGGAAGGCAAGCATCTACTTCAGAAGCTGGCTGGCGCTAAAATTGGTCAGGTGAGTGAATCGAGTTTGAAATATGGACTGGTGACTTATCTCCAAGTGATTGAAATAAAAGCTGACTCACCGGCATGGCGAGCAGGCATTAGAGAAAGTGATATCTTGTACTCAATTAATCAACAGTTAATACCAACCTTCGAGCAGGCGCTGGAAACCATTAAAAATCACCAGGGTGATATGATACTGAATATTCAGCGAGGCAATCGAGCCCTGTATCTGGTCATCAAGTAGGAAAAAAAATGAGTGGACTAACGCATTTCAACGAGTCGGGCGAAGCCCATATGGTTGATATTGGAGAGAAGAGCAGCACTGCACGACGTGCCGTAGTCAATGGCCATATCAGCATGAACCCAGCCACGCTGGCACTCATTATGCAAGGCAATCATAAGAAGGGTGATGTCCTGGGTATTTCGCGCATTGCTGGAATCATGGCAACCAAGCGCACAGCTGACTTGATTCCACTGTGTCATCCGCTAGCACTCACTCATGTATCAGTAGACTTCGAAATTGACGAGCCTAATAATCGAATTGAATGCACCGTTGCTACTGAAACGAAAGGTCAGACAGGTGTCGAGATGGAAGCATTGACGGGTGCTCAGGTGGCACTGTTGACAATTTATGACATGTGTAAGGCGGTTGATCGTGGCATGGTGATTGGCAATATTCGGTTGCTTGAAAAATCGGGTGGCAAGTCAGGTCACTGGAAAAAAGACTGATTCACAAAGCGAGTTGACACATTCTTATCCTAATTTTTAAAGCTATAGTCGCTTTTTAATCGATTTCTACACTTGTAGGTGTCTGCCAAATTGGACTTCCAGATGTCGATCAGTCATAGGGTGGTAGATACAGTTTAGGATCAATAGCCTGCCCTCGCTGACGTAGTTCAAAATGAAGATGATAACCCGTAGAATTGCCCGTTTGGCCTACGGTTGCAATCACGCCTCCTTTAATAATGTCCTGTCCAGCCGTAACTAGATTACGGTGGTTATGAGCATAAGATGATTCAATACCATCCGCATGAGCTATAATAATTATCTTACCATAACCTGTTTTTTGCCCTGAAAAAATCACCTTGCCACTTGACGACGCTTTAATTGGCGTATCTCTTGGGGCTCGTAAATCAATACCAGTGTGTAAACGACCAGACCGGTATCCAAAAGACGATGAAACCTCGACTTTGGACAGTGGCCAGATATATGAATCTATTGGGATTGGGCTATCAATTAGGTTCTTTACTTGTCGGTCAGGCACAATAAGGCGAGAGCCGAGTATTAACTTATTGGGGTCGATAGAGGGGTTCATGCGGATTAAAAGTGTTGGCGAAATTTCAAGTAAAAGCGTTATCGAATCAAGACTATCACCGGGTTGTATCGTGTAGTATGGGTTTATAGATGGTTTAACCACCGGAGTATAATTGGCGCAGGCACTTAATATTACCGCTATCAGTAATCCAGTTAGAGTATTCTGCATTATAAATATTGTGTCTCCATGCATTGTTTCGCGATTGCATTTTGGTGGCAAGGTGGCAATCTAGTTTTGATTCTAAACTTAGAATACCGAATCACTGCAGTTTTATACCACTTAATAAACGAATAATTTAAGTCAATCGGCCGATTAAAAGGTATTTAATGTTGAGCTAATGAATTTTGAACCACATGGATAAAGTGATCAACAGCTGAAATTATTCCACCATCAGAGCGTATGAAGTGAAATCTGAAATTGATCCTTATCTAGAGCAACAATACAACAATCGTTTAGCTGTGCCTGACTTTGCTGATTATATAGCCGATTGGTTTCTGCGAAGTGCAAACTATCGTGGTAAATCCAAAAGTTACTTAGACCAGAGTTATGGTGAATCTGAGCGAGAAATACTCGATATTTTTCCTACCCAATCAGCATCAGCTCCCATTCATATTTTTTTGCACGGTGGCTATTGGCAGGCACTGAGTAAAGATTGGTTTAGTTTTATTGCCGAACACATTAATCAAAAAGGTGAATGTGCCATCATTGTGAGCTACGGGTTATGTCCCTTCGTGACAGTCTCTGAAATAATATTTCAAATTCAAAAAGCGACTCGTTGGATTCTATCGAACGCTTCAGCGTTTGGCGGTGACACCAGCCAAGTACAAATAACAGGCCATTCAGCGGGTGCTCATTTGCTCGCAAAGTTAGTCACAACCGACTGGACTCAAGATGGCTTTCTTCAGCCACCCTTCCAACGTTTAAATGGATTAAGTGGACTTTATGATCTACAACCTTTGGTAGCAACGTCGATTAACCAGGCATTGCAGCTAACTTCCCAAACGTCACAACAGGTGAGTCCTTTGTTGGATAACCTTCATCATCGATCGAATTTAATCGAGTTGAACCTCTTAGTGGGTGACGACGAAAGTGATGAATACAAAAAGCAGTCTGCTCAATTAATAACTGCATGGGGAAGTGAATTTAAGGGGAAAAATGAAACCATTAAAGGCGCCCATCATTTTTCTATTTTGGATCAGTTTTATACTGATATTTACCAACCATTACCCGTGTTAAGAGCCAAGAGATAATAAGGACAGTAAAAAAACAGTAATTATTTTTATACTGCCGCTCTTATAATATGTTGCTGAAATGTGTCGGGTTTCATGCGTTGATTACAGCTACGTGTTAAACTAGCTCTGCGTGATTAAATTAAACTTGATCGCCGCTTTTAATAAACTAAAAATTGGAATATTCATGAAAGTCGCTTATATTTTTTCAACTCAGGGTCACTCAGTTTCATTCAAACTTGCAAAAATGATTCTGCCCCAGCTTGAAGAAGGCACGCACGGCGTAGAAGTTGTCGGTATGTTTTTCTTTGAAGACAACAATTACGTTCTGCAACAGGGTAATCCTATCGGAGAAAGACTCGCTGCCTTGGCTAATTCAAAAGGTATGTTGCTGATGGGTTGTGACCAGTGCTGTGAAGAGCGTGAAATCGAAGATGGTTTAGTAGAGGGCGCGGTTATCGGTTGCTTTCCAAAACTATATTCTGCTTTATCAGGCAACATGCCCGACCAAATTATTACGCTATAACGGTCAGCGTCATTATGACGGTTGTGACACAAAATAATGGGGTCGAAATATTACGACCTCATTCTTAAAAAATCAGTATTCCCAACTATTAATTTTGGTTGATCATTTATATCGTGGCTCTGCCATTTCAGGGTGAAGTTTCAACTGATATTCAACCTTGCTCTAACAGATTCCGCAAATCAATTAATGCTGAATTAGCGCGTGAAATATAAGATGCCATTACCAGTGAATGATTGGCGAATAAACCAAAGCCACTGCCATTCATAATCATTGGGCTCCATAGCTCGTCCTGCGTGCCCTCGAGTTCACGAATGATTTGACGAAGGCTAATGAGTGCATTTTTCTTTTGAAGTACGGGTTCAAAATCTTGTTCGATTGCTTTTAGAAAATGTATCAATGCCCAGGCGGCACCACGAGTTTCATAGAATACGTCATCAATTTCTGACCAAGCTGTTTTCACTGAAAATTGCTTACTGGTTTCAGTGGATTGCTGGGCTTCTGCGTCACCCGCTAAATCGGTATTAAAACGGGTTTGGCCAACGCTGGCACTGAGTCGCTGCGAAAGGCTACCCAGACGTTTAGAAACTTGGCTAAGCCAATCTTTTAAGTTATCTGCTCGCGCATAGAACTGTGCTTCAGGGTTAGCTGGATTTTGCAGGCGGTTTAGGTAGCGATATAATGCATCAACGCCTTCCTGATATTCGCCTTCTGTCGCTGGGAGTATCCAGGAACTGTTATCGAAATTAAATTGCGGCTCTGCAACAATTAAATCTGTATCTTCAGTCGACTGTGATTGTGATCGACTGAAATCATTACGCATGGCTCTGGCAATATCACGGATCTGAACCAATACGCCAAACTCCCAGTTTGGAATGTTATCTAGAAAAGTAGACGGTGGCAGAACGTCATTACTGAGATAGCCACCCCGTTTGTTTAGAAGAGTTTCCATAGCAACAATAACGCTACTAGTGGTATAGCTGCCGGTTACGATGGACGCCTTAGATTCTGGTGCTCGTTCGGAGGCTGCTACCACTACATCAAAAGAATCAGGTTCGCCACTCCAGTAATATCCAAGCACAACAAAAAGAAATAAAAAAACAACGATCGGAAACACTAGCCAGCCCTTTGAGCGCTCGCTGTGACTCGCGTTATTTCTCCAATCTAAAAAGGCGTCTTTCCATGCTTCTAATTTGTCTTTCATTGTTTTGATTCAATACCTGATTCATGATCCATTCATCTCATTATAAACGGCGTGCCTCAAGAGGACACCCCTTAAAAGAAAATTTTCAATAATATCAATGGCTGAGCCAGACTCGAATATCCAGCGACTTCCTGTACAATTCCTTTCTTAGTTGTTTGTTATACATCACTTAAAATTATCTTATTAAAGTATTCATCAGGGTAACTGGCCTAAAAAGGAAAAACTATGTCAGGACTTATTAAAAAAATAATTAAGCTTTGTCTTACTGTCATTGGTGTTGCGGTGATATTCGTTGTCGCCATCGCCGGTATTTTTATAGCAACTTTTGATGCAAATCATTATAAGCAGGACTTGAGTGACATAGTGCGTGATAGCACAGGGCGAGACTTACAGTTTTATGGTGATGTTGAGTTAACATTTTACCCAGCGCTGGGTATGGAGCTTGGGGCATTAAGTTTGTCTAATGCAGTTGGCTTTGGCAGTACGCCAATGATCAAGGTCGATAAGGTGAGCATAAGTGTCGATGTTGCTTCAGTCATTGCATTCAGCCCTGAGATTGACGAACTGATACTCGATGGCCTTAAAATCAACCTTCAGAATAATAATAAAGGGGTTACAAATTGGGATGATTTTAAAGAACCTCAGGACGCCCAATCACCTAACGCCCCATTACTCAGAACAGAACCAAAATCATCGGGAAGCAGTTCAAGCAATCAGAGCAAAGTAAAGAGCGAGCCAATGAATATAAGTGGCGCTTTTGGTGGACTGAATATCACTAACGCCGAATTGTCATGGGTAGACGCACAGGCAGGTTCAGAATACCTCGTTCAAAATTTAACAATTAAAACAGGCCGCATTACACCAGAGGCACCTTTTGACTTAAAAATGCAGGTTGTGGTGAAAAGTAAAGGTGAAATAAACGCCGATATTGATCTCGCCACTCAGATTCAATATTGGTTTGATAACGGGCGGTTAAACTTAACTGATTTAGTTTTGAATGTCTCGGCGGCGGGTGAACCTCTGCCTTTGGGTAAAATTCAAGTTGGTATTGCATCAGAATTAATCGAATTAAATCCACAGAAACGTTCTGTCTCGTTAAAAGGCTTGGTATTGAAGATCGACGACAACACCATAAAGGGTAATGTGACTGTTAGTGACACTGCACAACCGGTGATCAACTTTAAACTTGCATCAAATAAGTTAGATATTGACGCCCTTATAGGTATGACGCCTGTGCATCCATCATCAGTAACCCCAAAAAAGTCAACAACAGCAACTGAGTCAATAACAGGGATAGAATCTAATTCGGTAAACGTAATCCCAGACGCAGTCAAAGAACCAGTCAAAATTATTTTACCAATGGATTTACTTCGTATTATTCAAGCTGATGGTGAGCTAGTGGTGAAGCAACTTACAATGCAAAATTTACTTTTGAATGATATTAACCTCGGCATTTCAACCGATGCTGGCATTGTAAATCTTGATCCTATTAGGATGAATTTATACGATGGTAGCGTCTCTGGTCAGGTGCGTCTTGACGTCAATGGCGCATTACCCAAGTACCGTGTGAATAAAAAAATTCAAGGTGTTCAAATTGGAGCGTTATTAACTGATCTTAATGGTGAAGACCGTATTAATGGTGTGCTCAATGCTAACGTATCGTTGAGTACGCAGGGTGAATGGTTGAGTGTGCTGAAAAAGAATAGCAATGGAGACATAGCGCTTGGGTTAAGAGATGGCGCGTTAAAAGGTTTTAATATTAGACATTCAATTGATAAGGCAAAAGCTAAATTAAAAGGCGATTCAGAACCGCCTATGCAGGAGAGTCAAACAGACTTTTCTTCTCTCGAATTAAGTGGATTGATTAAAAAAGGTGTTTTCATTAGCAACGACCTTAAATTGCAAGCCCCAATAATACGGGTGAGTGGTGAGGGACAAGTTGATTTGAATAACGAAACTGTGAACTATCTAGTGAACGCCAAACTCGTTGGAACTATTAAGGGGCAAGACGGTGGAGCAGCTGATGACTTATCTGGCTTGTTAATTCCAGTTAGAATTGATGGCCCGTTGGCTGAACCCAAAATAGATGTGCAATTAGATGAGATGTTAAAAAAGAAAGCGGCAGCATTAAAAGCAAAGCTAAAAGCCCAGTTAAATGAAAAGAAGGCGGCACTAAAGAAAAGGGCCGATGAAGAAAAAGCTAAATTAAAAGCTAAGCTAGACCAGCAAAAAGCCACAATAGTATTGCAGAAAGCGACGCTACAAAAAAAGATTGATAAAGAAAAAGCCAAGTTAAAAAAAATCAAAAGGCGCGAAATTGAAAACAAGAAAAAATTACTAGAAGCAAAGATTAAGGCAAAAAGTGAAGAAACAAAAAAGAAATTATTGAACAGTTTGTTTAACTAAATGAACTGTTTTTCGAATAAACAAAAAGCAGATTTTTCTAGCTCGGTTCTTAAGTGGTTCGATCTTCATGGTCGAACACAATTGCCTTGGCAATCCAATAAGACCGCTTATCGAGTTTGGTTATCTGAAATCATGTTGCAACAGACACAGGTAGCGACAGTCATTCCATACTACCAAAGGTTTTTGAAAAGTTTTCCAACGATTCAAACGTTGGCTGATGCTAGCATTGACCACGTTTTGCAGCATTGGCAAGGTTTGGGTTACTACGCCAGAGCAAGAAATTTACACTGCGCCGCGCAAATTATGCGCGATAAGTACCAGTCCGAATTCCCTTTAGAAATGTCTGAAGTGCTGGCGCTACCGGGTATTGGGCGCTCTACTGCAGGCGCCATTCTTACCTTTGCTTGCAACCAAAGTTGGCCGATACTGGATGGTAATGTTAAACGAGTTTTGGCTCGTTGTTATCAAGTGGAAGGTTGGTATGGAACAGCCAAAACCATGGCTGAGCTCTGGCAAATAACTGAGCAATTAACGCCTAAGACAAAAGCGGATGATTACAACCAAGCCATGATGGACCTTGGTGCACTGGTGTGTACAAAGTCAAAACCTGATTGTGAAAACTGTCCACTGACTCAAAGCTGCGATAGCTTTAGTAATGACACGCAGTATCTTTACCCCGGGAAAAAGCCTAATAAAAAAGTAAAACCCAAAAAACAAACTTTGATGTTATTGCATTACTATGAAAACCAGCTGCTGTTATATCGTCGGCCACCCGTTGGGATTTGGGGGGGCTTGTGGTCCTTGCCAGAAGTTGAGTCAGACCAAGATTTAAGTGAATGGCAAAACCAAAATTTAGGGTATACCACGGCACCAAAAGAAATAAAGTCAGATTTACTACGTCATCAATTCACCCACTTTAGTCTGGATATATCAGTTGCAATTATTGCGCTAGATCATTTGCCAGCAAGGGTGTCCGATACGACTGATTTTAAGTTTATCGACCAACGGGCAATCCCTAACTATGGTTTACCGACGCCTGTAAGTAAACTATTGGCGCTAAAATTATGTGTCCGCTAATTGATAACCAATAGGCCAATCACTAGAATCTTAATTACATCGGTAACTTAAAAGTTGCCTAGGCCTATTGAAGCGCTTGTTTTGATCTGGCGAACAGTCCTGGCTATCGCCCCTACAGTATCTTTTCTGTAACAACTCAGGCGAGTTATGGGTGATTACTTACCCAGAGGCTTCTTCGTTGCACAATCACAGCCAATATAGATATTTTTTAAACCTCAATATAATGGGCCCAAGGTTATGGTGTGAGAGCAATATTCAATCACAGCAAGTGAGAGGTCTCAGGTCTAATCTTAAAAACGGTTATTGAAAATAGGCATAAAAATGTGGCTTGTCAAAACCAAATTTCAACTGGCGAATTCTTTAGCCATCTCCAAGGACGCTTCTAACACGGCTATTTCAGTGCTGGACGCTGCCACATGATGGTAATACAAACGGATGTCGAATTCGATATCCCAATGCTCATCACCCGCACGACAAAGCAGCCCATGTTCCAGCTCATAAGTAATCGAAGACTGGGGCAACCAAGCAAGGCCTAACGACTCCCTTACCATCGACTTGAGCATATGAGAATAGGCATTTTCATAACGACGAGATAAAAAACATTGATGGGCCTTATTTCTAATGAATTGATCGACCACCTTACCAAACAGAGACTCATGGGCATAGGCAACAAATGGTATGGGTTCTTCTGCGTTGCCGGGAAGACTGAATAACGGTTTTTTGTCCAAGTTAGGCACGGTAACTGGAATGAGTAACTCCTTTCCAATAGTCGTGTAAGTAAATTTATTTTTATCTATTGGCAGGCTGTAGGATTCGTTAGCGTAACAAAAAAGATAGTTAACATGCCCCTGATTAAGTAAGTCGATACAATCGGTAAGCTTTTCAGAAATAAGCCGGATATAAGTCTTACCTAAGCGAGGTTCAAGGCGTTTTGCCCAGTGTAAAAAAAACGTTTGAGCGATTGAGTTTTGAGCCGCCACTGATATTTCTATTTGGTCATTAGCTGCAGATGCCTGCGCTGATTCGCGAGCATTATAAAGGCGACGTAAAATAAGTTTAGCCTCGGGGACAAATATGCGTCCCTGTGGCGTTAAGTTAAAGCTATTGCTGTCACGTTTGACTAGTTCGGTACCCAGCCACTTCTCTAACGTCTTAATACGCCGACTCAAAGCGGATTGTGTAATACAGCGCTCACGGGAAGCTGCTGTAAAGTTTTGCAGTGTTGCTAAGCAGACGAAATCTTCAAGTAGTTTGATATCCACAACGCGACTCTAAATTTTAATAAGGTAATGATACACAAAGACAGAAGGGTATTCTCCTGACAACTGCTGTGGTTTTTTGCCGTTTTGGAATAGAGTTAGTCTAATTTTGCATTGGCGGAAAAAATTAAAACAAGTGATATTCGCTAAGTAGTACATTTAGCTTTTAGTTTAAGCTGACAATGAAAAAGTATTAAAAAGAACTAGAACTCTATTAATAACCATGATTGAGGAATTAACTATGAAAAAAACATTATTGAGACTGGCTTTTGGTGTTGCTTTGGGGCTGTCGTCTACAGTCGCTTTGAGCGCAGAGAAGGTGAATATTGGTGCACCCTCCTGGACGGGCGCACAAGCCATTGCCGCATTGTTACAAGCGGTTGTGGTTGAGCGTATCGGTGGTGAAGCAAATTTAGTGCCTGGCAACAATGCGACAATCTTCCAAGGCATGCACCAGGGCAAAGGTGATATCGATGTGCATCCAGATGTCTGGTTGCCAAACCAGCAAAGCTTTACAAAAAAATACGTTGATGGCGCGGGAACAGTTCAACTCGGTACCCACTCGTATGAAGGCAATCAGGGGTTTTGTGTGCCAGAAGCTTTTGGTAAAGAGAATAGCATTACTGACATTGCTGATTTAGGTCGCCCAGACGTTGCTGCAAAAATGGATAGTGACGGTAATGGTAAAGGCGAAATGTGGATAGGTGCGCCAGGTTGGGCCTCTGCCAATGTGAACGAAGTCAAAGTTCGTGACTACGGCTTATTGCCTTTCATCGAACCTATTCGTGCTGAAGAAAGCGTCAAAACAGCGCGTATTAAAGATGCTATCGCTAAAAATGAAGGCTATGCATTCTATTGCTACAAGCCCCATGCGGTTTGGTATATGTTCGACGTAGCGATGCTGACTGAGCCTAAGTTTGATGCTACGAAGTACAAAATGATTCAGCCTTCTGATTCACCTGATTGGTATGCTGACTCAAAAGTAGCCACTAAGGATGCGTTAAAAAATGTTCAGATTGCTTGGTCCAAGTCATTAAAAGCTCGTTCACCAGCAATTGCTGAATTCTTCGAACGGTTCTCATTGACCGCTGATGACGTTAGTTCTTTTGCTTATGAAGTTTCGGGCAAAGGTCGAAAAGCCTCTGAAGTTGCGAGTGAATGGATTAGTAAAAACCCTGATCGTGTCGATGCTTGGTTAGGTCTGTAACAAAGACTGTTAGTTTCTGTGCCGGATCGACACGCGTCGATTCGGTTCAGTAATTTTTCAAAAACATTAGGAATAGTCTAACGTGTCTCACACAATAAACGAGTCATCAAACGAAACCGTTTTGAAAATTTCAAATGTCTGGAAGATATTTGGAGACAAGGCTGACGAGGCATTGCAAGCCATTAAGAAAGAAGGTCTCACCAAGTCTCAAGTGCTTGAGAAGTACAATGCCGTAGTAGGGGTTGCAGACGTTAGTTTTGAAGTAAAGAAAGGCGAGATTTTTTGTGTCATGGGTTTGTCTGGCAGCGGAAAATCGACACTGGTACGACACTTCAACCGACTACTAGAGCCAACTGCGGGTGAAATT
Organism: uncultured Gammaproteobacteria bacterium; assembly: GCA_913061315.1. Lineage (GTDB taxonomy): Bacteria > Pseudomonadota > Gammaproteobacteria. The sequence goes on along the minus strand of CAJXUC010000021.1, from coordinate 3,706 downwards.
TTAATCGATGGTACCGATGTAATGGCGCTAGAAACGAAGGCGTTACAAGAATTTCGCAATCGAAAAATAGGCATGGTGTTTCAAAACTTTGCGTTATTGCCGCACCGTTCGGTGCTCGACAATGTTGCAATGCCGCTTGAAATCCGCAAGGTCAACAAAAATCAAAGAATGCGCCTTGCCGCAGATATGCTAAAAACAGTTGAGTTAGACGCCTGGGGTAACAAGTTTGCTCACGAATTATCAGGGGGCATGCAACAGCGAGTTGGGCTTGCCAGAGCCTTAGCCGCCGACCCAGAAGTTTTACTCATGGATGAGCCCTTTAGTGCCCTTGATCCACTCATCCGTCGACAGTTGCAAGACGAATTTATCAAACTGTCTGCAGTAATGAAAAAAACCACTATTTTTATCACCCATGACCTCGACGAAGCGGTCAGGATTGGTGATCGAATTGCCATCATGCGTGATGGTCGTGTGGTCCAAATTGGCACCGCTGAAGATATCGTAATGAATCCTGCAGACGATTACGTTGCTGATTTTGTCGCCGGTATTTCTAGGTTAAAAATCGTACGAGCTCGAACTATCATGCAACCAATACAAGCGTTTCTATCAGTTGCAGGACCGCCCCCCAGCGATGCGCCCAGAGTAGATGAGAGTGCGTCGTTAAGTGAGCTCATCAAACTGTCTATTGATGATGAGGCGCCTATAGTAGTTCTAGACAACGGTATAGAGGTCGGTGTCATCACGCGACCCGATATTTTGCAAACGGTTGTAGAGGGAGCAGAAACCTCATGAGTGACATGAAACCATCAGCATTAAATCCAACGGTTACAGAGCCAAATATTGAATCTAAGTCAGAACCATTCGCAGCCGAACGAGACGATCAGATTAAAAGATTTGTGAGGACCAATCCTGACTATTACCGTAAACAGTTTGCCAAAATTGGCAATGCGGCAGATTTCACCTTTACCTTCAATCTTTGGGCTGGTTTATTGGGTTCTATCTGGTTTGCAGCTCGAAGCCTGTGGCATTGGGGTCTGCCTTTTTTGATCTTAGAGACCTTTGCCATTGTCCAAATAGTTCGGGGTTTTTTTGGTGATTTATCGACCGAAGCTTGGCAGCGTATTGCTCAAATAGAGGGCACGTTAGACTTGCGTCGGCAACAACTTGAGTCGGCAATCGAAAACAACACCGATAAAATCGATGTTTATCAACGAACTGTCGAATCCCTAGAAAATGCCATTGGTGGCATTCGCCTTGAGGCTGAGCAGCTTGAAGGCACGGGCATCTGGATTGCTGGTGGTGGTATTGTCGCCTTACTCGTCATTAAAGTGGTTCAAGCGGTCATTGCTAATACGTTACTTGAAAAACGATTTTCTGATTGGCTGTCAGATTCAAAAATCGTCTCAGGAATGGCTCTCAAGCACATCCTGCTCGGTGCCTTTTTTGTAGTGATAATTGTAGTCGCGACAGTCACCCACTATAGTTTTCCAGGCGTCTTTCCGTGGCTGATCGATTTTCCAACAAAGCCCGAAATAAGGCTCAGTAGCATAGCCTGGGTAGAAAAATTCTTTGTTTTGGCAGTCGCCAATGGCGATGCTTTTTTTGATGCCATTAGTTATGGCATTCGTCTCATGCTAGATGGTCTAGAAGTAATCTTTGTAGAAACTCCTTGGATGGTCATAGCGAGCTTTATTATCCTATTGACCTGGTTATCGGCTGGCTTGACTGCTGCCATCTACTCTGGTGCATTCTTGTCCTACATGGGACTGCTTGGCTTTTGGGAAAAAGCCATGACCACCTTAGCATTACTGGGCACCGCAGCGTGTTTGTCGATCATCATCGGTATACCTCTAGGCATGTATTGTGCTCGACGCGTTCGGTTTTATGCTTTTATTCGTCCGATTATGGATTTCATGCAAACCATGCCTGCCTTCGTATTTATGATTCCAGTCATTGCATTCTTTGGCACAGGCAAGCCAGCCGCTGTGGTCACCACAATGATATTTGGCGGCACTCCCGTCGTCCGTTTAACGGTGTTGGGTCTGCGCGGTGTACCTGAGCATGTCCGTGAGGCCGCTATCGCTTTTGGTGGCAGCAAATGGTACTTGCTGACACGAGTCGACCTACCGTTGGCTAGCCCATCGATTCGGGCCGGCATCAATCAAACTATCATGCTCAGCTTGGCCATGGTCGTAGTTGCATCGTTAATCGGTGCTAAAGGTTTGGGTGAAGATGTACTCGAAGCCTTGCAATATGCCAACGTTGGCCAAGGCATATTGGCAGGGTTTGCTATTTTATTCTGCGCAATGATCCTAGATCGTATTGTGCAAGGTAACAGCAAATAAAATGGAAGCACAAACGCTGACTCTGATCAATTTTCGCTTGAGGATTTCGTCATGATTCCGTCCCAGAAACTGAAATGAAAACACTCGTCTTTGTGCACGGTTATTTAGGCGGCAGTCCGCAGTGGTCAGAGCAAGTCAAGGCGCTCTCAGACGACTTTAATGTCATCACCCCAGATTTACCAGGGTTTGGCTTAAACGATCAAATGGAAGCACCTGAAACCATTAACGGGATGGCACAATACGTCCTCGACGAACTAGGCAAAGCCGATGTGGATCGGTTCCATCTGGTGGGCCATTCCATGGGAGGCATGATTGTTCAAGAAATGATCGCTATAGCGCCAGAAAGAGTCGACAAATTAGTACTCTACGGTACGGGCTCCATTGGCAAGCTCCCTGGACGTTTTGAAACCATCGAGGAATCACGCCGTCGCTTAAAGCAAGATGGCGTCCAGGCGACAGGGCGTCGAATAGCCGCCACTTGGTTTCTTAACGGAGAAAGTTCAGCCGGCTATGAAGACTGTGCAGCAATAGCCCTAATGGCGCAACAACAGGCCGCACTAAGCTGTTTGTCAGCCATGGAAAACTGGTCCGGCGTACTGTCACTCGCCAGAATAAAGTCCCCGACCCTCGTGTTGTGGGGCGACGGAGACCGAGCCTATCAGTGGCAACAAACAGAAATGTTATGGAGGGACATTAAAACATCCAACTTAGCCGTTATACCTGGATGTTCGCACGCAGTACACCTAGAAAAACCTGCTTTGTTTAACACCCTGTTGTATGATTTTTTGGCGCCAACTAATCCATGACCAGAGAATATTCTAAGCAAGTTAGAAAAAATCGCTTTTAGACTTGACTGGAAGCCCGCTCATCTATCTAATACGCCTTCCAATCTATATGCCCAGGTAGCTCAGTCGGTAGAGCAGAGGACTGAAAATCCTCGTGTCGGTGGTTCGATTCCGCCCCTGGGCACCATTTACATCCGTAACCCTTTGTATTCCTTGTGATTTCTCACGATCACACAGGTAGGGTAGACAACTGGCGCTTAGCTGCAATCTTCTGCATCCAGCTACTCAGAAGGTCGAGCTGGTAACCGTCTCCATAACCTTGACCCACAGTCTTAAGACTCCATCCACCTAACTGATCTATTACTTCCGTTGGTGCTTCTGTTGCTCTCAACCTATCCCTGAAACTGTGCCGAAGACCATGAATAACTGCATCTGACCCCACAAGTGTTTTAATCCATTTATTTATAGCTGAGCTTGCTGAGTTACTTTTACACTTATCACTGGAGGCGTATCTAGGGAAACAGTAGTCAGACTCAGCTTGACTGACTATTCGCTCAGCAGCCCATAGTGACATAC
>CAJXUC010000020.1 GCA_913061315.1 uncultured Gammaproteobacteria bacterium | reverse complement strand
GAGTCTGGGCCGTGTCTCAGTCCCAGTGTGGCTGATCATCCTCTCAAACCAGCTATAGATCGTTGCCTTGGTGAGCCATTACCTCACCAACTAGCTAATCTAACGCGGGCTCATCTAATAGCAAGAGCTTCCAAGGAGAGGCCCCTTTTCCTCCGTAGAGATTATGCGGTGTTAATCCGGATTTCTCCGGGCTATCCCCCACTACAAGGTAGATTCCCACGCGTTACGCACCCGTCCGCCACTCGTCATCAGGAGCAAGCTCCCATGTTACCGTTCGACTTGCATGTGTTAAGCATACCGCCAGCGTTCAATCTGAGCCAGGATCAAACTCTTCAGTTTAATACTACTAATTCTATTTATGGATAGATCCATGTAACTTTTTCGAAGAGAATTTCCATGACTATTTTCCGACCGAAGTCAGACTTTCATCGTGGTCACTCAATTCATAATGATACATTACCATCATCACATGAGTGCCCACACAAATTACCTAATCAATTATTGAAGATCTTTATCGTCCGGGAACACCGGTCGATCGGCCTGTTTAAAGGCTTTTTCGCTAATTTACCAAGCCAATGTTGATGACTTGTTCTCTTCAGCGAGGCGCGCATTATAAGCGCTTTTTCCATCCCGTCAACTCTAATTTAGATTTAATTAGTTAATTTCTAAACCATTTTTAACGTCTTTTTAATTCTCACTAATTAACGTTACATTCCAGCTTTTCAACCTGACTGCTCACTAGCGAGGCGCGCATTATAGGCAGTTTTAGTATCTCGTCAAGCCCAATTAAGCCCTTTTAATATTTAATTACCTTGTAGTCGCTGCAAACGTAAACACAAGGCTTGCTAGGGCTTAATTATTTCACCGAAATACGTGCAAACTTGCGCTTTCCAACCTGAGCCACTATTACAACGCCAGGCTCTAATGTGATTTTCTTATCTTCCACCTTAACCCCATCAAGCTTGACCGCACCCTGCTGAATCATACGAAAGCTATCGGATGTACTTATTGTCAACCCAGCCTGTTTCAACATTGCTGCAACTCCAATAGGACCACCTTCTATAGTAATCTCTGGCATTTCATCGGGTGTCGCACCCTTCGCGAATCGTGCAATGAAATCCTCACGGGCTTTTGTTGCGGATGACGTGTTGTGGAATCTAGCTATAATTTCCTCTGCCAACAAAAATTTGACGTCTCTTGGATTTTTCCCCTCTTCTACATCTTTTTTATAGCCGTTTATATCTGTCATTGGTTTGAAACTGAGCAGTTCGAAATAACGCCACATTAAATCATCACTTATAGACATGAGCTTTCCAAACATGTCGTTTGGTGAGTCGTTAACACCAATATAATTTTTAAGAGACTTTGACATTTTTTGAACACCGTCTAAGCCCTCGAGTATTGGCATTGTTAATGTTATTTGAGGCTCAAACCCCTCAGACCGTTGAAGCTCTCGACCGACCAATAAGTTAAACTTTTGATCCGTTCCTCCTAATTCTACATCCGCTTTCATCACTACCGAGTCGTAGCCCTGCACCAAAGGGTACAAAAACTCATGTATTGAAATCGGTTGATTACCTTTAAATCGTTTTGAAAAATCATCGCGCTCTAACATGCGTGCAACGGTATGTCGTGAAGCAAGCTTTATCATGTCTGCTGAAGACATTTCACCATGCCAAGTTGAGTTAAAACAGATTTCCGTCAAATCTGGATCAAGAATCTTGAAAACCTGTTCCTTGTAGGACATAGCATTTTGTTCCACTGCTTCTGATGTCAATGCCGGGCGAGTAACCGACTTTCCAGTTGGATCACCAATCATGCCGGTGAAGTCACCTATCAAGAACATTACGTGATGACCTAGCTTTTGAAACTGACGCATTTTATTCAACAGAACCGTATGACCTAAGTGTAGATCAGGCGCTGTTGGATCAAATCCTGCCTTGATATTAAGTGGTTTCCCCCGTAATAATTTGGTACGTAATTCAGACTCGACTAATATCTCATCGGACCCTCTTTTGATTTGCTGCATTGCATCTTCGACAGAAATCATGTTATATCTCTTTCAAGATTGTATTGTTTGTACATATTTTCAATTTAACCAATAGCTTACGCCATATACCTAATGAGTTTTCAAGATCTTGACCTTAAATCAAGCATTACCTCTAAGAACCGACGACCATTTTTGTTGGGTTTTAAGCCCAAATTAAAAATTAAATTACTGTTTAAATTAGTCGTGGCTTCTGCCGTGATCACTTTATTCGGGTTCAGCGCATCAAACTGGGAACCTATAACCCTAGCTGAGACTGCGAATTCTACCTCCAAGTTGCAACAATTACACTATAAGCTCACGCTACCGGACTTTAATCCAGTTAATGAAATTTCCAAAGCCAAAAAAGATATCGTAACTGAAGAAGTCCTATCGTTGAAAGTTGCCAGTTTAAAACCTATTGGTAATGTAGTTAAAACTAAAACGTCCCTTAAAACTGATGATTGGAAAATCATAACTATTAAATCAGGCGATACACTAGCCTCTATATTTTCAGATAATGGCCTATCTGCAACAACAACTCACAATGTAGCCACCCTCAATGACAATACGAAAGCCCTTAAATACATTAAACCAGGCCAAAAAATTCACCTATTGCTAGACGACGAGCAATCCCTTCAGCAAATGAAGTATATCTATGACATTACAAAGACTTTAGAAATCAGCCTCAATCAGAACCTATCCTTCAGCAGTAAAATACTCAATTACAAACTGGATGCGTTGCCTGTATTCAGACAAGGCGTGATTAAAAGTTCGCTGTTTGAGGCTGCGGCGGCAGGTGATATACCTGACAGTGTCATTATGGATCTGGCCAATATTTTTGGTTGGGATATTGATTTTTCTCTTGATATCCGTCAGGGAGATCAATTTAGTGTTGTTTATAACGAGCTTTATAAAGAGGGCGTCAAAATAAAGAGCGGCCAGATTTTAGCCGCAGAGTTCATTAATAAACGTAAGCTTTATAAAGCGGTTTATTACATTAACCCAAAAGGTGATGGAGATTACTATAATGAAGACGGTAAAAGTATGCGCAAAGCATTCTTGCGAAGCCCGGTAAAATTTGCTCGTATCAGCTCTAAGTTTAGTTTAAAACGCTGGCACCCTGTTTTATCTAAATGGAGATCTCACAAAGGTGTTGATTATGCGGCCTCCAGAGGCACTCCAATACGCGCCTCTGGCGATGGGAAAATCGTATTGGCCAGTAGAAAAGGCGGCTATGGCAAAGCCATATTCATCCAGCATGGCGGCCGCTATAAAACTGTTTACGGTCACTTAAACGGCTATGCGAAGGGCATACGGGTTGGAAAAAAAGTAAAGCAAGGTCAAGTAATAGGCTATGTCGGTAGCACAGGACTCGCTACTGGCCCGCATCTTCATTACGAATTTCGAGTTGATGGGGTTCACCGGAACCCACTCACAGTCAAGCTGCCAGAAGCAAAACCAGTTCATCCGTCTTATTTAGATCATTTCAAGGAAAACACCCAAGTTTATCTAACTATGCTGCAGGTCATGGGAAATGGTAATGCTTTAGCTACCAATTTAAAATAATGGTCGTCACAAGGCCACCGGAATATTACATCGGACTGATGTCCGGAACGAGTCTTGATGGAATTGATATTGCCATTGTTGATTTTAGCGTCAAACCACCCCGGATATTGCTGAGTGACACTCTTCCATACCCAGCGTCAATGAAATCACGCATTAGAAACATAACCTTCGATGAGACATCAAGCATAGACTCTCTATGTCAACTCAATATTGAGCTTGGCCATATCTATGCCACTGTCGTGAATGAATCGATTAAACGGGCAAATCTTAAGCATACCCAAATATTGGCCATTGGTAACCATGGTCAAACGATTCGGCACTGTCCTAATGCAACATTCCCCTACACTCTTCAGACGGGCGACCCGAATACGCTTGCTATTGAAACGGGCATCACCACTGTTGCCGACTTCAGGGGTATTGATATTGCACTCGGTGGGCAGGGTGCGCCACTGGCGCCAGCATTTCATCAGTCGGTATTTTCATCAGCAACAACTGATAGAGCGGTTATTAATATAGGCGGCATTGCTAACGTCACTTACCTTCCGTCGAACCCAAACGAAAAAATCTTAGGATTCGATACAGGTCCAGGTAACACGTTAAGTGATTATTGGATCAGTTTACATAAAGACCTAGCTTATGATAATTGTGGTGAATGGGCAAAAAGTGGATGTGTCATTAATCAGCTATTAGCTGAGATACTCAATAAAGAAACCTTTTTCAAAAAAAAGACGCCAAAATCAACGGGGACTGATTATTTTAATTCGGCCTGGTTATCCGCTTTTAAAATTAACGGTTATGCTCCTAATGATATACAGGCCACGCTAATAGAACTATCCGCATTAACAATAAGTGATAGCATTTCGAAATTGCCCAGCACTTTTATTGAGTGTTTTATTTGTGGTGGAGGTGCCAACAACGCGCTATTAATTGAACGCATTCAAACGCGATTACCTCAGCATTTAGTACAAACAACTGAACAATTAGGCATTGACCCGAACTTTGTGGAAGCAATCGCCTTTGCTTGGTTAGCCAAACAGCGTATTAACAATAAACCAGGCAACATTCCATCTGCAACAAACGCTATTCGCAAGGGCATTCTAGGGGGAGTCTACAGCAACAATAATTAACTGCATTAATAAAAAAGCCAATATTTTCAATATTAATGTTTGTCAACGCATGTTTTGATTAATGAATTCATGATAAGGTTATTTATGATATCTTTAAATCACTAAACTTGGGGCTTTGTATTACAATGAAGTCGAACAAAAGACTCGTATTATCCACACTGCTATGTTGCTTAGGCGGATCAGCCTGTGCTGATTTCGTTGGAGTAAACATTGGATATAGCCATTGGGCACCAGACCTATCAGGCGACTTTAACAGTAAAAATAATATGAGTATTGCCCCTATTCGTGATTTGGGCGTCAACGACCCGTCACAAACATCACTTGTATTAATACTTGAACATCCGATTCCCTTATTACCCAACGTTAAATATCAAAACTATGACTTAGAAACTTCGGGTAACAAAACTCTCACCAAAAATTTAACTTTTAATGACAGTAACTACAACGCGGGTAACAATGTTTCTTCAATTGTTGACTTGTCTCATGATGACATCGTGTTGTATTACGAAGTGCTTGATAACTGGGTTAATCTCGACCTGGGTGTCGACCTTAAACGCTTTGATGGACAAATGGGTATTAATGGTAACAATGTCGCTGTCGATAAAACCTTACAATCGTTATATATGTCAGCTAGGTTTGACCTGCCATTCACTGGGTTTTATGCGGGTGCGGACATCAACAGCCTGAGTATTGGAGATAACAAATCAAATGACTCTACTCTATTAATAGGTTATGAATCGAGCATTGGATTAGGTTTTGAAGGCGGATTAAAGAAGTTCTCGCTAGGCCTAGACAATGCAAACAACATTGATACCAATATTGAGTACAGAGGCCTTTATGTAAACGGGTTCTTTCACTTTTAATCAGAAATTTAATTGAATTACCGTTTTAAGGCTAGATAGAGAACGAAGAACCACAACCACAGGTAGACTTGGCGTTGGGGTTATTTACGACGAACATTGAACCTTCCAACCCCTCACTGAAATCAACCTCTGAACCTGCCAAATATTGATAGCTCATGGGGTCAATGACCAAAGTGACACCTTGATTTTCAACCGTTTTGTCATTTTCTTTAACTTCTTCATCTAAGGAAAAAGTATACTGAAATCCTGAACAACCACCGCCATAAACAGATACCCGAAGCTTCAAGCTTGGATTACTCTCTTCTTCTTTTAGTGCTTTGACCTTTCGAGCAGCGGCATCTGAAAAGTCTAAAACGGTACTAACGATGGGTTTATTCATCAATCCAAAATTTGCATCAATCGTAATATTCACAATACTATCCCCTGCGTGATTTAAAAGGACCTTAACTTTCCCTACTATTTTAGTCAACTACTCTTATTGGATAAATTTAGTTTCCAATAAATCATAAAAGGTGGCTCTATTCTCGTACCCCGGATTCTACCGATGGATGCTCTTCTTTATCCTTACCATTAAGGGTCTTATGTTCTAAAGCGCGTTGCGGTTGATCGTCTTTAGGACAATGCACTAGAGCACCATTAACTTCAGCACCAACCGACATTTCAATTAGGTTATAATAAACGCTTCCCTTTATCCTAGCTTTTGGTGCCAGCTCAACGCGGGATGAAGCATATATATCTCCAACAACTTTACCATTTAGCACCATATTCGGCACACTAACCTCGCCTTCAATTCGGCCAAGCTCACTGAGAATGAGAATAGCCGAGCTGCCCTCTTCAGCCACAATATTGCCAATAATATTACCATCGACATGTAGCCCACCAGTAAATGCCAAGTTGCCTTTTATTTCGGTGCCGCGACCTACTAAAGTGTCAATTCGCGCAGACTGAAACGTCTTTTTTTTGCCAAACATATATTAACTCTCCTCGGACAATACCCTTGCCCATGAAATGCTTTCAGTAAACGACTTTACCTTTTTTGTTGAAGAAACAATGACAATCTCTAACTCATATGGTTCGAAGCCTTCAACTAGAGAAAACTCACCTTCAAAAACTTGAAAATATCGAAAAGAAAACTGAATGCCTTCTCCAGTTTCATCAAGATCAATCTCTGGAAAAAAAATCTCTCGCTTGCCATCTTTATTCTCTCCACGGATTAGTATGTTAGCAGTACCTACCAATTTTTTTGAGCTTTCACCCCGCTTAGTCAGTATCATCTTATAACTGAACACGCCTTTTATTAAGTGTGACTTGACTTCAAATGTTTGTAAATTAATGCCCAGTGCAACATCTTTTGGAGAAACAATACCCTTATAAAAAACCAATTCTTCTTTTTGCTCTAACAGCTTTTGATGTGATTTTACAAGCGCCTGATTTGCCAATACATAGGCATCATGCTCAATTCGACTTATGCTCGATAACTGCGCATTCTTTTTTACTAAGTTATGGTTTCGAGACTCAAGTTCATCTATCTCACTCACCAATGTCTTTCTTTCTAATTTCAAATGTAACAACTCATAGGACTGATAAGTCTGACCGATTACAAAAAAAATCCAGAATAATAATGCGACTAAAACTGCGAACAACCATACTTTCCAAGGCTTGTACTGCCTGACTTCGAAACCTCGGTGCAATTGACTCAAGGCATCATGCCCAAGGATTGCAGCCCAGCATCTTCTTCAAGCCCAAACATCAAGTTCATATTTTGGACAGCCTGCCCTGCAGCGCCTTTCACTAGATTATCAATAACCGATAAAATCACGTATTTATTGCTTTCTTCCAAGTAATGTATCGCTATACGGCACATATTAGAACCTTTTACAGATCGCGTTTCTGGATGCGAACCTGCTGGCAGGACATCGACAAATGGTTCACCTTTATAAGCGTCCTCAAAAATCTGTTGGGTTCTATTGGTGCAATCGTCTCCAAAACCAATAGCGTCAGCATATAATGTCGAATGAATACCTCTAATCATTGGCATCAAATGCGGGCTAAACACTAGATTAGAATTAGCATTTACCGTTTGAAGAATCTGCCTTATTTCAGGCAAATGGCGGTGCCCTGCAGTTCCATAAGCCTTTACTGACTCTGTCACCTCACTAAACAATGTGGCTACGTTGGCATTACGGCCAGCACCACTGGCACCTGATTTACAATCAGCAATGATACTAGATGGCTCAATTAACCCATTTTTCAGAAGGGGTAACAATCCTAAAATCACGGATGTTGGATAACAACCAGGATTGGCAACCAAGTTCGCAGACCTTATGGCTTCACGATTAATTTCAGGCAGCCCATAAACCGCTTGAGACAATAAATCTGGACAAGCATGTTTTTCACCGTACCATTTTTGCCAAAGCTCAACATCTTTAATACGAAAATCAGCAGCCAAGTCAATCACCTTAGTACCTGAATCCAGTAACGCTTGGGCTAGAAACATAGCTGTAGCATTGGGTGTTGCGAAGAACACCAAATCACAATTTTTGTAAGCCTCAAGCGTTGGCTCACTAAATGCCAAGTTAATACGCCCACGCAAATTAGGGTAAACATCCGACACTAAGGTGCCCGCATTTGAACGCGAAGTAATTACCTTAATTTCTACTTCACGGTGATTCGCAATTATACGAATAAGCTCTACACCGGTGTACCCTGTACCGCCAACAATACCTACTTTAATCATTTAATAAGATTCAATATTTGGGTTAGAATGTGCAGAACATTATACATAGTTAGTTATAGTAGATACTAGTATACAAATAGCAGAACACATTAAACTTCGTTAATTAATTCACTACAGAAACTACTAATGATTTGGATCAAAGCACTGCATATAATTTTTATGGTTGCCTGGTTTGCTGGTATATTTTATTTACCCCGTTTATTCGTCAATCATGCCATGACAACTAATTCTTCAGTCAAAACACACCTTGGATTGATGGAGAAAAAGTTATACCGATTTATAACACCTTGGATGGTGTTAACCGTTATATCTGGCCTGTGGCTAACTTTCGAATATGCTTGGGTCGCTTACGCAGAAATGTTCTGGCTTAAAATTAAGATTGCGCTTGTCGTCCTATTAGTTATCTACCATTTTTATTGTGGTCGAATCATTAAACAACTAGAAGCTGGAAACAATCCCCGCAGTCATATTTGGTTTCGCTGGTTTAACGAATTACCCGTTATCGTTTTATTTATAGTGGTTATTTTAGTAGTCGTGAAACCCATTTGAGCTATTGCCATTAACGTGCGATCAAGTTTTTTGATCCAAATCAAAACCTTTCACCTATCATCAAACTGTAACTTTAACTAAGTTTTAAATATTTCGACTTCGAATCTTTTTGGGCTATTATTAGGTGGAGAGTAGATCAAATAATGAGACGGAGGAAAGTCAATGGGCTCTGCCAACATGTCAATTTTGAACCTGACCCAATAGCCGTTTTTTTTTGCAAAACGGGTCAATATAGTCGCGGCCCCAAACCTAGCAGAAACTAGCAATAGTGCAGCTATCGCGTTGTCAAAAGAGTATCTAATTTGAAAAGCTGTCCATACTGAGTTTATTGGCTGAAAAAAATCTAGACCAATTGTCTTCATGCCCTAATGTATAAACCAACGGACTATCCATCAAATCAGTCAAATGATTGAAAAAAAGTAACTTTGCTTCGACACAAATGGGCACAGTGGTTTCTTGTAAAATTTTCGCTATCTGCAACTCTGGCCAATCACCATAACCGATGCGCAGATCGACATCTACATTATTCAAAAGCACTGAATTCGCCTATATAATCAAAATAAATCGAATGTTTATTTTAGAATACAAAGCAGTGAATTGTTTTAACAACGGTTCAAGCCAAAGTACAACTATTAAAATTGGAACTTTAACCGTAATCGTTTGCTGAGATAACAAACCGAATAAACTAGTGGTTGATAGATTAATATCTGCTAATGATTTGCGAACTGTATGAACCTAGGCTTACCCCATGTCCGTCAAGCCTAATTCAGCACCGGACTGAGTAAAGTTCAAAAGTCAGTCAGCAGCCTCGAATGTTCGCAACCAAATCAGATTAGGGAGACTTGATTACATCGATTAAGCTATAAATAATTTTGTGTCTTATGGTCAAATTTAATTTTTTTTTTAGGACTCAACCACGTAATAATTTAATAATTATTTAGCAACCGTTAAATAATGTATTTCAAACAATAACTAGAGACATAATATGAATATTGGATTTATCGGACTGGGCAATGTTGGTGGGAAGCTAGCAGGGTCATTCCTTAGAAATGGTTATGGTCTATCGGTTCTAGATTTGAATGAAGATCTCATGCAATCATTTATCAATCGGGGTGCTTGCCGAGCCAGTAGCCCCAAAGCGCTAGCCCAAACATGTGACATCGTTATCACTTGCCTGCCCTCACCTGCCATTTGTTCGCAGGTAATGGAAGCTGATAACGGCATTTTGGCTGGTTTGAGTGAAGGTAAGATATGGGCCGAAATGTCCACTACGGACGAAAGTGAAGTGAAGCGATTAGCTGAATTAGTTCAGGCTAAAGGCGCCTCCGCTATTGAGTGCCCAGTTTCTGGTGGCTGCCACCGTGCAGCGACCGGTAACATCTCGATCTTTGCTGGCTGCGATAGAAACACCTTTGATCGCATGCTGCCAATACTCACTACATTAGGTCGACGTGTACTACACACGGGTCCGATTGGATCAGCGTCTGTCCTCAAAGTAATGACTAACTATCTGGCGACAGCCAACCTATTAACTTTATGTGAAGCAATGGTAACAATGAAAGCTGCGGGTATGGATATGGCCACTACTTATGAAGCCATCAAGATTTCATCAGGCACCTCTTTCGTAGCTGAAACCGAAGGTCAGATCATTCTGAATGGCAGTCGAGATATTTCATTCACCATGGATCTGGTTAAAAAAGATATCGGTTTATTCCATAAAATAGCCGAAAATCATAAAATTCCATTAGACATCAGTCCAGTAATGGTTGATATTTTCAACGACGGTATTGAGCGTTATGGTGAGCGGGAACTATCACCTAATATTATCCGACGTCTCGAAGATGTAACGGGGCTATCTATCCTAGCCGATGGTTTTCCTAATGAATTGATGGACGATGAACCTGAAGCATCTGGTTATGAAGTTGTTCCACGCGGTCATTAGTTTCATCTAATTAATAACATGAGTGCTTATCTGTGGTCTGACTTAACAAGAGTTAAGTCAGACCAGTTTTTATTATTTACCTGCGCGTATTAATCCGCCAAGCCCTCTCTCATCTAATCTCTCAGAGTACATTCGACGGACATCGGACGAATCTGACATTTTTACAGCAACATCAAACATTGATTTCATTTCAGTCATAGTAAAAGATTTAATAACCTTTTTAGCTTTTAGTATACTGCCCGTACTCATCGACAAACTATCAATACCTATACCTAGCAGTGCCATTACACCTAAGGGGTCTCCAGCTAGTTCTCCACAAACACTGACTGGTGTATTAGAGTAACCAGCTCCAACAGCAATTTGCTTTAATGCTTTTAGGACGGCTGGGTGAAGTGATGAGAATAAGTCGGCAACATTCTCGTTATTACGATCCACAGCAAGCAAGTATTGCGTTAAGTCGTTAGTACCAACAGAGACAAAATCGACAACGCTACAGATATCTTCAATTTGATAAACCGCTGAAGGCACCTCAATCATTGCGCCAATGGGTGGCATGCTGATGACTTGATCAAAATCTTCCTCTATTTCATCTTTCGCGCGACGCATAATAGTCAGTGATTCTTCTAGTTCCTTCCGGCCGCTAATCATTGGTAGCAGTATTTGTAGATTGCCGCGCCCAATATTGGCACGCAACATTGCGCGCACTTGGGTAATAAAAATTTCAGGGTGGTCAAGTGTGATACGCACACCCCGCCAACCCAAAAATGGATTCGCTTCCTTGATTGGGAAATAACTCAACGGTTTGTCACCACCCACATCGAGGGTGCGCAATACAACTGGTAATTCACCAAAAGCATCTAACACGTTCTTGTAAATATAATATTGTTCGTCCTCACTTGGAAAACGATCTCTTATTTGGAACGGAATTTCAGTGCGATATAACCCCACACCCTCAACACCACTGCGAAGTGAAGGCGTGTGGTCAGCCATCAAACCAGAATTAACCCTCAAGACAACGGCATGATTATCGCTTGTTACAGCGGGCTTACCTTGCAAACTCAGCAAATCTAGTTCTATCTCGGCCTCTTCCTCAAGATAACCACAGTACTCCGCCAATACCTCTTGATTTGGATCGATATACGCAGTGCCGCTATAACCGTCAACAACTACTTTCAAACCATCCATCTGCTTGACCGGCAGATTCGGCACCCCCATTACGGCAGGAATACCCAACGCATGTGCCAATATCGCAACATGAGAAGACCCACTACCATGCGCTGACACGATGGCACACAAACAATCAGACGGTACGTCAGCTAGATCGATGGCAGAGATTTCCTCCCCCACCAAAATTGTTTGTTTAGGAAAGTCAATCATCAAGCTTTGTTCCAGCAACAGCTTACGCAATACACGATGGCCTAAATCACGAATATCATTCGCCCTTTCTGCGAGATATGGATCCTCCATTTGTTCGAAAATACGCGCATGCGCTTCTATCGTATCTCGCCAACAAGCGGCGGCCCAATTACCTTTCTCAATATCTCGTAAGGTATCGTCAATCAATGACCCACTATTTAACATTTGTGCGTATGCAATAAATAACGCACATTCTTCTTCGGGCAAAGAATCACGCATTCGCTCAGCCAGAGTAGTCAAGTCTTCCTGAACATTCCGAATAGCATGTTTGAAATTTCTTATTTCACTATCAGAATCTGTTACCCACTTGTTCGGCACAGAAGCCAAATTGGCTCCACGGTTGAGTACCATCGCTTCACCAATCGCCATACCAGGGGCACCGGCTACACCTTTAACGACATGTGTCGCCGATTCAACGGTACCACTTCCGACCAATTTAAATCGGCCTTGACTTTCAGCATGCTCAATTGACGTCGCTAGTTGCGCTGCCAAAGTATTAAGAAAAGCTTCATCGTCTTCCTGAAATGCTTCTCCAGCTCTTTGTACTGCGATGACACCTAAAACTTTTCGATGTGAAATAATGGGTACACCAAGATAAATAGGGAAACTGTCTTCTCCCGAGTTAGGCACAAGAATAAAACACTTATGTTTGGTGCCCTCAGTCAGATTAATGGACTCGGCTCTTGCCGCAATAAGCCCAACAACGCCTTGACCAAAACGCCGTGTTACTTTGCCGTTGATATCAGGGTTGAGTCCTCGACTGGACTTTAAGACTAGCTCTTCCGTGTCATCCGTGGACGCGAGGAAAATAGTGCAAGCATCCGCTGTTAAATCGATTATCAGCCGATCCGCGATCAAATCAAGTGCGTGCTGAATGTCAGGTGCATGTCTAACCGCCTGAACAATACGTTGGAGCCTGTTGAGCATTGATGACACTAAATAATTATCCTCATTTATAGAATAGTGATTAGATATGACGTAGATATCTGTAGATTCAGCCTATCGGCTGATGTGGCAAAAACCTACTACCAAAGGAAAGTCGGTGAATCTATTACATGCTTAATTATGCAGGAGTAACGCTAACCCAAAGAGTCTGCCTAACGGTTAGCTCGTAATTCTCTTTATCGTAAGCATTCGAGGTTAGCCGTTTAACGAGGATTCATTATTAGCTGATTCGAGTGCAATAGGCAAGTAAGACTGTAACTGAGCCAAGGCACAGTGGTAGACACGGCGCTTAAAAAAAACAACGTTTTCAACAGGATGCCAGAAATCAACCCATTTCCAGTGATCAAATTCAGGCTTACCCGAAACACTCAAATCAACCTTATCCTCGTCTGATTGACATTGTAATAAAAACCAAATTTGCTTTTGTCCGATACACAGTGGCAGAGAGTTTTTGCGAATTAAACGTTTAGGCAACTTATATCGTAACCAACTGTTAGTGGATCCCAGAACAGCAATATCTTCATTCTTTAGGCCGGTTTCTTCCCACAATTCACGATACATTGCATCAACGGGTGTTTCGCCAGTCGAAATACCCCCTTGCGGAAACTGCCATGCATCTTGACCAATACGCTTTGCCCACATCACTTGAGACGCCTGATTACACAGGATAATGCCCACATTTGCTCTGTATCCGTCCACGTCAATCACGTCGCTTCTTCTCAATAAATCATTTAAAATTCGAGTCTCTATTTTTACACACTATTACACTCACACCAACAAATCGCGAGACTATTCACTATGGCTTTAGCAATTTTTGACCTCGATCACACGCTTTTAAGCGGCGATAGCGACTATCTATGGGGTGAATACATGGTGGCAAACAAAATTGTCGATGCCGATGTGTACCAGCGCGAAAACAAAACTTTTTTAGAAGATTATCTAAAAGGAGATCTAGACAACGAGGTGTACTTGAAGTTTGCGCTTAAACCCTTAACCCAATACTCCATGGATCGTTTGTATGCCTGGCGAAATGATTACGTCAAACACTGGATTCAGCCCATTATAGCCAAAGGCACTCAAGCACTGTTAGACAAACATAGGGCTCAGGGTGACGAGCTTATTATTATCAGTGCAACCAACTTATTTATTACCGCACCAATTTCTAAACTACTTGGTATAGACCAGATATTATCAACAGAACCCGAAATCATCAACAACCAATACACTGGCCGATATCTAGGCACACCAACGTTCAAGGAAGGAAAAGTAACGGTATTAAACGAGTGGCTAAAGAACTCCAAACACTCCCTCGATGATAGTTATTTCTATAGTGATTCGATTAACGACTTACCCTTGTTAGAACAGGTCGCCACACCCGTTGCCGTCAATCCTGATGAAAAACTATTTAACATAGCGACCCAAAGAGGTTGGCAAATACTCGACCTTCGCGTTTAACCTCAGGTCAAGTTTTGGGTAAGGTAACCCCTTTTTGTCCCTGATATTTTCCACCACGGTCTTTATACGAGGTCTCACACGTCTCGTCTGACTCAAAGAACAACATTTGAGCAACACCTTCGTTAGCATAAATTTTAGCGGGCAGCGGAGAAGTATTAGAAAATTCCAACGTCACGTGACCTTCCCATTCAGGTTCCAACGGCGTGACATTAACGATAATACCGCAACGTGCATAGGTAGACTTACCCAAACAAACTGTCAATACGCTCCTTGGAATACGAAAATATTCGACCGTGCGCGCTAACGCAAAGGAGTTAGGCGGGATAATACAAACATCCGAATTAACATCGACAAAACTATTGTCATCAAAGTTTTTAGGATCAACTATTGCCGAATTAATATTAGTAAATATCTTAAATTCATTCGCACAACGCACATCGTAACCATAGCTTGATGTACCGTAGGAAATAATTTTATTCCCCGCTGATTCCCTGACTTGACCAGCCTCAAATGGTTCGATCATACCTTCACTTTCGGCCATATGCCGTATCCAACGATCTGATTTTATACTCACGATTTAATCCTGAAAAATATTAAGAATAGTATATCGATTTGTTAGGGTCCGCGTCTATCGCCTAGCAACAATCTGCCTCAACAGGCCCTGAAATAAGCTAACAAATAATCACTCAACATTTTTACTCGTCGAGAAACCAACCTGCCGGGTGGATAAACAGCATAAATGCCAGCCTGCTTCATAGGGTAATCAGTTAATATTGGAACCAACTCTCCACGATCGATAAGACCCTGCAAATAGAACAAGGGACCCTTTACTACCCCAAGTCCTTGTCTGGCAAAATTGGCTAGTATCTCTCCGTTATTGGCGCTAATTCTTGACTTAACCTTAGGTGATACACGCGTACCTTTGTCCTCAAATCGCCATTGCTCACTTGTCGATACATTACTGTAGACCAAAACCTCGTGCCCCACCAGCTCAGAGGGATGTTCCGGTATCCCATGTGATTTCAAATAGGCCGGGCTAGCACAAACTGCAAAACCAACCCTAGAAAGCTTGCGAGCTATCAGAGTCGAATCCTGCAAGTCACCCACCCGAATCGCTAGATCAAACCCTTCATCCACCAGATCAAGCTCGCGGTCATTGATATCCAGCTCGATTTCTATACTAGGATGCAGTTGCATAAATTCAGATATTGGCGTCGACAGTGGGCCAACCCCTAAACCCAGTGGTGCAGTTAGTTTAATCTTTCCAATTAACCCACATTGCGCGTCCGATACTATTTTTTCAGCCTCATCCAGATCTGCCAAAACAGCCACTGCACGCTGGTAAAAATGTCTACCAGAATCAGTTAGTGATAATCGGCGTGTGGTCCGCTGCATTAACTGCACCCCTAACCTTTTCTCCAATTCACTCACACGTTTACTCAGTGAAGACTTAGCCACACCTAACTTATCAGCAGCCAAACTAAAACTATGGCTATCAACTACCGATACAAAAGCCTCCAACTCTTCAAACTTATTCATATTGTTTCAATATCCCGAACAGTTATTTTCATTTATCACTATTTATCAATCTTTATAGAACAATGATAATAAGCTTAAACCCGATCTTTAACTAACCAAATAAACAGGATCCTTAAAATGAAAACCATACTAAAAATAGATGCCAGTGCCAATACATCGGCCTCAGTTAGTAAAATGCTCGGTGACAAGCTGTCTGAAAAGCTTCAACACAACTTTCCTAATACTCCAGTTAAACATCGCGATCTAAACAATGGTCTGACATTTGTTGACGAGCAATGGATCAATGCCAATGTTACACCGGCAGACCAACGCACGCTCGATCAGCAACAACAACTCGAATTATCTGACACCTTAATAGCTGAAATTCAAGACGCTGACCGAATCATCATCACCACCCCAATGTATAACTTTGGCGTACCCGCAACCCTAAAAGCCTGGATAGACCAAGTCTGTCGCGCTGGCGTGACCTTTAAGTACACCACCGAGGGACCAGTCGGACTGCTCAAGGGGAAACAGGTTGATATTATCATCACCACTGGTGGCGTACCGTTACAAAGCCCTGTAGATTTTGTCAGCGATTATCTCAAACAAGTGTTTCGTTTTATCGGCATTGAACACATCAATATAATTGCTGCCGATCAAATGGCCATCAACGCAGACACTGGTATCAAAAAAGCGCAACAGCAAATTGAAGATTTAATCATCACAGCTGCCGCCTAAGGAGAATAAAATGAACCCTAAAAATATTAGGAAAGTTGTCAATATCATCAATGGCATACCCACCACTGACGGCGCAGGTGTCGAACTAGTTCGAGTGATCGGACAAAGCGCTCTGATGGAGCTAGATCCTTTTTTACTATTAGATGCTTTTCGCTCAGATAACCCAGACGACTATATTGGAGGGTTTCCCGCTCACCCCCACCGAGGATTTGAAACTGTCACCTATTTATTAAACGGTCGCATGCGTCACAAAGATAACACAGGTAATGAGGGTATCATTGCAGCAGGAAGCGTACAGTGGATGACGGCGGGCAAAGGTATCATTCACTCCGAAATGCCTGAACAAGAAAATGGTCTGCTCGAAGGATTTCAACTTTGGATCAACCTACCCAAATCGCATAAAATGACGTCTCCTCAATATCAGGAATATGATAACGATAGCATACCAACTGAAGACAGAAACAATGCCAGTATCAAAGTTATTAGCGGCAAAACTTCACACGGCACCCAAGGACCAGTCGAGCAACCTTTAACGGCTCCACTGTATTTCGACATCCAACTGGAGGCCAATACAACGTTGACTGAAACCCTGCCGCATGAACACAATGCGTTCGTCTACGTCATCAAAGGAGAAGTCACTTTATTAGATGAGAAAAACGAAATCGTATCTATTAAACGAGACCAGTTAGCCATCCTCACGAAGGGTGAATCTCTAACCCTTACGGCTAACGATCAGAGTACCCAGTTTTTACTTATTGCCGGTAAGCCACTAAACGAACCCATTGCCCGAGGCGGACCTTTTGTAATGAATACACAAGATGAAATTCAGCAGGCATTTAGCGATTATCAAAATGGGCAGCTTTAAACAACTATTCTAGACTACAAAAATAAGCCAGCCGCGTAGGTGATTTGGGTTGGTTTATGACATGTTTAAATGAACTCATTGCGCGTCAAGCGAATCAAGAAGATGGATGCACCGGTTACTTTTGGGCGCACCAGTTTAGATCATTCAAAAAGCGAGGAAGGCTTTCTACTTGATGAAGTCCATCCAGCCCTCTTGAATGGCTCACGTCAACCTGAATCCTATTCTTACCAGCCTGTGCAACACACTTAAAGCGTCATATGACACCAGTATTAAAGGACGTATCGCGCCGAGTTTAAATCTAAGGAAAGCGACTAATGACAAAATTAAACAACAACGATTACACCATGTCGATTGACTCCTGAAGCCACTTGCTCAATTTGAAGGTAATGTGATTTCTTAGGCACAAACTTGTACTTCTTTTAGCTTGGAAAACGACCTAAAATTAGTGAACTGTCATAGTTTAATCAACCCAAAGGGCTTAATAGTCTATTTACGATCAAAATTAGAAAGGCAATGACTGGTAAAACCAGCAAAACTAAAAAAACCCATGTTAAGCGATACTGATGGGTCTCCCACTCGAAGAATTCAGTGCACCAGCCTAAGACCTTTCATCAAGGCTGAAACGTGCAACCGTTTAATATAAGCAATTAATTTATAATTTTTTTATGAGGTAGGTTGTTAAAAAGTTTTGCACTAATTGATCAAACAGCAGGTCAAGGTCCCTTAATTAATCAATCAACCACATGTACGTTTCGGGGGAACTGGGTTAGACATTCAGAACCAGAATGAGTCACGGCGACCGTTTCACTCATTTCCATTCCCCAGTCGTCAAGCCACATTCCCAGCATGACATGTAGCACCATATTCTTTTCTAAAACCGTCGTTTCTCCAGCCCGTAAACTAACGGTATGCTCACCCCAGTCAGGCGAATAGCCCACACCAATGCTATAACCGATTCGGCTTTCCTTCGCCAAACCATATTTATCAAGCACGGTCTGCCAGGCCCGATGAACATCACCCGCAATAACCCCTGGCTTAATCGTATCAAGCACCGCATTAAGCCCTTCTTCAACCGCATGTGCCGTATCAAACACAGCTTGTGGCCCCTGACCGAGTTGAATGGTACGAGCCAGACCAACGTTATAACGTTGACGGGTTCCACCGAGTTCGAGTGCGACGGTTTGTCCATCGGTAAATTTTTCATCTGTCCACATCGGGTGTGCTGTCGTAGCTGCCTTGCCCGCAAGAATAAGCGGAGATAGTGCCGTCAGGTCTCCTCCAAAATCAGCATTGCCACCAACTTGTGCTGCAACGATTTTTGCCATTAAATCACATTGACGAACGCCTGGTGCAATGGTTTCATGGGCTACCGTCATTGCTGATTCGACCAGGCGGGCTGCCTGTCGCATCACCTTAATTTCGGCGTTGCTTTTTATAACCCGGCACCAGTTAACGAGTAAATCAGCATCGACCCATTCCGAATTACTGAGACCTTTCTGTAAACAGGCGAACGATTTTGGTGAGAAAAAATAGGTGTCACTTTCATAGCCGATGCGTTTTCCATTCAACGATAATTCACGAAGATTTGCTGCCACTACTTCCATCGGGTGAACTCCAACTCGCTGCACATAGTCTTCTGCGTAAGGCATGATAGAACCTTCACCCAACCAGGTTGTTAAAGAAACTGCGCCAGCATCCATTTTCCGACCCATCCAGATAGGCGCGCGATCATGCAGCACTGCCATGACTTGCGGCACATAAAATGACCAGGCGTCAAAGCCAGTCAACCAGTTCATGTTTGAGGGATCACCGATCACCAAAGCGTCGAGATTACGATCTGACATGGCGGTTCTAACCAGATCGAGACGATGCTGATATTCGGCTTTTTCAAAAACTGCAGGCATGATTTTGTCTCGTTCTTTTAGGGTTGCACCTAACGATTATTAGGCATCGTTTTCGGCTTGTTCCTGATGATTAAATATTGAAGTATAACCACTTGACCAATCAGGGGGCAGTGGCATTTGTAGTTCCTGATGATGGGCGTAACGGGGTTGTGATCCTCGGACGAGTTCACTGAAATGTGAGCTGAGATAAGGTGCAGCGGTATAGGGAATAGCATCCGCCGCACTGTAGGTAATAACCAACATGGGTCGACCCCGTTGGCTCATGTTTTGTTCAGAGCCATGAATGGTGCAACTGTGATGAACCGATAACGTACCTGCTTTACCCCTCAACTCGATTGCTTTATTGACGCCCGCTAATTTAAGGTCAGATTCGCTGATAGCAGCAGCCCAATTCCCCTCAGCATTGTAATGCAAGTGTATCGGGCCAAGATGACTGTTCGGAATCACCTGCAAAGGCCCCTGATCTGATTCGACATCCTCAAGCGCCAGTAAAAACTGACAGGTATTAACATTAGTGTGTGGATAAAATGCAATATCTTGATGCCACTTAACCTCGGCACCACCACCGGCCCATTTGAAATTTATAAACAGATCCCGAAAGCGAATATTTGGGCCAAGAATATCAACCGCAATATCGGTAACGACTGAATCTTTACAAAACTTCCAGAGATTAATATCGAGGTCATCTACCAAGGCGACTCGACGTAGTTTTGGGTTCTCTGAACTATGACCCTTTTCGAGGTCAAACTGATGATTAGAAACATCAACTTCCCGACTCATATCCAGCACATTGTTTACAGCATCTCGAATCACTAGAAGTTCGGTATGACCAATTAATTCAGGAAAAACCAAATAACCTTGTTCAAAATACGTTTCACGTTGTGATTGATTTAAGGCTACTGCCGATTGGTTCAGTATTGCTTCGGGCGTCATTGGGTTAATTCACAAATCAGGTCTTAGGGAAATTAGTATATTATTACAACCTATAACTGTGGTAAACGAATAATTTCAACCTAGAAGAGTCATTGTTTACAAGTCATCGAGTCCCACCTAACCCAAGAATAGTTCAAGAATCATTAATAGTTGGGAGGTTCTTGGGAGTGTGGTAAAAATTCATAATTATTAACACTAAGTCTGATATTGTGTTTTATAGTGATCACCTATCGATACAACAAACATTAAGTATAGGAAGGGTAAAAAGCCTACCCACTGCAATTTAATAACTTCTGTGATGAATAGTGATGTTAATAGCCACCGACCCAAGCCTTATTATCAGATTGGATTTATAAATAAATGTCTAACCCAGCAAAGTTGTTGAGTTTGTTTGTTATTTGCGCCTGCACATTGTTGGCGATCAACTTTGGTATGCGCGCATCATTTGGTTTTTTTATGACCCCAATATCCAACGAGTTTGGTTATGGGCGTGAGATTTTTGCATTTTCTTTAGCACTACAAAACCTTTGCTGGGGGTTGTTTCAGCCCATTTCGGGTGCCATAGCTGATCGTTTTGGGGCAGTTAAATCTATTTATATTGGCTCAATAGCATATGCCTTAGGTCTTTATGTGACCGCTACAGCCGACAGTTTCTGGGGTCTTCATATCGGCGCTGGCATCCTCGTCGGTATGGGTATAGCGGGTACGGGTATGGGGGTTGTCTTGCCTGCCATAGCTCGAATGGTGAGTGAAGAAAAGCGTGGCTTGGCCTTAGGTTTAGGGACAGCAGCAGCCTCTTTCGGCCAACTACTAGTGATTCCTGTAGCACAAGGATTTATTGCTGCTTATGGTTGGCAGGTTACCTTGATGATTTTAGCCGGTGGCTCAATGTGTATGTTGCTACTGTCACGTCCTTTTCGCAATGATGAGCAACGCCCTTCAATCTCAAGTTCAGAGCAAGATCAAAGCTTGTTTGATGCGCTTAAAGAGGCCGGTGGACACGTGCACTATTGGTTACTTATCGCAGGCTTCTTTGTTTGTGGCTTCCAGTTAGCGTTCATCACCGTGCACATGCCGGCCTATTTGTCTGATAATGGGTTTGATGCACAAGTTGCTGTCATTAGTTTGTCATTAATTGGTTTGTTCAACATTTTTGGTTGTTTATTATTTGGTTCATTATCAGGCAAGTATTCTAAGAAAAACCTGTTAGGTCTTATCTACTTAATACGTGCCGTGGCCATTGCAGCCTTTATGATAACCCCTATGACCACCACGTCTATTTATCTGTTTTCTATGGTTACCGGCTTCTTGTGGCTTGCTACCGTGCCGCCTACTTCGGGTTTGGTGGCCCAAATGTTTGGCTTAAAACACATGGGTAGCCTTTATGGTATCGTCTTTTTAAACCATCAATTAGGGTCATTTCTTGGCGTTTGGTTGGGTGGTTATTTTTATGACATCACAGGCAGCTATGATAATGTTTGGTGGGCCGCTGCTGCCATTGCGCTAGTGACGGCTGCTATCCATATTATTATTGATGAGCGCCCAGTAAGCCGCATTAGATCAGCGACGGTGTAATATTTAGCTTTGATCACTAGCCATTACTTTTATGACCGTAGGGCCATGCCATTGATATATCGTTCTTTGAGCCCGAAACAAAGTATTGGGCGATCAAGTAAATCTGCTGGCACATAAGGATCGTTAATTATCCCATTAGGTTTGTTTCTCCGAGACTTTCTTTACAGTGTTATTCAATAGTATCTTCGGCATCAGAACCTAAGTGGGCTTCACCACGCTCTTGGCCCAATTCAATCTAATGTTGGCGTTATTCAAATCGATGACGTTATTTTGGGATGTGTTTATCGAAGCAGTGAGGGCAAACGAATGCCTTCTGGGAATTTTCTATTTTTTTGTGTTTGGTGATGGTTAAATCACCGGGGTGGTATTGATCGTATAGATCTTTTTCGAACTGATGGTTTACCGTGGGACGTTTGTCGAATAGTGAGCTTTCACCTTGCCACAGGATGCCTTCTGTGGAACCTTCTACGAGTTATTTTAAAAAACTAATTTGTAAGTAACACACGACTAATTGATTACGATGCTCGTCCGTTCCGTCATCATTGCGGATGTTAGTTGATTGTCCTTTCAGGCCTTTCAAGTGACCGGATCTAACGATGACTGAAAGTATTTGAGGCTGATTTTTTATTCATTTCATGACCACTATTTTTCGGGCAGACCGATTTTTCGTTAATCACAAATGTGTGGGAGCCGGCTAAGGCAAATACCATTTGCACAAATTAATGTTATATCTTCAGGTACTAGCGTTGTACCGCAGCCCCCAAAACACATTTATGTAGTTACAGGTGCCATTATAGGACTTAACATGGCAGATATGAAAAGTATTACTGGAACAATTAGGCTACAGCGAAAACTAAAAACCGTAGCCCCTAATATCTAGGGGCTTTTTCAAAGGCTACCACGCTGACTTCACTATTCTAGCTAAGCGTCAGTGTCTCGCTATCAGCGATTCGTCTCTAGTTATTTTGAATAACGATACTTGGGAAGGCCGCTGAAACGTCCTTCGCCATGGTGGCTAATTTAGCCGCTGTCTTTCGGGCAATGGCACGATACATATTACTGATGTCGCTGTCGGCCATCGCGGCTACGGTTGGATTACCATTGTCGGCCTGTTCACGAATACGAATATCAAGTGGTAATGACCCAAGAAAGTCAACACCATGTTCCGCAGCCATACGCCCACCACCGCCTTCACCAAAAATGTGCTCACTGTGGCCACACTGAGTACAGATATGAATACTCATGTTTTCAACGACACCCAAAACAGGCACTTCGACTTTTTCGAACATCTTTAACCCTTTGCGAGCATCCAGCAAAGCAATATCTTGCGGTGTAGTAACAATTACTGCACCACTGACCGGAATTTTCTGGGCAAGTGTCAACTGAGTATCACCTGTGCCTGGCGGTAGATCGATGATGAGGTAATCGACTTCACTCCAACGGGTATCGTTCAGTAATTGCTCTAAGGCCTGCGTTACCATGGGCCCACGCCAAATCATCGGAGAGTCTTCTTCGACTAGATAACCAATCGACATCGATTGTATACCGTGGCCGATCATTGGCTCCAGACTTTTACCGTCACTTGATTCAGGCTGGCCACTACAACCCAGCATACGGGGGATACTAGGGCCGTAAATATCAGCGTCCAGTATGCCGACGGTCGCGCCTTCCATATGCAGTGCCAGCGCCAAATTGACCGCAGTAGTTGATTTACCGACACCACCCTTACCTGAAGCTACCGCTATAATGTTTTTAATACCAGGCAATGGCTTTAAGTTTTGCTGAACAGCATGAGACTTAATGGCGCTCGATATATTAATATCGATATCGCCGATACCTTCTATCGTAGCTAATTTATCCTGCACGTCTTTTTTCAGGGTACGGAAATAGCCCGCTGCGGGGTATCCCAAAACAAGCGTTAGGCTAACATTGTTCGCATCAACAAGGAGTTCCTTGACTGAACCAGCGTCAACCAAATTGGTTTCCATGTTTTCGTCAATGATTTCGCTTAATACGGCTTCTATTTGTGCTTTACTGATCGACATAGTGACTCGATAACTGTGTTTAATAAATTAAGGAAGGGTATTTTACCTGAGCAATCACCTAAATATCACCTAGTTTTTATATGTTTGTTCTATACAGCATTCAACTCAAACCCTAAACTATCTAACTTTACATTTGCAGACAGTATAAATGATCGATAAAGTTCGACAGATAGTTGTTACTAGCGCCCTACCCTATGCCAATGGTCCAATCCATATCGGACATATGTTGGAATATGTTCAGACCGACATCTGGGTTCGCTTTCAAAAAATGCGTGGACATGAGTGTGTTTATGTCTGTGCAGATGATGCACACGGCACGCCAATCATGCTTCGTGCAAAAGCTGAGGGCATAACGCCAGAAGTTTTAATTGATAAGATGAATCGTGAACATTTGTCTGACTTTACTGATTTTGGTGTCGACTTCGATAATTTTCACAGTACCCACTCACCTGAAAACAAAACCTTTGCTGAAGAAATTTACCTCAAACTAAAAGCGGCGGGTCACGTTCGAACTCAGGTGATTTCGCAAGCTTATGATCCCAAGGCTGAAATGTTCCTACCCGACCGATTCATTAAAGGTGAATGCCCTTCGTGTGGAACTGCTGATCAATATGGTGATAATTGTGAAAGTTGCGGTGCCACTTATTCACCCACTGATTTAAAGAATGCTGTTTCTGTGGTAACGGGTGAAACGCCAATTGAAAAAGATTCTGAGCAATACTTTTTCAAGCTGAGTGACTTCGAAGACATGCTTAAAACATGGACTCGTGCTGGGCATATCCAAAAAGAAATTGCTAATAAGATGGATGAATGGCTTGAGGACGGTTTACGTGACTGGGATATTTCACGCAATGCACCTTACTGGGGCTTCGAAATTCCCGATGCTCCAGGTAAGTATTTTTACGTCTGGCTCGATGCACCTATTGGCTATATGGCTAGCTTTAAAAACTGGTGTGATAAAAATAACGCCAGCTTTGATGATTACTGGAAACTGGATAGCCATACTGAACTGCATCATTTTATTGGTAAAGATATCGCTCGATTCCACACCTTGTTCTGGCCTGCAATGCTGGAGGGTGCCGGTTACCGTAAACCTACGGCGGTTTACTGTCATGGTTTCTTAACCGTTGACGGACAAAAAATGTCTAAGTCACGCGGCACTTTTATTAAGGCACGCACTTACTTGGAGCATCTAAACCCTGAATACCTCCGCTACTACTTTGCCGCAAAGCTTAGCTCGGGCGTTGACGACATTGATCTCAACCTAGAGGATTTCAGTGCCCGAGTGAATTCTGATTTGGTCGGCAAGGTTGTTAACATCGCTAGTCGTTGTGCTGGGTTTATCAATAAGAACTTCGGCGCTAGGTTATCGGCCAGTATCGGAGACAACAAACTCAGTCAGCAAGCACTGGCCGCTGCCGATTCGATAGCATCCGCTTATGAAAACCGTGAATACTCACGCGCTATGCGTGAGATTATGGCGCTGGCCGATAAGGCCAATCAGTTCATAGACGAAAAACAGCCCTGGGTCATTGTTAAAGATATTGAGCGCCAAGCTGAAGTTCACGAAACCTGTACGATTGGCATCAACTGTTTTCGCCAGTTAATTATTCTACTGAAGCCAGTACTGCCAAAAGTTGCCGAGCAAGCCGAGGCATTCCTGAATGTTGATCCGCTCGACTGGAATGATTTGGATAATGATTTACTCGACCATCCTATTAATAAGTTCAAACCGCTTATGACTCGGATCGATAAGGTGTTGATCGAACGCATGGTGGAATCCAGTAAGGAAGCCGCTGTGGAAGAAAAAAAATTAACAACCCAACCTTCAAGTGATACTCAATCTTCATCAACCGAAGTCACGTCGATTGAACCCATTGCTGATGAAATCAATTATGACGATTTCGCCAAGCTCGATTTGCGGGTGGCACATATTATTGACGCTAAGGCTGTTGAAAAATCCAACAAGCTACTTCAGTTAACGCTCGATATTGGGTTCGAAACACGCACCGTTTTTGCTGGCATTAGCAGCGCTTACGAACCAGATCAGCTCATCGGTAAACAAGTTATTATGGTAGCAAATCTGGCTCCTAGAAAAATGCGCTTCGGTGTCTCTGAGGGTATGGTTCTTTGTGCTGGGTCAGACGACGATGGTCTGTTTGTTTTACACCCTGACAATGGTGCTAAGCCTGGCATGCGGGTGAGTTAATGTCCGTTAATCGTTTTATATTAATACCTCAATGGCACTCTTTGCAATTTAACTAATACGATTTAACTAAAGGGACCTTTATGCGTCAAATCATCACATTTTTTTCTTTACTGGTCTTAGGGCAATTACTTCAAACTGCCCTAGCGCTTGAGTCCAAAGCCATTTATAAAATGCATGAGGACAACGTGTTTCAGATTCGAGTATTGAATCGTGAAACCGGTAAAAAATCGGGTATTGGGTCTGGTTTCATTGTCGACAATGGACTTAAAGTTGCGACTAATTTTCATGTCATTAGTCAAATTATAACCGAACCAGAAAGGTTCACTATTTCCTACTTAAGCAAAAATGGTCGCTCAGGGCCACTCAAGTTGCTTGGCCTCGACATCGCACATGACTTGGCACTACTGGGCTCTGAATCACCATTAGGACAAGCCAACAAAATGAGTGCGCTTCCACCCAAAGGTTCAACCATATTCGCAATGGGGAATCCTCTTGATTTAGGTTTGACCATCGCGGTGGGCACGAATGGCGGTATTCTGAACCAAACTGACGATAGCCGTATTTTGTTTTCTGGCAGTCTCAACCCCGGCATGAGTGGGGGTCCAACCTATAATGATGATGGAGAGGTGATTGGTATTAATGTTGCTACGGCGCGAAATGCCATCAGCTTTATTGTGCCCTCTCATTACCTTAATCGGCTGATTGAACGCGTCAAAAAAACACCATTAGCTGCCGACCAAGATTTAAAAATCGAAGTCACACAGCAACTTATTCAATATGAAAACAACTATTTAAAAGGCATCCTGGACCAAGACTGGCCCAAAGTGCAACTGCGGCAAGTATCCTTACCCGGCGCAATATCCCCTACCGTACGTTGCTGGGACAATAGCCAAAAATTGGCGGATAAAGTGCTCTATAAACGTTATCAAATTAGTTGTGCCAATCAAAATCAAGTGTATCTCGACAGCCAAAATAAGTTTGTTGGTAACCTAAATTATCACTATTTTTGGCTTGAGTCTGACGAGCTCAATGCGCTCCAATTTTATAACCTTTACCAAAAGCTCAACGAGGTAAAAATCGGCAGTCGGGTATCACCAGATGTGATCAGTAACTTTAATTGCAAAAACTGGTTTGTCGACGCTTCTCAACAGACATTTAAAACTAGTTTATGCCGGCGCGAATATGTTGAGTACGAGGGCCTTAGTGATATTTTATTCACCGCCGCGTTAACTGGCCATGAAAACACAGGGCTTTTTGTTCGATTAACCATGACCGGCATCGACTATGAGGCTAGCTTGCCCTTGATTCAAAAATTCATGGAGAGCATCGAATGGACACCTTAATCTTAGAAATTCATACACCAGGATTGCATCGCTACGAGGTCATCGATAAACCACGTATCCGAATTGGTCGGGCTTTTGACAACGATATTATATTATCCGAGCCAACCGTCGCACCCTATCATCTAGACATTATTCGAGATGACGATGGCCATATCGAATTGCATAATTTAACTGATGTTAATCCTGCTCGGTTTAATGGACAGGCCAAAAAGTCTATCTCCCTGGGCAAATTACCCATCGATATAAAACTTGGCCGTATAGAGGCTCGTATTGTATTGCCAAGTCAAAGTGTAGCAGATACCAAAACATTGCCCGGTAATGGGCAATCACAGCATTGGTTTAGTCATGCCTTCTGGGGTGTTTTGTTAATCACAGTATGCCTTATTGTCAGTGCAATCGATTTTCACATCCATTCATTTACTAACTATAAATGGGACACACTGGCAAAACTTGTGGCTCGCGAAACCGCGTTGTATCTGGTTGGATTGATCTTTTTCTTGGCGATTCTCGAACGTCTAATTTTTAATCGAAGTGAAATCAAACCACTTGTTGTAGTGATTAGCCTTAGCTATCTAATGTTTCAATTAATTACTCCATTGGTTGCAGAGTTAAACTATATATTCACCTCACATTTGCCAGAATTGCTATTCGACATCACTTGGTACGCAATTTTAATGCCATTCATTGCTAGCCTGTATTTAATTCATATTTATCACCAAAAACGTTCTAATAGCGCTTGGTTAGCGATGTTACTTTGCAGCCCATTAATCATCCTATCGGCTATCGACGTCACTCAAGTTTTAGGCTACCTAGACAGCTTTAGTGCTGCAGCCAACTATCACAGAGATTTAAGTGCCCTTAATTGGCAAAATGACGTTACGATTTCAATTGTCTCTTTTATTGAGCACGCTCGATTATTGTCACCCGGGGTTGTATCAGACTAAACACGCCTTCAAGTTGAATTGAATCCCTGCCTAGGCTATCAACAAGGCGGAACAGATCAATCTTGCCGTTCATAATGCCAAGGCATTGAGCGAGCAAAAAGAAGAATTATGGGGCTGGCTCGATTTTTGACTTATTGCTCGTCGAACAACAGTTTTATGATTTGCCAGAAAAAACGGCGAATAAAAGCTGGTTGGACTTTAAAGCGTTTGAAGCCACAGCCAGAAAAAAGTCATTTTACGGCCTTCTGAGCCATCAATACGTCTACCACGGATTTTTATTAAAACGGGCGCAATGTTGAATTAAAAGCATGAATTCAACACACCCATATGAAGAAAATCTTACATTCTGGCCAGATCTAAATCTCACCAAACTAGACATATCTCAGTTCAACTTGCTCCATTCATAAATTTAATATTAACCTTATGTAAATTCAGTATTTTTCAACCGCTCATAGCCCTATAATAGTGTATATGTCCGAATACTTTTCAGAGCTATTTCTTTTATTGATCAGCACGGTTTTTGTCAACAATATTGTGTTGGTGAAGTTCCTTGGGCTGTGCCCTTTCATGGGCGTGTCACGCAAGGTGGAAACTGCGATAGGTATGAGCGCAGCCACGACCTTTGTATTAACGCTCTCGTCCATTTTAAGTTATATGATCAATAGTTGGATTCTGGCACCGTTGGGGCTCGAGTTCTTGCGGACTATTGCCTTCATTATCGCGATTGCTGCAGTCGTGAATTTTACCGAACTGGTGGTTCATAAAACAAGCCCTCTGCTATACAACGTGCTGGGGATCTTCCTGCCACTGATTACCACCAATTGCGCTGTTTTAGGGGTTGCCTTGATCAATGTGCAGGAACAAAACAGTTTCCTTCAATCAGCAGTATATGGCTTTGGTGCGGCGCTTGGATTCTCGCTGGTACTGGTGCTATTTGCGGCCATGCGCGAACGTGTCAATGTTGCTGATGTTCCCGCACCGTTTCGAGGGTCTGCCATAGGCTTGGTGACAGCGGGTTTAATGTCGCTTGCATTTATGGGCCTGGCCGGATTGGTTAAGGTTTAATTGATGCTAATCGCGATACTTACCATTAGCGCGATGGCCGGTATTTTTGGCCTGATTCTTGGCTATGCAGCTATTCGTTTCAAGGTCGAAGGTAATCCAATCGTCGATCAGATCGATAGTTTATTGCCTCAAACTCAGTGTGGCCAATGTACCTATCCAGGTTGCCGTCCTTATGCTGAAGCGATTGCGAATGGCGAAGCGCCGATTAATCAATGCCCACCGGGTGGCCAATCAACCGTTGTGCTACTAGCAGATTTACTCGATGTTGAGGTATTGGAACTTAATGCTGAACACGGTGATCACAATGACGTTCCATTAGTCGCCTTCATTCGGGAAGACACTTGTATTGGCTGTACGCTTTGTATTCAGGCTTGTCCTGTTGATGCGATTCTTGGCTCAGCAAAGCATATGCACACCATTATTATCGACGAGTGTACAGGCTGCGAACTTTGCCTACCCCCTTGCCCGGTCGATTGCATTGATCTAATTCCCATTAAACAAACTATAGAAGATTGGAAATGGTCATTACCCGGAGAGACATTAGCCAGCCTTGAGTCAAGTTCAGAACAAGAGGGGGCCATCACCTATGGACATTAAACTCAGTCGTTTCAATGGCGGCATTCATCTTGATGACCATAAATCTGAATCGCTCACACGACCGGTACAAGTTGCACCTCTACCTAACCAGCTGATAATGCCTTTAAAGCAACATATTGGCGAATCAAACAAGCCACTGGTTAATGTTGGCGATCGGGTCCTGCGTGGTCAGCTAATCGCTGGAAGTTCATCACCTATCAGTGCTCCAGTCCATGCCTCAACATCCGGTATTGTGCGCTCTATAGGCCCTCATTTAGTTGCACATGCGTCAGGCCAAAGTGCTGACTGTATTATTATTGATGTGGATGGCAAAGATGCATCAATCAAGGTTGAACCTATAGAGGTTAGCCAGATGCAGGCTGCTGATATTCTCGACCATATTCGTCGACTCGGTGTTGTTGGCTTGGGTGGGGCATCGTTTCCAACCTCACCAAAATTATCGCGCGGCATTGATTTAGGCATTCATACATTGATCATCAATGGGGCTGAATGCGAACCCTACATCACCTGTGATGATAGCCTGATGCAAAATCAAGCGTATGAGACTGTCAGAGGGATTGGTTATTTGCAACGCATGTTGACTCCAAAGAAGACACTGATTGGTATAGAAGACAACAAACCAAAGGCGATCGAGGCAATGAAGCTAGCCTTACAGACCGAGTCATTGCCTAATACAGCTGTCGTATCCATACCAACCCTGTATCCATCGGGTGGCGAAAAGCAACTCATTCAAATATTAACTGGTAATGAAATCCCAACGGGTCAACTGGCTTTTGATATTGGAATATTTTGCCAAAACGTAGGGACTTGTTTGGCGATCACTCAAGCCCTCGAACTGAACCAGCCTTTGATGTCGCGTTATGTCACCGTGTCAGGAGATGGGGTCCGTCTGCCAGGCAATTGGATAGTTCGGTTAGGCACTCCAATCAAGTATTTAATCGAGCTGGCTGGGGGTTATGTTCAAAATGGCCTTAACCAACCAAATGCCACTCAGCAACACTTGGTAATGGGTGGTCCAATGATGGGGTTTTCGCTGTCCAGTGACAACGTGCCTATTGTTAAATCAAGTAATAATATCTTGGTGATGCAGCAGCAACTCATCGCACAACAGCCAGGTATCCACGATGAATGTGTGCGTTGTGGTAAATGTGCCGAAGTTTGTCCTGCACAGTTACTACCACAGCAGTTATATTGGCATTCAAGATCAAAAGAGTATGAAAAAGTTGAGGCGTACAACCTTTTCGATTGTATTGAATGTGGTTGTTGCTCGGCAGTCTGTCCCAGTCAAATTCCATTGGTGCAATATTATCGAGCGTCTAAGAGTGAAATTCGGGCGACACAACGGGCAACTTTTAAGTCTGACCGGGCACGCATACGATTCGAGTTTCGTGAAAAAAGATTGTTATTGAAAAAACAACAAGAAGAGCAAAAGCGACGTTTAAAGCGTGAAGCACTCTTAAAAAAATCAGCAGCTAAAAAAATGGACAGTAGTGTAGCCGATCCAATACAAGCTGCTCTCGATAGAATAAAAGCTAAGAAAAGTGAACAAGTGATCGTACCCAAAAACATCACCAACCTCACTGCCGATCAACAGAAGCAAATTGATGAGGCTGATGCCCGTCGATGTTCAGAACACGAGCAAAACACATGACATCGGTCATTGTCTCCTCCCCTTACGTCAGTCAAAGTAAGTCTCTTCGGCGACTAATGATTAACGTCATTATTGGTTTGATACCTGGAACGCTGGCTTATGCCTGGTTTTTTGGCCCTAGTATTATGATCAATATTGCGATTGCGGTGTTGTTTGCACTTGGCTTTGAGGCTGTTATTTTATGGCTAAGAAAAAAATCTATCAAACCACATTTGAACGACTATAGTGCAGTTGTCACCGGTTGGTTGTTTGCATTGTGCCTACCGAGCCATTCTGTCTGGTGGCTAATTGTCGTTGGCATTGGTTTTGCAATGATCGCCGGCAAACACTTGTATGGTGGCCTCGGCTTTAATCCGTTCAATCCCGCAATGGTTGGTTACGTCGTATTGCTAATTTCATTTCCTAAGGAAATGACGTCATGGCACCTGCCAATTCCAATGAGTGGTGAAACTTATGGGTTGGTTGATTCGCTCAAATTTGTCTTGGGTATCGGTGATTCCACATGGGATGCTTTTACTGCTGCCACGCCATTAGATCATGTCAAGACAGCCCTAAGACAAGACATCCCTATAAGCGAGATCTTTCAGGCACCGTTGTTTGGCAAGCTAGGCGGTATTGGTTGGGAATGGATTTCAGCTGGATGGCTAATTGGCGGTTTGTGGCTTTTAATTAATAAAACAATCCGCTGGCATATACCCGTCGCATTACTAGGAAGCTTAGGTAGCATCGCATGGGTTTTTTATTTGATTGATGCCGAAACAGCAACATCACCACTATTTCATTGGCTGTCGGGGGGCGCTATGCTCGGTGCATTTTTTATTGCAACTGACCCAGTTAGCGCCGCTACCACTAATAATGGACGGATTTACTATGGCATACTAATTGGCTTGCTTGTTTATTTAATTCGCAATTGGGGGGGCTACCCTGATGGTGTTGCTTTTGCCGTCTTGCTAGCCAACATGTGTGTTCCACTAATTGATTATTACACTCAACCCAAAGTGTATGGCGCAAAATAGTGAATTTCCCTATGTTGAAGTTTGCCTAAAATGAACCGCTTATATGAATAAGAAACAAATACTGATTTCTGGTGTTTTTTTATGGGTATTTGCAGTTGTCGGAACGACATTTGTCGCTGTCACTGAAGATACGACACGGTCTAAAATTGAAGATAATGAACGGTTAGTTTTATTGCGTAACTTAAATGCTTTATTACCGGCAGAACAGCTTGATAATGATATTGTAAACGATACAGGGACCGTCCCCGCATCGGGTCTACTTGGAACCCAGGACGACACTATTGTTTATCGCGCCCGTCTTGAGGGAAAGCCTATAGCCGTTATTTTTAATAGCATTGCACCAAATGGCTACAGTGGCAAAATTCATTTGCTGGTTGGTGTCTATGCCGATGGCAGCATAGCTGGCGTGCGCGCTGTGAAACATAGCGAAACTCCTGGCCTAGGGGACGCGATTGAAACTCAAAAATCTGATTGGATTTTCAGCTTTAATAGCCGTTCATTGGATAGCCCCAAGCCGTCAAAATGGTTAGTCAAAAAAGATGGTGGTGATTTCGACCAGTTTACGGGGGCAACCATAACGCCCAGGGCTATTGTACTCGCGGTAAAGAAAACCTTACTTTATTACCAACAAAACTCAGATAATATTTTTCAATAAAGTTATTGATATGAATAAAGAAATTACTCAAAACGGCTTATGGACCAACAATGTTGCACTCGTGCAGCTCCTTGGCTTATGCCCATTACTTGCAGTTACTAACAATACAATTAATGGGATTGGGCTTGGAGTGGCAACCATGGTCACACTCATATTATCTAATACGCTGGTCTCATTAATCAGAGGCTTTATTCGAAGTGAAGTGCGTCTTCCTGTTTTTGTATTGATTATCGCCTGTGTCGTGACCGTTATAGAATTACTCATGAAAGCCTTTTTCTTTGATCTGTTTTTGGTATTAGGCATATTCATTCCTTTAATTGTCACTAACTGTGCCATTATTGGTCGGGCCGAAGGTTTTGCATCACGCAACCCAGTTGGAGCCTCAGCGCTCGATGGTTTCATGATGGGACTGGGCTTCCTTGGCGTACTTGCTTTATTGGGTGCAATGCGAGAAATTATCGGATCAGGCACACTACTCGCCAATGCTGACCTAATGTTTGGCAAGCCTGCCAAAGCGTTAACCATTACATTCAATGAGGACTACTCTGGATTCTTGCTCGCCATTTTACCGCCTGGTGCTTTCTTTGGTTTGGCCATTTTAATTGCTGCCAAGAATGCCATGGGTGTAAGGGCCAAAGACAGAGACACTTTGATTGACCCAACACTCAACACTTAGACTGATTAAGACTTGACAGTGAATAAAATTAAACGTCATGAAATCTTCAGCCGGTTTCAAGCAGGCACCTTAAAGCCAACCAGCGAATTGAAATATGATTCGACTTTTGAACTATTAATTTCAGTTTTGTTGTCGGCGCAAGCCACCGATATTAGCGTCAATAAGGCGACAGCAAAACTTTACCCTGTCGCTAACACACCTGAAACTATATTCGCATTGGGTGTGGACGGGCTCAGTCAATATATTAGAACCATTGGTTTATTTAATTCAAAAGCTAAAAACACCATTGCAACTTGCAAAATACTCATAGAGCAGCACCACTCGTTGGTACCAGAAGACCGTGTCGCACTAGAAGCGTTACCTGGCGTTGGTCGAAAAACTGCCAACGTAGTTTTAAACACCGCATTCGGTCATCCAACGATTGCTGTCGATACGCACATATTTCGAGTATCCAATCGAACAGGCATTGCGCCAGGTAAAGATGTTGTTGTCGTAGAAAAGAAACTGATTAAATTCGTACCTACAGAATTCAAAGTCGATGCACACCATTGGTTAATCTTACATGGTCGCTACACTTGTATCGCTCGCAAGCCACGCTGCGGTAGCTGTATTATTGAAGATTTATGCGATTACAAACACAAGACTGATCCTGAGTAAGGGTTGTGATGAGGGGTAAACATGTTTCAATCACGTGAAGAAGTTAGACAGGTTTATCTCACCGTCTGGCAAAAAATGCAGCAGAAGTCTTTGTTAGAACCGATGGAAGCAATTATCGCTGACGTAATAAAACTGCATCCAGAATATCATGCGTTACTCGACAAAGGAGAGCATGCCAAGGAGCAAGACTTCACGCCTGAAGATGGCCAAACTAATCCTTTTTTACACATGGGCATGCACATTGCCATCCGCGAACAGGCAGATGCAAATCGTCCTCCTGGCATTCAGAGCGCCTATCAAAAAATAATTAAAGCAAATGATCATCATGATGCCGAGCACTCGATGATTGAGTGTCTGGGGCAGGCTCTCTGGCAAGCTCAAAGAGATAACACTCTCCCTGATGACAACGCTTATTTGGCTTGTGTAAAAAAAATCTAACTTGGCACCTTAGATCAGCCAGTCTTTATTTTCAATATAAACACTGTGGCTACCTATGAGTTAACCGAGTGACTGAACATAGGCTTAAAGTGAGTTATTTGATATTATTGTCAATTATCACTGGCAACCAACCCGAATCATTAATTTATTTTCCCTCTAAGCAACGCAATTAAGTCTGTCCTATCAGTCATTCACTGTTTGTTCAGGGTTAAAATAATATGAATCAACTAAGCGAAAAGCCTCGCATCCGTTTAACGGCCTATCGCATGTTTTGGTGGTAGCAGTCTATTGACTGTGGTTGAGCTACATGAAGCCTAAAAAGCTTTCACGTCTATCG
This sequence comes from uncultured Gammaproteobacteria bacterium, assembly GCA_913061315.1. Lineage (GTDB taxonomy): Bacteria > Pseudomonadota > Gammaproteobacteria. The sequence goes on along the minus strand of CAJXUC010000020.1, from coordinate 18,065 downwards.
ATCGTTCAGTACTGATATTCATCATTAGACAGCATAATTAAACACATAGAATGAAAAATATGAACTTGCAACAACACATTGTTAAAGACATTGAATTAGCGCTAAAAGAAGATGTTGGCAGTGGTGATATTAGCGCTCTTTTAATTGATGAAAATAAATTATTACGCACTCAACTATTGGTTCGAGAGGAAGCTATTTTATGCGGCACTGCCTGGTTTGAACAGGCTTTCAAACAATGTGACGAGGGCATCCATCTCGACTGGCAAGCTCAGGATGGAGACCGAGTCAGTGCAGAGAGTGTTGTATGTCGGATAAGCGGCCCTGCCCGTGCCATTTTGACTGCAGAACGCACCGCTCTTAACTTTCTACAAACCCTGTCCGGGACTGCCACCACAACTCGTTATTATGTTGACAAAATTAGTCAGACTAAATGCCGCATTCTGGATACCCGAAAAACGATTCCGCATTTACGCCTAGCACAAAAATATGCGGTTACCTGTGGCGGTGGGTTAAACCATCGGATCGGTTTATTTGATGCCTACCTGATCAAAGAAAATCATCTGGCCGCATGTGGCAGCATTCGTCAAGCAGTCGAACGCGGTCGAGCATTACATTCAGACAAGTTACTAGAAGTGGAAGTAGAGACTCTCGAACAATTGCAACAAGCCTTAGAGGCAAACGTCGACAGAGCATTAATCGATAATTTCAGTTTGGAAGAAATGAAACAGGCAGTTAAAATGACGTCCAATCAAATTCAGCTCGAAGCTTCCGGTAATATTACCGATGAATCGTTGTTTAACATTGCCAATACCGGAGTCGACTTCATTTCTATTGGCGCACTAACCAAACATGTGCGGGCGATCGACTTTTCTTTACGCTTTTTATAACTTTATAAATGGCATAGAAATACCAGCAACCTAATATAGGTATCACCAAAATCGTTGCTTTAAGCTGGCTTTAATATCGATCCAACAGGCAAAGTGGCAATTACCAGACTGGAGAAAAAACCCCATTTCAGGTATGCTGAATAGAATATGTATATGGCACCCTGTCTGTACATTTTAGTTTGTTAATAAAAACTTAATTTCACCCTTTTCATAGGAGTCACGATCATCAACGGCAGTACCATTCTGATTAATTTAGTTGGTGGGGTTTCTTTGTTGTTGTGGGGCTTACGCATGGTACGTATCGGTATCACCGATGCCTGGGGCAGTGAAGTTCGAACCGCATTAGGCGCGAGTCTTTCCAACCGATTCAAAGCATTTTTCACTGGTCTTGGTGTGACGGTTTTATTGCAAAGTAGTAGTGCCACTGCCTTATTGACAGCCTCATTTAGTGGTCAAGGCATCATTAATACAGGCCCAGCACTTGCCGTTTTGTTAGGCGCAGATGTTGGTACAACCTTGGTCGCTCAAGTACTTACTTTTGACTTGTCGGTTCTGTCACCCATGTTAATCGCAATTGGCGTTGGCATGTACACTTACTTTGACAGCGGGCGGTCTCGTGATATCGGTCGATTGCTACTTGGCATTGGTATGATGTTATTGGCACTGAAGTTAATTTTAGCGGCATCAACTCCGATGCGAGAATCGGCTATTGTGCAGAGTATTTTCTCTTCATTAGGGAATGATTTAATTCTGGCTGTAATTGTTGCTGCACTGATTGCCTGGATGGCGCACTCGAGCCTCGCCACCGTACTGTTAATTATCACTCTAGCAAGCACGGGGGCACTTGACCCTAGTGTAGCTTTTGCTTTTGTACTAGGTGCCAATATTGGGAGTGCTATCCCGCCCATTATTGCAACGCTTGGTGGCAGCAGTAGTGCTCGACAACCCCCATTAGGAAATTTAATCTTTAGAGTTTGTGGCGTTATTATTGTGCTACCAATGGTTGGCTTTTTGTCCAATTGGGTCGTTCAATTTGATATGAGTGAAGCCCGCCAAATTGCAAATTTTCATATGTTCTTCAATATTGCACTGGCTATTTTATTCCTGCCATTGATTAACCAAATGGCCACCTTGACAGAAAAAATGTTGCCTGAGCTTGAAGTTGAAACGAATGAACTGAAACCGATGCACCTCAATAAATCAGCTTTTGCTACGCCATTAGTGGCTCTGGTCAATGCTGAACGTGAAGTACTAAGAATGGGTGAAATCGTTGAACGTATGTTCAGGAATACGTTCATTGCGTTGAAGAAAAATGACATCGATTTAGCTAAAAAAACCCGTGCAATGGACCAAACTGCAAACCAATTTTATGATGAGGTAAAGCTCTACCTCACCAGACTCAGTCGAGAGACACTCGGTGAAAAAGAAAGCATGCGTTGCACCGAGATAATGAGTTTTGCAACTAACCTAGAACATATTGGAGACATTATTTCAGTCGATATGATCGACAGCCTGTTGCGTAAAAAAATGCGGCCAGGTGCAAAAATGTCATTACAAGACAGAGAAGATATTAATAATCTATACCAGCCAGTTTTACTGAGCTTTAACCTGTCATTAAGCGTTTTCACCTCAGGTGACATAAGTATGGCCAGACAGCTACTGGCCAAAAAATATAAATTTATCAAACTAGAAAAGCAGTCTGTTGTGAATCACCTCAATAAACTTAGGGAAGACGTTACTTACGATTCCCGTTTGAGCGCATTGCAACTCGATGTTATTCGCGACTTAAAACGTATCAATTCCCATTTAACATCTGTTGCTTATCCAATTTTAGAGTCTGCAGGCCATTTGCGTAGCCGCTTACGAACGAGTGATGCTACGGAGACTAGCGTTGTCAGTTAGCAAAGTTAGTTGTAACAAAACAAACTAAACGTCATTGAGATTAGGGATCTATCGGACCTAAGCTATAGATTCCCATCTTGCAAATGTCCCGACATCGGTCCATTCACCTTCGAACACCTCTCCAGTTACTTGGTTGTCTTCCATTGCTTTTCTTAACAAAGGCGCTAATGCTTGTTTACCGTGTAAAAGATTTTCAAAAAATGATTTATGGAAGCAAGATATACCCGCAAAAGTATGGCGATCGTCTGATCGATTATTGACATAACCATCGTTCAACGCAAAATCTCCCTTGAGATTATGTGGTGGGTTTTTTACCATCACTAAATGAGCGACAGCTTTCTTTGACCGCAGTTTTTCAAATGGATAGTCAGTGAAAATATCACCATTAACGACTATAAATTGGTCATCCAATTGCGCCAATGCGTGAACAATGCCTCCAGCAGTTTCAAGCGCCTCCGCTTCACGGCTATAAATAATTTCAAGCCCAAACTGACTACCCGAACCCATTGCCGCTTCAATTTTATCCCCTAGCCAACTCACATTAACCACAACTTGTTTAATTCCTGCCCGAGCTAATGCTTCAAAATGATAGCTTATCAGTGGCTTACCTTTAACATTCAGTAATGGCTTGGGACAGCTATCGGTGTGAGGACGCAGTCGCTCGCCGCGTCCAGCGGCTAGAATCATTGCATTCATTCGGTCATTGACTTTGTTCGTTCAGATAAATTTAATTCTGCCATTAAATCATTCAACCCCACCAAGCTTGATTCCAAATCACTAACCTGAAATAAATAATAGAGTGTCCGTGGGATGTCCTTCAAATACGCACTTTTGCCATCACGAATTTTCAAACGGGAGAATATGCCGACCGCTTTCAAATGACGCTGAATACCCATTAAGTTAAACCATTTTAAGAATTGCTGTGGCTCGACATCAAGTAATGACGCCGCTTTTGCCGCTTGATAATAACCCAATGCCAAAGACTCGACCTCCGCGATAGGCCAGTCAATATAGCAGTCGCGTAACATTGACACTAGGTCATAAGTAATGGGACCGCATACAGCGTCTTGAAAATCAATAATGCCTGGGTTATTGCCCTCAATTCTCATTAAGTTACGCGAATGATAGTCGCGATGTACAAATAACTGCGGTTGCTCGAGGGCGTTTTGAATTAAGGTTTGCTTAATTGAAATCCATAACCTTTGCTGTAATTTATTCAATTGAATACCAAACAGTTCTCCTAGAAACCAATCATGAAATAGATCCATTTCCTGATTTAATAGCTCGCGACTGTATGTGGGTAAACTCTGACTCGGAACATTAACCTGCATTTGCAACAATGCATCTTGTGCATCCCCATAGAGGGATTCTTTACTATCGGCATTAAGTGCGGATAGATAAGGTGTCTCACCTAGATCTGTCAATAGTAGAAAACCTAACTCAAGATTTTGATGAATAACCTCGGGCGCTGACAATCCGGCCTGACGTAACTTCGCAGCAATTTCAATAAATCGATCGCATGGTTCTTTTTCTGGTGGTGCATCCATCACTACCCAGGAATTCTGTCCATGCTGAAGGCGCTGATACGACCTAAAACTGGCATCTTCAGATGCAGAACTTAGCGTATAATTATGGTAACCAAGGCCGTTCAGCCACTGGACCATTGATTGAAGTCTATCGCTCATATTAACTTTAGGCGGTTATTATTGGAACTAACGGAATAATTGTGGCTATTATCCAGTTTTAACTTGCCATGAGGCAAACTATTATTTTATGTTTAGGCAATTTTTTTCATTTCTTTAAAAACTGAGCAATCCATGAATAGCATCCAAAAATTACTGACCTTGATGGAAAGGTTACGCACTCCCAATACTGGCTGCCCCTGGGACCTGAAGCAAACCAGTGCCTCAATTGCAGCTTATACACTAGAAGAAACTCATGAAGTACTCGATGCTATCGAGCGTGAAGACATGGACAATTTAAAAGAAGAGTTGGGTGACCTACTATTTCATATTGTATTCCATAGCCGAATCGCACAAGAACGGGGTTTTTTTGACTTTGATCAGGTGGTTGAGGACATTGTCACTAAAATGACACGTAGGCATCCCCATGTCTTTGATCTGAACCATCAGACGGACACGGACGAGGAAACTCTCAAACAGCAATGGCAGGACTTAAAGTCAAAAGAAAAGACATTATCAGGCGTGACTTCGACCAACTTTGGACAAAATTCTACCTCACAATCAGCCATCAAAAGAGCGGTTAGCTTGCAATATGAAGCAGCTGAATATGGTTTTGACTGGCCTGAACTAAGCTTCGTTCTTGATAAACTTGACGAAGAAGTCGCGGAGTTAAAACAAGCAATAGAGGGTGGCGATCTAACGCAGGTAAGTGATGAATTAGGCGATGTTTTATTTGTTTGCCTCAACATTGCTCGGCACCTAAAAATCGAAGCTGAGATGTCTTTACGTCACACCAATCAAAAATTCATTCGCCGCTTTGCTTATGTAAAACAACAGATGCAATCTTCCAATATTAACATGAGTCAACAGGTGTTAGACCAAATGGAAGCGTTTTGGCAGCAATCAAAATCTGTCGTGGGATAGAATCAGTCCAATGAAGCGAAGCCGATTACAGACCGAACAAAAAATTCTCAAAGCCGTCGAAAGTTTATTGTTAGAACAAGGCTATCCAGCCGTTGGTGTCAACGCTATAGCCCGCAGAGCCGGTTGTGACAAGGTACTTATTTATCGTTACTTTGGTGGCTTTGATGGATTGCTGCTCGCTTTTTCTGAAACGATCCAACTTTGGTGGCAAGTGGATGAAGTCATGAGTGAAACGGCCGAAACTTTTCCAAACCTTCCCTTACAGGAATATTTGCAAACGTTATTAATGCGACATGCCGCGTCGTTACAGGCAATGCCATTAACGCTTGAGATTATGGCTTGGGAAATGTCAGAGCAAAATAATCTCACTATTGCACTCGGTCGCACCCGAGCAGAACGAGGCATGGCGCTCATTAAAAAGATTCGAACACACTATTCACAACCTGATTTTGATATTGGTGGTATTCTGGGTGTGTTTGGTGCCGCTATCAACTATCTGGTAATCCGAACTCGAAAGTCACCACCACAACACATGAAAGAAGAATGGTGGAGATTGCAACAAACCATTGCCAAGATGTTAAATAATCAATCATAAGCTATTCATGGGCAAAACTAACGCACTCGAAAAAACAGTACTTCGCTTCTACGATATTGATCCATCCCAACTCGTTAATCTATTAGCACGCTTCCAACTCAAAGTTCAAATTACGGCAACTAACAAGGATATTCCAGGAAGCTTTTGGGGTAATGAGGAAGCAGGACTCATAGGTAATCAAATTTTCTTAAGACAAGATACACCCGTTCACTCAGCCTTACATGAAGCCTGTCATTTTATCTGCATGGATGCCATTAGACGAAAGCAACTCAATACCAACGCAGGTAACTTTCAACAAGAAGAGAACGCTGTATGCTATTTACAAATATTACTTGCTGATGATTTACCTTCGCTGGGCCGTCAGCGCATGATGACAGACATGGACGCCTGGGGTTATAGCTTTCGCCTCGGCAACACTCAAAACTGGTTTGAGCAAGACTCAGAAGAGTCACGTACATGGCTACAAAAGCACAAGCTAATCAACCAGCTAAACCAATCAACTTACCAGCTGCGTTGCTAATCAGTCAGATCCCTTTCAGCTCCGTTAACCTCAAAATTTTCAGCAGAATTTCAAAACTAAACTAAACTAAAGTTCTTCCGATAACACACTAACAGGCAGGAGAAACTGAGTGGATATCGCTTCAATTATTGGTTTTATTTTAGGGTTTGGAGTAATCGGGGGTGCCATCACGATGGGTGGACCCTTCATGATATTTGTAAGTGTTCCATCAATTCTGGTGGTCATCGGTGGTACCTTTGCTGTCACTTTAATGCGAATCACGTTAAACGACTTTCTGGGATCATTTAAAATTGGCTTAAAAGGCTTTTTTTATAAGCTTGATTCGACTCAAACCTTAATCGATGAGTCTGTAGAAATGGCCAATGTAGCGCGCAAAGAGGGAATTCTTTCACTCGAAGGCAGGGAGATCACCAATCGTTTTTTGGAAAAAGGTATAGGTTTATGTATTGATGGTCATGCACCAGAAATCGTCAGTAACTTATTAACAAAAGACATTAACCTGTCGATAGAACGACATACAGTGGGTTCAGATATGTTTAAAGCGATGGCCGTTTATGCTCCCGCGATGGGCATGATTGGCACGCTGATTGGCTTGGTGCAGATGCTTGCGAACATGTCTGATCCTGCTTCAATTGGACCTGCAATGGCCATTGCATTATTAACCACACTCTATGGTGCCATCATCGCCAACGCTTTTGCTCAGCCCCTAGCAGAAAAATTAATTTTAATTCGGGGCTATGAAAAACGTAATCGAGATTTAATTCTCGAGGCAATCAAGGGTATTCAAGACGGTACCAACCCCCGCATATTAAAACAATTATTGGATGCTTACTTACCCGAAAGTAAACGAGTAGAGGATGATTAAAACGCTATCACCAGCAGTTTTAGTCTTAATATTTTTAAGGTGGCAAGCTTGCAATGAATGAAGAATGCGAATGTCCCCCCTGTGAAGACAGCTTACCTCCCTGGCTTGCGACCTTTGCAGACTTAATGACACTTCTCATGTGTTTTTTTGTTTTGCTGCTATCTTTTGCTGAAATGGATGCTCTTAAATTCCGTCAAGTGGCTGGTGCTATGAAAACTGCCTTTGGCGTTCAACGCGATATTAAGGCCATCGAAATACCCAAAGGAACTAACGTCATCGCTAAAAACTATAGTCCAGGCAAACCAGTTGAAGTAACACCACTAGAAATAATGCGTGAAAAAACTACTGACGACTCTAAAACTAATCTCGACTTTTCTGATACTAGCTCCAAAAATGATCTGTCCCTTGGTGACACTAATGCTGAAGCCATTGCTAGAGCAAAAGCCGAAAAAGCAGCCCAAGAAGAAGCCAAGAAATTGCAAGAGGAATTGGCAGACGCTATAAGTGATGGTTTATTAGACGTAGAAGCCTTTGCCGATCGGGTGCTGATCAGAATTCGTGAAAAAGGTTCTTTCAGTTCTGGACGGGCTAAATTGAAAGAAAGTTTTTTTCCTATCCTCCAACTCATTGCTGATGTTTTAAAACAACGTAATGGATTGTTCATTATCTCAGGACATACTGATGATATTCCCATCGAAACCAAACAGTTTCGATCTAATTGGGAGTTGTCAGCCAGCCGAGCCGCCAGCGTCGTTCATTATTTTATACAGCGAGGTGGCATTGACCCAGAGCGACTGGAAATTCGGGCCTTAGCAGACAACGAGCCCATCGTTCCAAATGATAGCTGGAAAAATCGCTCACAAAACCGACGAGTTGAAATTAGCGTGCTGCATGGTGATCATTTGGCGATTGATCTAGAGGTACCCGCTGACAATGTTGATTTTATCAATAACAATGCTTTGAATAATGAGACTTAAACATGACTAATGACCGTCAACATTATTTCCGTATCGAAGATACAGCCTTACTGTCTTCATCAACGACCCCAAAAAATTATAGGATCAAATCAACAACTTTTGGAATGAAAGAACGATTTACGATATCCACTTATCAATCCGAACAACAATTGAAATATATTGTTGTTACCCGATTAACCACAAGCGAGAAGCTCCTAATGCTAAATTCTCATGTCGGATAGTATGGCCAAGGATTGGTTGTCGAGTCATAAAAGACCGTTACCAGCAATTGATATACTTCGTCAAAAAGCGCTCAGTACATTAAAAAGAAGTACAGCCTCTCTATCTGATCTTGCGGATGTTATTTCACTGGATCCAGGCATGAGTATTACGCTGTTCGAAAAGATGAATGCTAAACGAAATGATATCAAACGGCCCTACATCAATTCAATTCATGGCCTATTAGGTTTAATGGGTATTCCTGCAGTCACTCAATTTATTGAAGCATTCGACTCTTTTGAAAGGTCAGAAGTAAACAGTGATATACACCAAGCCTATCAACAATTAGTCAGCAGAAATTTTCACCTAATGCGCCAGTCCTCAGTCCTTATCAGACTGCAGGGTATGGACTATACAGCCGAAACACAAGCCGCTGCGCTGCTGTACAATGTGGCTGAAATCTATACCTGTTTATTCGATTTTCAACGATATCAAAAGTACCAGCAAGCCTCGTTGCTCAACAAAGTCACTTGGGAGCAGGTAGAGTCTATATTTGGTTTCAACTTTGCAGAGTTAGGTCTACTACTAAGCCATGAATTACATTTTCCCAACTTAGCATGCGAGTCACAACAACTATCTAAAAGCAACTACCGAACGGCTCGCACTATTCAGATAGCGGCTGAAATAACGCAGCAAGCAGAAGCGGGCTGGGACCATGATGCTTTAATGCAATCATTAAACTGCGGGGCTGAGTATTTCGATTATCCCGTCGCAAACTTACGTAAAAAAGTTTTTTCAGCCGCGCTTGAAGCCGCCGTTAATTTTCCTATTCATGATGTTTTCCCGGCTATAGCTAAAGCCATTCTTTTGCCATCTGTCGTCAAGCAAAAAATAGAAGTTAAAAAAAAGCAACCCATATTGGCCAATTTATCTTTTGCTGAAAAGGTAAAATTACTGATGGAATTGCCCGCTACAAACCCAACGGCAATCATCAAACTCCTAATCAAAGAACTTGCTGAAGAACAGCGACTTTGTCGAATCGTTTTCATGCTCTTATCTAATGACGGCAACGCCTTATCAACTGAAATGAGCCAAGGCCTTAGCAGTGAATCGCCTCTACTGAAACTTCAAATTAAACTGACCAATGATGGGTTACTTAAAAAGCTTATTGTAAAACCTCAGTCACTGTGGGTAAAACCTGAAAACTTCAAACAATATGAGCCTCTTTTACCAGTTAACTTTAAAGTGAGTTGTAAAAGTCAGGATTTCTTCCTCATGTCACTATTTGCTGGTGAAGACCTTATTGGTATATTTTTTTACGATAGTAATAATAGCCTTGACGAGGGACTGTACAAAACCTTTAAGTCAAATTTATTGATGACTGGAATGGCCCTCACCTTTCTTTCCCAAAGAGCAAACAATCCTAATTTAACACGCAGCATAGTTAACTAGACTTAGAAATACCGACTAACCATTCACTCAATAATCTAGCTTGTTCTGATAAAGGTCGATTATTGTCCCACGTTAAATAGTAAGAACCTGGTGCTTTCATTTCCATATCACCTAAACGCACTAATCTATTGTGCTGAATTAAGGTCTCTACTTGACTATCCCATCCAAGTGCTACCCCTTGATTTTCTTCTGCAGCCTGCAAAGCGACAACGTAATTGTTAAAATGTCTGAAATTTGAATTTGGTAATACAACGCCCCACTGAGCAATCCAACTGCTCCACCCGATCCAGCTTGGATCCAGACTATCTAAACGCAGCAATGGAAAATTAGCCAATTGTTCCGGCTGTGTTAACTCATTTTGTTGTGCAAATATTCGACCACAGACTGGATAAATAGTATCGTCAAATAAATGTGTCGCTAACTCACCTGGCCACACCCCATTACCGTATCGAATACGAATGTCTGCAGATCTAAAACCTTCATCCTCAGGATTATCAGAAATGGCATGATTGAGTGCAACTTGCTTATGCATGGCCCAAAAACCACCTAGCCGAGGCATTAACCACAGTGATGCGAACGCAGTAGTGGTTCCAATCGTGATACTGGCCATTTCACTCCGTGATTTGAGTGATTGCCATGCATTGCCAATATTACGAAAGCTACTGCTGAGAACTTGATGTAGCTCTAATCCTGCTTTCGTCAATTCAACACCCCGATGATGACGTTTAAAAACGGTTTGTCCTAAGTCAGCCTCAAGTGATTTAATCTGACGGCTAACGGCTCCTAATGTGACCCCGAGTTCAGTGGCTGCCCGAGTCAAATTACCATGTCGCGCGCAAGCATCGAACGTATTCAAGCCAGTTAAACTCGGTAACTTATAGTGTCGTCGTGCCATTTGATAGATCTCTTTTGATATGTATTACTGCGCTACGTGCTGATTAGTTACCCTATATTTGTTCGATTTAAAAAATAGGCATGTCACTTATAAAAATGTATAAGCCGTATCATTTAACACCAAGACTTTACTTAAGGTAAAGTCTTGGTGCTTTTTTAGCATATTGCCAAATGAAAAAAATAAAAGCACTGTATAGAAAAAATTTAATCAAAGTCAAAAAACTTTAACCTCAGAGTGAAAATAATGTCACGCATTAATCAAGCAATAGCCTCTTTTGATTTAGATATTGATTCTGTATTAAGGCCTATTAATCAAGCTTCTGGCCTGCCCAATGTTGTTTACACCGATGTCGACCATATGCAGCACGAGCGCGACCAAGTCCTTGGCACCAGTTGGGCCGGCTTAGGGTTTGCCAGTGATTTAACCGAACAAGGCTACGCTAAGCCAATTGAATTTATGGGTTTACCTTTAGTCATCACTCGTAATAAACAGAATGAGATAAAGGTTTTTCATAATGTGTGTAGTCATCGAGGCACGGTTTTGGTGAAAGATGAGATTTCAGTTCACGGTGTTTTACGTTGCCCATATCACTCTTGGAGTTACAATCTTGATGGTGATTTAGTGGGAACGCCTCATATTGGGGGTGTTGGCAAGCATAGTGTCGACGGCTTTAACCACTGCGATCACGGCCTCAAGCCTGTTCGCAGTGCGATATGGATGGACACCATTTTTATAAACCTATCGGGCGATGCAGTTGAGTTTGAGCAGTACATCCAACCATTGTCTAAACGCTGGCAAACCTTTCTGGGTAAAACAGGCCTTGGCCATTTGCAAAGTGCAATCAATGGCAAAGGCATGCAGATAGAAATTCAGGCCAATTGGAAACTAGCGGTGGAAAATTACTGTGAAAGTTATCACTTGCCCTGGATTCACCCAAGCCTGAATAGTTACTCAAAGCTCGAAGATCATTATCACATCATCATTGATGCGGACTTTTCTGGTCAGGGCAGCTATGCTTATCGGCTATCAGATGAGGTCGGCACTGCGTTACCGCGTTTTCCAGAGTGGCCTCAAGATAAATTAGAACAGGCCGAATATGTGTCGTTTTATCCTAACGTACTGCTCGGAATTCAAGCCGATCACGCTTTTGTCATGATTATTGAGCCCGTGTCGCCTAACAAATCAATCGAGCATCTGCGGTTATTTTACGTCGGTAAGGAGGCTTTGGTGGACGATTTAGCCGCGAGTCGAAATGCAACGCTAGAATCTTGGCGTGTTGTTTTCAGTGAAGATATCGATGCGGTTGAGGGCATGCAAAAAGGTCGTTCGTCTCCTGGTTACAATGGTGGTGTTTTTTCACCTATGATGGATAATCCAACCCATCACTTTCATCAGTGGATCGCACGCAAACTCAAGGCAAAGAGCTAAATTCAAGGATTGACCAGTGCCAAGCTAATCCGCTTGTTCTGTTTCCCCTTATTTTTTATTTTAGTCACGATCACTTCACCAATCTCAGCCGTATTATTCACGTGCGTGCCGCCACAAGGCTGATAGTCGGTATTCAGAATGGTGACTGTTCGAATGCTGCCCTGCCCTTTGGGCGGCTGAACCGACATGGTACGCACTAGACTAGGGTTCTGCGCCAGTGCTTCATCTGTAATCGAGCCAATACTCACAGCCAACTGGTTAGTGATTAAACGATTCATTTCAACCGTCAAATTATCCTTATCGACCACTTGGCCTTGTAAATCAAAATCAATACGACTGTCCATCTCACCAATCGAGCCACCCGTTGCCTGAGCCGAAATCAGGTAACACATCAAATGTAAGCTGGTATGCATTCGCATGTGTCGATGACGTCTTTCCCAATCCAATAACATATCGACCCTGTCACCCACTTTAAAAGTCATTAGAGCCACAGCATTCATTTGATGGACTATCATGACTTTATCTTCGGCAAAATACGTATTGGTTACGCGATACTCATCACTATTTAATATAAGCGTGCCGGTATCTCCTGGTTGCCCTCCACCCAATGGGTAAAAGATAGTAGATTCCATTACAATACCATCCTCTAACACAGCGACAATTTCACTCTGATGTGCTTTTTGATAGCTGTCTTGGTAAAATATTTTTTCTGTCATTGAAACATCACTCTCGTTTGGTTTTATAATTTTTACCCAGTAGTGATTTTGACGCAAGTACTCGTCTTATCCAATATGAAATGAATTCTGAATCATCGCCTCCATTACTTCAAAGGAAGATCATCCACATCGATGCTGATTGCTTTTATGCCGCTGTCGAAGTGCGTGATAACCCGGCATTAAAAGGTTTACCGATCGCGGTTGGGGGCAACGCTGACCGTAGAGGCGTGATTGCAACCGCCAGCTACGAGGCACGCCAGTTTGGCATTCATTCCGCCATGGCAAGTGCGACCGCGTTAAAACGATGTCCCCATCTAATATTGGTATCGGGTCGAATGGCAGCCTATCGGGAGGCTTCTCGCCAGATGCGTGAAATATTCTCCGAGTACACCGATTTAATCGAACCGCTGTCTCTGGATGAAGCGTTTCTCGACGTTTCAGGCTGTGTTCGCTGTCAAGGTAGCGCTACGTTAATCGCCCGAGAAATTCGCCAGCGCATTGCCGATACCGTCGGTATTACCGTGTCAGCCGGTATTGCACCCAATAAATTCATTGCCAAAGTAGCAAGTGACTGGCATAAACCCAACGGACAGTGTGTGGTTACCCCAGAGCAAATTGATGAATTTCTGAAAGATTTGCCTGTCAAAAAAATATGGGGGGTTGGTAAAGTAACCGCGGCACGATTAGAAAAACAAGGCATCCGATCCTGTGCGGATGTTCGCCAACATTCTTTGTTTGAGTTTGTTCAAATGTTCGGTAACTTTGGTGAACATATTTATAAACTGGCCCATGGGGAAGATAACCGCCCCGTGGTTTCTGAATGGCGCCGTAAATCAATGAGTGTTGAAAACACCTACGAACAAGATTTACCCGATTTAGCCACCTGCTTGGAGAAGATACCCGCGTTAATCACCGAGTTGACACAGCGTATGGAAAACCTTGACGCTGACTATGGTATCCAGAATAGCTTCCTAAAATTAAAATTTAATGATTTCACCCAAACTACCATTGAACGACATAACAGCAAGCCGGTTCTAGTTAATTTGAGCTCACTTTGTGAGGAAGCCTGGCTACGCAAGAAGCTCCCCGTCAGGCTCGTTGGTATCGGGGTTAAGTTAAATGACTTAACTGAGAACAGCGGTCAACTCGACTTATTTATTGAACCCACTCCCATTTAATTTGAAGTATGCCAACATACAAGAAACGGTAACATACCCCTGCTCCACTCGGGGTAGCAATGAAAGCTTAAGCTATGACGACACTGTTGGCGCTAGTTCAATTGTCAGTTTTGCACCATGCATTGCATAACCCACCTTTTCAATTTGCTTAATTACATCATCTTGATCTAATGCCGAGTGCTGCTTACCTGTCTCAACCTCTAATCGGGTTTTAAATGGGGATAGCGACAACAAGTCAGGATCAATCGAATCAGGCAGTATCAATGCCTCGACACGAGTACCTTTCGCAACACTGAGGTATTTATCGCCACATTTTGCACTTTGGTAGATATCAATTTTCAAAAGTTAAGTCTCACTGGGTTGATGGTTTTAGGGTCGTTATTCGTACGTACAAAAATAAGCAGTTGCAACAGCAACCTTAACTTGAAACTGAGCGTTAGCGTCGACTATGAAATGTTCGCCTGCAGCACAGTCTATCCATTCATCGCTATCAGGTAATTTCACCGTCAGCAGGCCACTGACAACATTCATTACTTCCTTCTGAGTTGTACCAAACTCATATTCACCAATCGCCATTACGCCCACTGTTGCGGGTAAGGTACTGGTTTGAAATCCGATTGATGCTACTTGCCCATCAAAATACTCATTGACTTTAAACATGTTTGATCGCCATAGGGTGGGCCGAGCTAAACGCGGCCACATTTTAAAAGCGTGTATTCTAACTTGGATAGTGAAAGGCAGAAAGTACCTTAGTGATATTTAGCTCTGACTTGCGTAGCTATGACGTTTTTATGACCTTTCTTATCTTTTTATAAAACCTCACAGTCGAAGGTTTACCGCCATATAGTGACTTTTACTTTTTTCTAGACAGCGACAGCATCGCAAAGGAATAATGGCCATTATTAAGGGATGTTATGTATTAAACCGGCTCAGTTTTTACTTCACGATTGAAATAAAATTAATGTATGAGCCAAAGGACCCGCTAAACAATTGGGTTGAAGACCAATCTTTTTAGTGCTGGCAGCATTTTTAGCGGTTTGTCTTGCCTTAAACTCTCATTGGGCGTTATCTTCTGGCCAAAGATCATTGACTATCTCCGAACTTCAACTCAAAAAAAAGCCCAGCTGTGATTAACAGCCAGGCCTGAAAGTAAAACCTAAACTAAAAATTATTTCCGGGCTTGAACAGCACCGGATTGAACAACCCCGTTAATTACAGCGGGGGCTCCTGACACTTCTGGCATTGCGCCAAGGCCAGGCGCAACCCAACCCTCTAAGGTGGGCAATGTCTGAGTTTCTAGTGCAAGTTCACTAACAGAACAAAACGCATCATCGACCTTCCTCGGGGACTGTTCCACGTCAAGTGCTTTGATCACGTATTCTGTAGATGCGGCATCTGAACCTATTGCTACAGATCTAATACCGTCAACGGTTGCAGGGATAACAAACTGACTCATCCACCGAATTGAATTAGACTCCCATTCCTCATTGGTTACATCCCAGCAATCTTTTGTAATACCGGTGTCTTTATTCATACACGTTTCTGGAATTCCCCATAAGTTTCCAAAACCCTCGTAGTCAAGATAGAAAACGCTGTCTTTATATTTACCCGTCTGGTGGGTGTACTTGACCTGCTTAGGTAAATCGAATTTCTGAATATTGCCACTACCATCTTTCAGGCTAGTCATCTTATTCCATTCGTTAGGACCCGTTTGCCAGGTATAAAAAACATCCAATTGATCCCAGGCTTTCCAGGCACAAGTTTTTGCAGCATCCCAATCACATTTTAACTTGTCAAGATTAGCTATCGTATTTTCAAATAATGCACCGTTCCAAACCCCCGAATTATTGGTAGTGGCTGTAGCCAAGATGACATCATTGGCTCCCACTTCTGTCAAAACACCGTCAGAAAATGTATAAGCGACTGGATCTCCCACATCATCATAATGTCTGGGATGGTGCGGGTCTGACTGGTCAAGATTGAGACTATTTAAACAGTCATCGTAACAAACTAAACTCGTCGGTACGTCGGGATCATTGAGAAAGACAGTTTCCTGAGAGTGAAAAATCACACTTGAGCTTGCGTTCACTACAGGGACATCTGCCTCATCATCAATTATGTTAGCGAATTTAATCTGGCCAGCGCCACCTAAAGACTGAGCATAGAAATAAAATCCGTAGGTACCTGCGCTAAAGAGCACTTCTACTGCTGGTTCAATAGGCTGCCAACGCCACGAAGGTGGACCCCGGTCTGCGATCTTGACCAGCTTTGAGCCATCCCACATCACTTGATACTCTATTCCAGTCCCTTGATCCCACCAATTTAATGGAATATTCTTAACTTCGTCCATGGTTAATGTTTTTTTGCTGTGCCTTTCTAGTTTACCACCTCGTTGAGTAACCGTGTAAGTCTCACCCACTTCGTCACTGTAAGAATCTTTAGTCACTTGAACGCCTTCACTTATGCCGGCTTCTTCTGGCATCCACAGACCCCACATGCCAACCCAACCATAATAGGTTTCCCCTGCGACTGTTCTGCTGATGGGGAATCCCGAGTTAATTTCGACACGCTCACCAGTAGCACTGTCATACATACCGTATCTCCAGGCAGTTTCATGAAAGTTGTTACGATCCATACAAGCCCTTTCCTGAGCGATATTTTCTCGATGAAAATAATCAGTATTATAAGCAAAGTTATTTTTTACCGCTGTTGGTCCTGCCATACCCCATTCCATGCCAAGAGTTGAGCCTGAACCCCTTTGAGTCGTAGTGTTGTAGGATAACGTAATGGCCTCTTCCCAATCTTCCGTCATCTCCTGAGAGACGTTGTAAAACTGTATTTGTTTTTCACCACCGACGGCCCCAACGGTTTTTTTCATGTAGCCCTTAGTCTGAGCTGTTTCAGCCATATTGCCCGCGTCATCCACTGGGTAGAAGGCAAAGTTCATCTCAAATGGATGGTCGTCGCCTTCTGCCGCCCTGTTGATAATCATTTTTGCTTGAATAATTGCATTTTGTGTATCCATCATAGGCCCACCAGCAATGCTATCACCAGTGCCGCCTCCTCCTTGGGGTCCATCATTCCCAGCTTCATCCTCAACCCATATCTTGACAACCAGCTGATCGGTACCTTGCTTTTCTGAGTTTACTATCCACGTAGTCAAATCCGGGCGACTGCCACCTGAATTATTATCTTCACCACCTGCACTAGCGCCTGATGCAGATCCCACTTCTTGATCACACTGCGTTTCGTCTATTAGAGCTTTATAATTCCCTAGTCCGGCCATTTCAAGGGCTTTGACCTTATCAAACTGACACAGGAGCGAGTTCACTGTGTTGAGAGACTCAGAGGTCTCATCTTGAACATAAAAAAATGTTTCATCCTTTTCATAGTCTGAACTAGACAGGAAGTCGGCGTCCCGACTTGCACTAGCGGATCTAGACTCAGCCGAACTGCGGCTGAGTAAACTGACTTTACTGGCCGTTTTTGATGCTTTTGGCTCCACGATGCTAATTTTAGAATCCACTTTTAGAACTGAGGTACCAGTTCCAGTTGTTGATGTTCCACCACCACCACAAGCGCTAACGAAAGCTAGGGCACTGGCGACCAAAAAAAGACGGAACCAAAGGTAATTTATTCGTTTCATGAGAATTCTGATGGCCTCTCTAATAATTGATTAACCATTTCATACTACTGTTTTTTTTCTAAAACACAAATTTTGTAAGTTTAAACCTACAAAATCTATCATTTTTTACTGATTTAGGCTTTGCCAACTGAGCGAATGAAACGCCGGTACCGTGATCTCTACCTGTCTCTTATACACATCTGACGCTGCCGACGACTCCT